>NC_010628.1:1685416-2022500 GCF_000020025.1 Nostoc punctiforme PCC 73102 | reverse complement strand
GACGACAGCCATGCACCACCTGTGTTCGCGCTCCCGAAGGCACTCCCGGCTTTCACCAGGATTCGCGACATGTCAAGCCTTGGTAAGGTTCTTCGCGTTGCATCGAATTAAACCACATACTCCACCGCTTGTGCGGGCCCCCGTCAATTCCTTTGAGTTTCACCGTTGCCGGCGTACTCCCCAGGCGGGATACTTAACGCGTTAGCTACGGCACGGCTCGGGTCGATACAAGCCACGCCTAGTATCCATCGTTTACGGCTAGGACTACTGGGGTATCTAATCCCATTCGCTCCCCTAGCTTTCGTCCCTCAGTGTCAGTTACGGCCTAGCAGAGCGCCTTCGCCACCGGTGTTCTTCCTGATCTCTACGCATTTCACCGCTACACCAGGAATTCCCTCTGCCCCGAACGTACTCTAGCTATGTAGTTTCCACTGCTTGTATCTAGTTGAGCTAGACTCTTTAACAGCAGACTTACATTGCCACCTGCGGACGCTTTACGCCCAATCATTCCGGATAACGCTTGCATCCTCCGTATTACCGCGGCTGCTGGCACGGAGTTAGCCGATGCTTATTCCTCAGGTACCGTCATTGTGTTCTTCCCTGAGAAAAGAGGTTTACGACCCAAGAGCCTTCCTCCCTCACGCGGTATTGCTCCGTCAGGCTTTCGCCCATTGCGGAAAATTCCCCACTGCTGCCTCCCGTAGGAGTCTGGGCCGTGTCTCAGTCCCAGTGTGGCTGATCGTCCTCTCAGACCAGCTACTGATCGTCGCCTAGGTAGTCCATTACACTACCTACTAGCTAATCAGACGCGAGCTCATCTCTAGGCAGTTAACCTTTCACCTCTCGGCACATCCGGTATTAGCCACCGTTTCCAGTGGTTGTCCCAGACCTAGAGCCAGATTCTCACGCGTTACTCACCCGTCCGCCACTGTGTCCGAAGACACCGTTCGACTTGCATGTGTTAAGCATACCGCCAGCGTTCATCCTGAGCCAGGATCAAACTCTCCGTTTTGAATTGGAAAGCTTTATAGCTCAATTTAGCTGCTCTTTTTTAACTTCAGCTTAGTTATCTTTATTTTCTTGACGCAATACACTTGCTGTATAATTGCTTTCAAACTATAATATTTTCAAGGTTCGGTATCCCTTTTTGCAGGTCGCTTTTAAGCTCTCCGCTTCAGGCACTTATTCAATATAGCGAACACTTCTCCTTGTGTCAACTATTTTTCCAAAATTCTTTTGGACCGTTTCTTTGTCCCCTGAAACTCCCCACACCCACGGCTTCTAGGCAACAATGGTTTATGCATTGTCTTCAGTCACAAAGGGGGAAGCTTGAATTTTCAATCGGTAATAAGTTTATTGCATCACTTCTGGGGCACGCGCGGTTGTCTCATCGCCCAGCCCTACGATATTGAGAAGGGGGCTGGTACTAAGAACCCGCAGACATTTTTAAGAGCATTGGGACCGGAACCGTGGGCTGTTGCCTACGTTGAACCTTGTCGTCGTCCTACAGATGGACGGTACGGCGAAAACCCCAATCGCTTCCAACACTATTATCAGTACCAAGTTCTGATCAAGCCGTCGCCAGATAATATTCAAGAGATTTATCTTGATTCGTTAAGGGCTTTAGGTATTCGTCCTGAAGACCACGATATTCGGTTTGTAGAGGATAACTGGGAAGATGCGACGGTGGGAGCTTGGGGCACTGGGTGGGAAGTATGGTTAGATGGGATGGAAATTACTCAATTTACCTATTTCCAACAGTGTGGAGGAATCGATTGCCGTCCTGTGTCGATTGAGATTACTTATGGTTTAGAGCGACTGACAATGTATCTCCAGCAAGTGGAGGCAATTACTAAGATTCACTGGACGGACAATATTACTTATGGTGATGTTTTTCTGCAAAATGAGATTGAGCAGAGTACATACAATTTTGAAGCGTCTAATCCTGAATTGCTGCTGACACTGTTTAGTTTGTATGAGCAGGAAGCTACTCAGTTAACGAAGAAGGGTTTGGTGTTACCCAGTTTGGATTATGTAATGAAGTGTTCGCACACGTTTAATCTACTGGATGCTAGAGGTGTGATTTCGGTGACGGAGAGAACTCGCTATATTGCCAGGATTCGGCATTTGGCTAGGAAGGTTGCTCATTTATATGTAGAGCAAAGGGAGAAATTGGGTTTTCCGTTGCTCAAAGATTTAAAACCAGCCATACCTGTTGGGCAAGTCGAAGTCGCGGCTACACAGACAAAATCTGCCTCCGCAGGTTAGCAAACCTTTGATTTTGCATTCTGATAAGCTAGGCATATCTTTAATCATGTAGCTATTGCTAAAGGTCAGAAATACCGTTAAATCTTGAATCCGGAAGATTAAGGCTACAAGATAAGGCCCGCACAGGCGGGCTTTGTTCGTATAAACTTGATGGACTATACTTCACCACAAGCATCAAAATCTTTCAAAGATGTCTATCAAAGAGATGAAAAGCTTACGCGGAGGTACTCCAGCCGCAGATAATAAGAGTTTGGAATATTTGATTTTTGAATTTCATTGCCAAATTCAGCAACGCCAAATTTTCTCTATTGCTACTCTAGTGGTCTGCCAAATTCATTTTGACGGTTAGAGAGACGCGATAAATCGCCGTCTCTAGAAGGAATTTATCCATCAATTATTTATTGACAGAGTACTAGCTATTTTTAAGTCAACTGCGAATTCTGGGTGTCAGGTGCTTTTACAAAAAATCTTATGATTCAAACCAGTGGTGTAATTATTTGTCTTGGCTACATTTTTGGGTTGCTGTTTACAGCAGTTCCTTGGGGTGGTGTGTGGATTTTAGTTCTGGGGATACTGGGAGCAATTCTTTTTAGAAGACGCACTAGTTCACAACAACTTGCCCAAAAAGCAGAAAAGGCTGGAAGCAAAAATAAGGCAGTGCCTAATACCTGGCAAACTAATCCCCATCCTCGAATATGGCTAGCTGCTGGCTTAGTAGGATTATTGGCAACTCTATATTTTCAATGGCGAGTGCCGCAACCAGGTGCAAAAGATATTAGTCAGTTTGTTCCACCTGGAAATAGCAGTAATCAAGAACAACTTGTGATTGTTCGTGGAGAAGTGGCGAGTAATCCTCGCTTAACTCGCAGTCAGCGAGGACAATTTTGGCTGGAAGCAACTCAGATAGATGAGGTCAAAAACGAAAAAGGTTCAGCAGGTGTCCCAAAAGGAGTAACGGGCAAATTGTATGTGACAGTGCCTATACTTCAGGCGACTGGGTTATACCCTAGTCAACAAATTGCTGTGACTGGAATTTTGTACAAACCAAAGGCGGCTTCCAATCCTGGTGGTTTCGATTTTCAGAAGTTTCTTAAGCAGGAAGGAACATTTGCTGGTTTGATTGGGCGACAAATAAATGTTTTGGATCAGGAGCGTAAATGGGGATGGTGGCAAATTCGGGAGCGAATTGTGCGATCGCAAGTTCGTTGGCTAGGTATTCCTGAAGGACCTCTTGTCAGTGCAATGGTGTTGGGAAGCAAAGCTGTTGATCTACCCTACGATATCCGCGACTTATTTGTGCAAGCAGGATTAGCTCATGCTTTAGCAGCTTCCGGGTTCCAAACTTCTTTGATTTTAAGTGTGATTTTACAGTTAACAAGGGGGGCAAAAAAAGGAACGCAATTTACCCTTGGTTTTTTGGCTCTAATCATTTTTCTGAGTTTAACTGGTTTTCAACCTGCGGTTCTCAGAGCCGTAATTATGGGTTTTGCGGCATTAGTTGGGCTGCTATTAAAAAGAAAGGTAAAACAGTTGGGTTCGCTTTTATTAGCAGCAACTCTATTATTAGTGTTTAATCCTCTATGGATTTGGGATTTAGGTTTTCAATTGAGTTTTTTAGCAACGCTGGGCTTAATCGTAACAGTACCCGCATTAGTCAACCGCCTAGTATGGTTACCACCTGCGATCGCTTCTTTGATTGCCGTTCCCCTTGCTGCAACTCTTTGGACTTTACCTGTACAACTTTCCGTCTTTGGGGTTGTACCATCTTATAGTTTGTTGCTGAATGTGGTTAGTACTCCGTTAATTTCAATCATTAGTATAGGTGGAATCATTAGTGCTTTAGTAGGTTTAATTTGGACTCAGGCAGGAAGCTTCCTCGCAGCGGTGTTACATTACCCGACAGACTGGCTAATTAAATTAGTGGAATTTTTTAGCAAATTGCCAGGAAATTCTGTTGCTGTAGGCAGCATATCTATTTGGCAGCTTCTGGCGATTTACGCACTGATTATACTGGTTTGGCTAGTTCCTTGGTGGCAACGACGGTGGTGGGTTGCTAATGTGATTGTGATTGGTTTAGTATTCATCCCTCTTTGGCATTCTACAAATACATTGTTTAGGATAACGGTATTAGAATCTGGTACGGAACCAATTATAGTTGTTCAAGAAAGAGGGACTGTAACTGTAATTAATAGTGGCGATGAAGGGACTGGACGTTTTACAATCCTACCGTTTTTACAACAGCAGGGTGTAAATCAAATCAATTGGGCGATCGCAACTGATTTTCAAGGCAATGAAAGTAATGCTTGGTTGGAATTATTGCAACGTTTACCAATCAAAAATTTTTATGAATATTCCCCGAATCCAGAAAATTCTATTGCAACTCAGGCAATTCAACAGGAATTACAAAAGCATCAGGGATTTTATCAACCAATGGCAGTTGGTCAAGCTGTCAAAACGGGTTCAATAGTGGCGCAGTTAATCAACGCCCAATTACCCATCTTACAATTGCAAATTTTAGATCAGAATTGGTTATTAGTCGGTAATGTCAAGTCAAAAGAGGTACAGCAATTAGTCAAAAATGGGAGCTTGCCTCGTCCACAAGTCCTGTGGTGTTCCCCTCAGTCATTAAAAGATTTAGTTATTGCTCTGCAACCACAAGTGGCGATCGCTTCTTCTGTTAACTTTGATCCAAAGGTTTTATCTGAACTAAATCAAAGCCAAACGAAACTATTTTTTACGGGACGCGATGGGGCTATTCAATGGACACCTGATGGACAGTTTGAGGCCTTTATTGAGGCAGCAGAAAATAAATCTTCTATCTTATAAGAAACTCACAACTCAGGAATTTTAAAATCACGATATTTCTTTTTAGGCAAGGGTTAGTGAAAGAATCCCTTTTTGGCGAAAACATCAAATAGCAAGTGTTACGTTGAGGTAAGCATAACGAACAGAAAGTATTGAATTAACGTTGTCAACTTTCCACTGCGCTCCAGAAATTTTAATCCTTGTACCAAGAAGCTTAATAGCAGATTCCACTGCTCCAGAACCTACAGAACAGACTTGTTCAGTTTGGCAATAGCTGTAGTTAACAATTCTTTAGCGATGGTGCTCTAGATCAGCACAGAAATTCTGTGCCTGCTTACCTTTACACTCAGCTTTATACTCGTGAGCAGAACAATCCAGAGTTACTTCACCAAGCGGCTCAACTTGAAGCCTTATCCGAAAGCTGGCGCGACTACTTCCAGGAGCAAAGTCTTCGTCAGAATGTGAAATAGAAACTGTTGTTTCATGAAGCCGAAATTGGTGCAGCATAACAGAAGCGAGCGCGTCCGTAAACAGCTTCCATCTCTTCATACTTGCATTCAGCAACACTAACTACTTAGTTGCTCTGGAAGGAAATGTGTTTCTTAGTCTAAGGTTGCTCCCAAAAAATCGGTTCTGCTGCAATATCATCTAAATGGATGCTGCCTAACAAATTCTGCCACTCTGCTTGTAATTTTGCATCTTTAGGATTTTTCTGGCGCAGTTGAGCCAGTGTGCTAAGTGCGTCGTACCATATCCCATTTTGGGCATAGATAGTATAGCGCTTTAAAAGTTCTGTCGTTTCTAGCTCTTTGACTACGGCGGGATTGAGTTCGACTCTTTGTATTACCCCTTCTACGTAAGTCGGGGGAGAATTCTTTTCCTGGTCACAGCTAATGGTGAAAAACCAGCGATATTGTTTGTTTAGTGCCAAGCCAGGAGAAGTGGTAGGTAGAGACACACTGATGACTCCTGCTTTCTCTGGTAGAACGATCAGTTTTTTATAAATCTCGTTAGAGTCTTGATCTTGCAGCACAAATTCAACTGCATAAGGAAAATCTTTGGTATATGGTACATAGAAAAACCAACTTGGGTGTTCTAGCGTTGTCTTTCCCCAGACATTGATTACTGAGTTAGCTTCCTGAGTAAAGGACACTAAAGCAGTCAAGTCATGTTTAGTAATTTGACATCCCGGTATGCTGCGCTTCGCTCCACCACGAACGCGGCCTCCAGGAGGAGGACCAGATGGAATTGCAGGTTGATTAAAGGTTGTGGATTTAGTATGGCTTGTTTTAGCTTCAGAGCGTAGGCTTAGACCGCCGTAGGCATCACTAGTTGAAGAACCGACGTTTGGTTTAGCCAGTACTGGAGTTAGGCTAACTAATAAATTGGTACAGCTAAAAGCTACTACTAAAAACAGCTTTATCGGTTGTGAATTTGATTTCATAAAAACCCTTCTTGAACTATGTAAGCCTGGTAGATTTATCTGCTGCTTATCCAAAAATTTAATCAAAAAAATCTTTCCCTATTGCCCATTCTCTACCTGTACTTTTGTTGCTGAATTATAAATTGACAGCAGGCTAACCGTAGCTACTAGCGACAAAATGGACGGGACAAATGGCACCCATGCACCCGAAATTAAAAAACCAAAGCAAACTATATAGAGAACACCAGAGGTAATGCTAACTGCCAATGCCAACCAAGGGAAGGAAAACTTTCGCCAAGCCAAAACCCCTCCTACCAAAGACCAAACCCAAATCCAGGCCACCTCAGCCCACAGCGACCAAACCCGCAGCAATGGCCGCCCATCTTGCACAGCACTGAGGATCTGGCTGATCATGTGGGCTTGTACTAACACTCCTGGCATTTGCTCATCTAAAGGAGCGCCATAGGGTGTAGGCCAAGTGTCTGGCGAATCCCCTTTTGCTGTCACACCAATCAAAACAATTCTGTCTTTAATAGCACTGGGGTTAATTGGACTAGCTAAAAATTGGGTTAGTTTCACCTGTTGGACTATCTGTTTTGGAGAACGGTAGTTAAGTAAGATTTGACCGCCATTAGCATCAATATCGTGATAGCCACCAGTGCGAGACTTCAGATTCGGAAAAATAGTTTTACCGAGTTGCAAATTCCCTTCAGGGGTGAACTTTGGTTGAATTCCTGAAGGACGCAGATACAAGGAGGCTAGTTGTAGACTGAATGCAAAGGTAGCAGGACACAACGATGTCGGCTCCTGGTTCATGAACAGGAGATGGCGACGGATAACTCCATCAGAATCGTGAATAAAGTCACTGAATCCCAGATTTGTTGTGGGGATTTCTGGTGCTGGCTTAATACCAGTGATGTTTGTTGTGCTATCACTTCCTTTACATACGCCAACCAAATTCTGAGTTTTTTGAAGACGAGTGATTAAATCTGGTTGTTTGGCTGGAAAATCACGGTAAATATCCAAGCCGATCGCGCGGGGTTGATATTTATTCAGTTTTGCCAATACTTTGTTAAGAGATTTTTCAGAAATGGAAGCTCCAATCAAGGACTCATTATTCTGTCTTTGAATTGCCAGATCGTCATCATCAATTGCAATTACCAGCAGACGCGAATCTAGTGGCTCCGCAGGGCGCGATCGCATTATCTGGTCAAAGGCGGGAATTTCTACACTTTCTAGCCATCCTACGCATCTCACCCCAAAAACCAAACCTGTAATCGCCAAACTGGATAACAAAGTTGTTGCTAATCTGCGTTTTGTAGACAAAACGAAATTCGATGTAGCTTTAGGTTTTGTTGTAGACCTTAATTCATCCCAAGTGGGTGGTATCTGCGCTGGATTTTGGCAAATCATTGGTAGCCAAGTTGCACAGGGAAATCGATCCTCAAGTCCTTGCAATCGTTCCCGTGCTTGGCGTACCGCTTGATATAAAGACTCGCCACCAGCAAAGCCTTGGAGAAAATACTTTAAGAATTCCTTCGCAACCTGATCTGGGACTGGTTCACGCATGACGATTATTTGAGGAATTTGCAAATCAGCCAATTCCCGCGCTAATCCTAATCCATCACAGGAGTTGAAGATAGCTAGTTGCAATCCGTTCTCAATAGCTTTCTTCAGAGCATATTTTAATTCGCCAATAGTTAGACTATCAGTTTTATTCAGGTAAATTCGTCCACTTTCTCCATTTTTGTTACTGGAACTGTGCCCAGCAAAGAAGAGAATATCCCAGTTTTTGCCCCAAAGATGCTCGGTTAATTCTTTACGTTGTGGTTCTACCAAAAAGCAGACTTCTGCGTTACCACATTGTTGGAGTAAAGCTTGATCGGCCTCAGTATCAATCCCCTGACTATTGCCCACAATTGCCAAAATATTGACTAATGGATTTTTTGGGCGTGGCTTGTGAATGCGATCGTAAGATGGAGAAGAAAGAGCAATTTCAGCCTTGGGGTAGCGTTCTAACAACTCCCACAGATGCCAAGGCAATAGCTGCAATTGGCTATTTTCTGTTTGCAAAATTACTCGTACTTCTTCTTCGGACGACAATCTTTCTAACCATTTTTCCCTTAAAGGGCGAAATTCTTCTGCTCGCAACCAGGTATTAAAGCGGGCCTTTAAGATATGGGAAGTGTTTTCGCAGTCTTGAATCATTGAGACATTCGTCACCTGCATTTTGTCAGCATGGAGACGATAACGATTGCCTATCTGCCGATAACTAGACTGCCAATGACTATAGTAAAGAGGCATTTCGGGAAATGAAGGTAGTTTTCCCGTGATTTCTGTTGCCGCCCGCTCGTGTTCTTCACCAATTTGGAGGGTGACAGCAAACCCCTGCTCAAAACTACCTTCTCCGAATTTCAGAACCACTAACTTACCCATGACCGTCACTATACCCTCTGTGCAAAATCATCCCCTGTTCTAATGTCTCATAACAAGCTCCATACGCTTTTGCAGACTTTTTTCAAAATCCCCAAAACTGGCTTGAATTTTTAATTTTTAATTAACCAATTAGCACTTAATAAATTACCGACAAAGAGGGAAAATAACTGGATGTTTTAAATCCGAAAATGCTCAGTAATGCTAGTATCATTAATGGCTACCCTAACACTAAATTGTTCTGTAGGTTCACCGCGAAACTGTAACTGAATGTAGTTGTCTGATTTTCTCGATTGAGCATCTAGAAATACTGCTCCCGAACTATCTAGAACGGTGAGATGAACTCCGGGTGGTAAGTAGATTTGATTTCCAGTGGCGTGCAATTGCAGATGAATACTGGTTTGCCGATCTTTTTCTGGGCTGATTTCCACAATCAACATAACGGGTTGGTTAAGGATTTGGATACCTAAATCAATTAGTTTTGCCCGTTTAGTAATTGATTCTGGTTGATTGAGGGCATTGAGTTCTAAAGTTTCGGTACTACGAAAGGCATAAACTGGTCTGAGTTCCGGCAAGTTCCACAAAGATTCAATAGTTTGCCAACCTGCCTCAAATATACCAGTAAACCATTGACTCAAATTCACGAGTGAACTAACTGGAGATTGACGCAATTCTCCCAAGTGGTCGATAAACGCTTCCAATGGTTGCAGTTGTTTTAAAGGCAGTGTTTCAGTTGCGACACTAGCTATAAAACCAAGCAGCCTTGCTTCTTGGAGTGATTCATCAAATTGAACTACTAAATAACCCACCCGTTCTTCCCAAGTTTCTGGGGGAATGAAACATATCTCTTGATGCTGATGGACAGGGCGACACTCTAGACGGCCAACTGAGGGCAATTCTAAGTCAGCGACATTTCCACAGAGCCGCATGACGGGGTTCCAGCTGTCGCTAGCTTGGAGGTTGGTAGGAATATCCATCATTTCCAAGTAGTCATTCACCACCCACACAGCTAGCGTATTCAGCCGAACTTGCTCTGCTTTTTCCGCATTTGGCTGTTGGTTAGCAAATTTCTGGGCAGTGATGCGAGCTAATTGGGGAATCGGTAATGTTAAAGCGAAATCGTCTAGCTGATGGGTGGAGTTATTCATAAATCAATCTTTAGTGATCAATGCTGCTATGTACATATCATCCGCATTCACTAAATTTATGCCACAAAATAGAGAATGATTATTAGAAAAATTTAATTAGGGATTGGGAATTGCGGAAAATGCGATGGCGGGCGGGTACGCCATCGCACTAATTGATATTTATATTCTGCAACGCCTACTTTATATATACTGGCAAGGCGATCGCACCGATCTAAAAGATCGTTCGGGAATACCCCAGATGCACGGGTGTACAGAACTTAGAACGGGAAATTGCCACCGTTATCTGCAAACTACCCCGTCGAATTAGTGAAGAAACTACAACGCCCATAACTTTCAATCTTAGCTGGAGTGGCTCTCTAGCCCGTCCAGTTTATAAAACGAGCTAGACGCTCGATATTTCTGCTTGTGCCCACCTTCATCTTGCTGAGAAGGAAGCTGCAACTTGCTACCTTGATAACCAAGTAATTATACTATAAAAGCTGCCTCAATTCCTCAACGGAATTTACGGTTTTGATGGCTTGTTGAATTGCTTTCAATTGCTGTAAATCTTTAATTTGATAGATAATTGGCATTAATTCCAAGCCAGGATTGCCAAATTTTATCTCTAATAACGTCTCAAGACCCGTCTGAATTCCACAGACTTCTCCACGAATTTCCCCACGGGCTTCCCCAAGAGCTTCTCCTTCGCGTAAAATTTCATGATACCAAGGTGATTCGCGCAACACAGCCATATCCCACCTCATGATTTCCTGAACTAAGGCACTCTCTAGTACAAAAGTAGCAAAACTGTTTCTAGTTGGTTTAATTGTTCATCTCTACGCAAAATTTGCAATGCTTCCCGGATTATGGATTCATTCTCGCCACCTTTGAGAATTGGTACAAAGGGAAGCAATAATGGTAAAGGTTGTTCAAAAACAATATTCACATCAACTTCCCACAAATTAATGACGCGATAATCTTGACGTGATTGTAAACCTGCAACATTCGATGTGTAGGTTGTGGGAATTTGCGTGTCGCTTACTTTTAGAATGTTGATTAGTACAGGATAAATCGGTAAATTATACTTCTCTTCCGCTAAGGAAGCATACGCGCGCATTCGGCGGGGCATTTTGGAGTTATAGCGTAATTGTAATTCGGTGAGAACTAGAAATTCTCCATTTAGGGGACTTTCAACGCGGATTAAAACATCACTTTCCCTACTTATCCATTGAAATTCCGAGTTAAGAATTTCCCCAACTGTAATGTCAGGAATTTGAGTTACCCATCTCACCAGTTGTCGGGTGCAAGGCTAATTAAGCGTTTGGTGCTGACATCCGCGGGTTTTGTCATCGTCAATAAATCATACTACAATATCCAGATCCCCAGAACCTTCTCAGTGCATGAATTAAAAATAAGCTAGTAGTGATGAACAATCTCCTCTCGGCATTATTTGCACTTTTCTGCATAGGTAGGGCATTCATCTCAAATTAAAATAGGCGGAGAGTTTAAAGAGGACATTTAAAAGAGTGCTGTTTTAAATATTACCTGCAATAGCCAAGTATTGAGTAGTAAAGCATAAAAAACTTTTAATTTGGATAAAAATATGGTGATGAAAAGTTTGAAAGAACATCAAGTTTATGGGCATTTAAGAATGGAAAAGAAGCTCGGTATTCTTGTTGTTGATGACCACCAACTAATTTTGACTGGTACTCTTGATGTCTTAAGTCGAAAGTATCCTGAAGCTACTATTATCAAGGCTCAGACGGCAAAAGATACATTTTCTCAAGTGCAATGTTACCAGTTTGACTTGATTGTGATGGATTTATCAATTCCCGATCGCCAAGGGGAGACAGCAGAAATTGATACCGGAATTAAGCTGTTGCAAACTTTGCTTAAAGAATATCCCCATCAGAATTTCATAGTGCAAACTAGTTATGTGAAGGCATTAGTCAGAATTAAACACGAGATTGATAATCATCAAGGTGGGTTTGCGATCGCAGATAAAGGATTACCCGAAGATGAAATGCTCATGCGGGTTAATTTAGCACTCCAAGGTGCAACTCACACCAAAGACATCAAAACAGGAATCGAACTCAAGCCGGAATGGTTGGATGTGTTGCGTTTGGCTTTTGAAGAGAGTTTAACAGATAAGGCGATCGCAGACAGAATGTATAAATCGGAGCGAGCGGTACGTACTTACTGGACGAAGATTCAGGATGTTTTGGGGGTGTATCCTGAAGACTGCAAGCAAAGTGGTAAGAATATGCGAATCCTCACCGAAATTCGTTCCCGTGAAGAAGGTTTAATTGATTAATTACAGCTATTTTCACTCACAGCACTGCATGTATCTGAACCACATCCGTTGTAGGGGAAATTCATGAATTGCCTCTACAACGGCTGGTCTATTTATCTGAAAATAGCTGTAAATAGACTACATGCTAGAGGTATAGCATTGCTGTGCATCTACAACAAATTTCGTTCAAATACTTTAAATATGCTGTAAATATAGGGAAAATTAATCCTAAATTAAATTAAATGAGAAGGGGAATCTGGAATCGTATTTGCCAAGAATTTGGGTTGTGGTCGCTGGCTGCACCTCCAGGGATTATAGTCCTATTTGTGGTGATGTTGATCCGAATAACTGGGGGAATGCAATCTTGGGAATGGATGCTTCTCGATACGATGTTACGTCTACGTCCGGTAGAAAAACTTGATGAACGTGTAGTAATTGTGGGTATCGATGAAAAGGATATTGCATGGATTAAGCAGTATCCAATTCCAGATGAGAAGATTGCAGAGTTGCTCACCAAGCTGGAAACTTATAAACCCCTAGCTATTGGTTTGGATATCTTCAAAAATGTTCCTGTTGAACCTGGTGGCGAACAACTAGCGCATATATTACGGTCAAATTCTAATATTATTGGCATTGAAAAAATTTTACCCCCGGCAGAAACTTCACCACCCCAGAGCTTGCGACCCGAAGGAGTTGGGTTTGTTGATTTACCTAATGATGAGGATAGCAAAAATCGACGCTATTTGTTGTATACGCCGAATCCTAAAAATATCAACGAAGATAAATATTCTTTAGCATTACGGTTAGTTACTAAGTATTTAAATGCAAAAGGAATTGAGTTGCAAACGGGGAAAAATGACCCGAATACAATCAACTTCCGTGGGATTGAATTACCTCGAATTACCCATAATTTTGGCGGATACGTCAGGGTTGATGATGGGGGATTGTCAATTTTAATGAACTTCCGCAACAGTGAGCAACCTTTTAATGTTGTGTCGCTACGCGATATTCTCAATGGTCAAGTTGATGCAGAATTGCTGCGCGATCGCATTGTGTTAGTTGGCAACCGCAACCTGAGTACAGGAGATGCTATTTATACATCTGCCTTGCCTGGCTTAAAATTAAGCGGTCAAATTTATGGCATTGACTATCACGCTCATGTTATCAGTCAAATTTTGAGTACTGTAATGGATGGTCGCCCAATGTTGCACAGTTGGGGAGATATTGGAGAGTATACATGGATATTGATTTGGGGGTTTTTGCCGATTACGATCGGACGGCTGACCCAATCTGTTTGGAAAAATATACTGAGTGTGAGTGTAGCGGGATTTTGTCTGTTTAGCTGCGGGTATATAATGCTGTGGGTGTGGGGTGTATGGATTCCTGTAACACCGGGTTTGCTTGTATTAGCCGTAAATGGCGTAGGTTTGAGTGCCTTTGCATTTTATCAGCATGATAAATTCTTGCGATCGCAAATTCACGAACGTCAAAACACCATTCAAAACACTTTTACCGTAATTCATAATGGCCCTTTGCAAACCCTCGCTTATGGATTAAAGCATCTACGTGCTAAAGATATCTCCTACGAGCAATTGCTAGGACAATTTGAAAAACTCGATCGGGAGATTAGAGAGATTGGCGAATTTCTCAAACTCGAAGCATTAACTACAGAAGAGAGTTTGCGTTTAGGTAGCGGATTAATTCTTGAATTGAATCGACCACTTCACGATTTGTTATATGAAGTTTATTCTAGTACCTTAGAACGGAAGGATTTTGAAAATTTTAAAACATTAAAAGTTAAAATTCGCAATTTTGACCCAATTGATGATAAATATTTAAGTATGGAAGACAAACGCGGAGTTTGCCTTTTTTTGGAAGAAGCTTTGTGTAATGTTGGCAAACATGCCCAAGGAGTCAAGCGTGTAGAAGCATCAGGTGTTTGTAGTTTAAATAACTATAAATTGTCCGTCAAAGATAATGGTTCGGGAATCACATCAAAACTAGAAAATAAAGGCACAAAGCATTCTAAAATACTTGCTCAACAATTAAGAGGAGAATTTCGACGCGAATCACTTTCTCCTTGCGGGACTATCTGTGAACTTAGTTGGAAACTTAAGAGAGAATTTGAGTTTTAAAACTTTATATTCATGATTCAGCTCAGAGAATGTTTAAAAAGTACCAAATTGTATCACTATCCCTCCTATCTCCCCTAAAAAATGGGGGAATAAGCAATCAAAGTCCTCCTTTTTAAGAAGGATTTAGGAGGATCTAAAACTATTTGATACATAACTAGCAACTTTTAAAACAATCTCTCATAGAAATGGGAAAAAATTAAGAATTTAAAAAGTTTCAGATAACCCTACAATCAACAACATCTACCATGAGTCATCAACATATTGGATTTTGGCGAAATAACCGCAGACTTACAAGCTTAGTTGTGGGCATGGTTTTTTTAATGACAGCAGTGCCAGCATTTGCTGAGTTTAAACCACGCGATCGCAAACCAGCTAGCGGACATTCCCGTGCAGGTGGTTCCCGTGGATGTCCAAGTAACGGCAGTATACCTCTGACACCGCTTGCACCTCAGACATATATTGGTAAAACCACTTCCACCCGTCCAATGTTAGCTTGGTATATGTCAAGTTCCCAAAATGTGCGATTCCGATTGGCTGAATTTGATTCAAGCAACAACCCTAAACAAATTGGCAAAGTTCAAGAAATACCCACAATAGTCGGGGTTAACAAGCTAGAACTTCCCCGCGACTACCCCGAACTCACAGTGGGCAAAACATATTCATGGCAAATCTCAATTGACTGTGAAAATGGCGCGATTGTTAGACGTGCAGAATTTACCGTTATCGATCCTCAACCACTTGCTAAAAACCAATTTACTAGCATTTCCGAAAGCGTAAATTATTATGCTGAAAACGATCTATGGTATGAAGCACTCCAAGAAGCATTGAAAGGAACTGATAATGGTAAACTAGGGCAGATCGGGGCAACTTTAGTTAAAAACCTTGCAGAGTCCGAAATATTGATAGGTAAAGACGTAGATCAAAAAAATACTCAGCAACGCATCGAATATCTCCAAAAGATTGTTAGCGATCGCTAACTGGAAAAATTCTGCGAATAGAAATGATGATTTAGATCCCCAACTTCGTAAAAGTTTTTGGGGATCTGGGCAGTAATAGAAAAATAGGGCGTTCAAAATTATGAAAATTTTGCGGTTTAGCGTCGCAGGATGGTTGGGGTGCGTGGGAGCAGTTGCAGTTTCTATTCATCCTGCTTTTGCTCAGTTAACTCCCGATAACAGCTTGGGGAAAGAGCGATCGCAAGTCATTCCTTTCGATCGAAATAATGACATTATCGATGGCGGTGCGGCTCGTAGTAGTAACCTATTTCACAGCTTTCAAGATTTTAACGTCGGTGTTGGTCGAGGCGTTTATTTCGCCAATCCAGACGGGATAACAAATATTTTTTCTCGCGTTACTGGTGGTAATTCATCTAACATTTTTGGGAGATTGGGAGTATTAGGCGATGCAAATTTGTTTTTGCTAAATCCCAATGGCATTGTGTTTGGTAAAAATGCCAGTTTAGATATACAAGGTTCTTTTTTGGGGACAACAGCAAATAGTTTAATTTTTCCCAATGGGGTAGAGTTTAGCGCTACAAATCCACAACCGCAGCCATTGTTGAGTATCAATGTACCTGTTGGTTTGCAGTTTGGTTCACAATCTGGAAATATTACTAGCCAAGCAGTAATTCTGAATTCACAGGGAAATATTGTTGATGCTTTACGTGTTGGCTCTGGTAGCACACTAGCACTTATTGGCGGTGAAATCACCTTGGATGGTAGTTATTTGTTTACTCAAAATGGACAAGTTAAATTGGGAGCAGTTGGGATAGATACAACTGTTGGCCTAAATGTCAAGGGTTCCTCATTGGGTTTTAAATTACCAGAAAATTTCGGACGCGCACCCATCAACTTAACAAATGACAGCTTTATCGTTGCAACTGGAAATAGTGCAATTGAATTATTTGGGGGTCAGATTGGCTTAAATAGTTCATTTATTTTTGGTAGCAATGGCGGCTCAATTTTTGTTGATGCGACTCAATTGAATTTAGATAACGGCGCTGGAATTCAGAGTGGTACTACTGGTACAGCGAAGGGTGGTGATATTCAAATTCAAGCTAGCAATGCAGTAACTCTTGCTAACAGCAGTACGATTTTATCTGCTAGTAGCGCTTCTGCTACGGGTGGGGGTGGCGACATTAGCATCAATGCCGGGAAAATCGCAATTACTGGAGATGGAATAGCAGAAAATAGCGGTATTCTCTCTGCATTGAGTTTTGGCCAAGGCAGTGGAGGGAACCTGACTTTAAATGCTACGGACTCGGTTAATATCAATGGTGGCTTTGTCTCTGTTGGGTCTGGAGGTGCAGGTAATGCAGGAAACTTGACTGTGCGATCAACAGATGCTGTCAATATCACTGATAAAGGCTCTTTAAGACTCGGAAGCTTAAGTTCGGGTTCAACAGGTAATCTGCGGATTGAAACAGGCACTTTGCGACTTCAAAATAATTTATTAGGGGAGGGAGTAACAGCAACTGGATCTGGTGGTGGAAATGTCGGTTCTATTTTCATTCAGGCTCGGAATGCCGTTGAGGTGACTAAAAGTAATATATCTACAGGTATTGCTACACCATTTGGAAGTACAACTCAAGCAACAGCAGGGGATATTACCATTGAAACCCAGCGACTCAGTCTCAAAGATGCGGGTTATATCAGTACAGATACTTCTAGCAGTGCAAATGCAGCTAACATTTTTATTAAAGCTAGTGAATACGTAGAGATTAGCGGTTTCTCTAGCAATGTATCAAGCAGTACATCTTCTGGTTCAGGAAATGGAGGTAATGTAGCAATTGAAACACCGCGAGTCACTGTCAGTCAAGGAGGAAATATAAGGAGCACATCCACTAGAAGCAGTGGTAATGCCGGGAATATTACTATCCGCGCCAAAGATGTAGAATTGGATGGGTTTATTTTCGTACCTAAAGAACAGTTGTTGGCTAGACTAGACCAAGTTGCTGCGGAAGAATTTTTGTCTGAGCCTCTAACACAAGAAATTCTGTCTCGGTTCGGGGGTTTTTATGAGATAAGTAACTTATCCTCGAATGTTACTGGAAGTAATACCGATGTCCGAGGTGGCACAATAACTATTGACACGGAAAGGTTGCGATTGAGTAATGGTGGAAATATATCAACCTCAGTGTTATTGGGGCAGGGACAAGGGGGTAATTTGGTGGTTCATGCTACTGATTCTATTGATATTAATGGGGTTGGTGGAGAAGGATTAAATGGTTCAGCACCATCAGGTTTATTTGCCGAATTACAAACGCGAGGAATTGGTTCTGGGGGAAACATTGACGTTATAACAGGACGCTTAAACCTTAGCAATAACGGACAAATTTCTGCCTCTACATTCGGTCAAGGTAATGCGGGAAATATTGGGATTAATGCCAATCAAATTGATTTACGCGGAAGTAGTAGTATCAGAACTCAGGTTGACAGTGAAGCTAAAGGCAATGCAGGCAATATCAGCATCAAAACTCAACTATTAAATGTACAAGAAGAATCACAGATATCATCAGCAACTCAGGGAAATGGAAACGCAGGTAATTTAACGGTAAAAGCTGATAACATTATCCTGACTGGTTCAGATAGTGAGTTTGCAGATGGATTACTATCATCAGTTGACGAAGGGGCTAATGGTAAAGGTGGTGATATAGATATTACTACCAATCGCCTGATTGTACGTGATGATGCTGAAATTGTTTCCGGCAGCATCGGTACGGGTGACGCTGGAAATATTAGAATTAAGGCTAATTTTCTGGAAATTATTGGTAAAGGTAGCGGTATTGCTTCTTTCACAAATACAGGTAATGGTGGTAATATCACCCTCGATATCAATGGTTTATTATTTTTGCGCGATCGCGGTTTAATTTCAACCACCGCAGGTAGAAGCCAAGCTGGTGGAAATGGCGGTAACATCAATATCAACTCTAGATTTATCGTCGCCATCCCCGAAGAAAACAGCGACATCAGCGCCAATGCATACACTGGTTCCGGTGGGAAAGTCCAAATCAACTCGCAAGGTATCTTTGGTATCGAGTCGCGGACAAAGCTGACCGAAAAAAGTGATATTACTGCAAGTTCTCAATTAGGTGTTTCAGGTATCACTAATATTAACGCACCCGATACCAGTTCCATTCAAAACAGTTTTACTGGAGCATCTCCAAACGTCATCGATACCAATGCACTCATCGCCAATAGTTGCATTTCACGCAGTTCCAAGCAAGGTGGTACATTCTTCATCACTGGTTCTGGTGCTTTACGTAATAGTCCAGGGAGTGGATTAATTTCAGCATATTCTACTGGTAAAGTGCGTAATATTGAACCAACATCACGTGCTTGGAAAAAAGGCGACCCTATTATCGAAGCAGAAGGGCTTTATCGACTGGCTAATGGAAAGTTGCTACTCAGTCGAGGATGCCGGTGAAGAAGTCAGGAATTTATCTGTTGCTGTCAACCCCATCTAAATCCCAATGCTTATTTTGGATAAGGTTGAGCTTATATCATTTATTGATAAACAAATGCACAGCCAATCAAAACAACTCAACATACTTACTCCATCTAGAGAGTTACCTCTATATGGCAAGAGAATTTTAGTAACAGCACCGAGAAATTATGCTTATAGGTTATCTGAACAAATTATCAAACAAGGTGGTTTACCTGTTTTCATGCCTACTATCGAAACCTGCTATTTATCAAACTACGCTAAGTTAGATGCTGCTCTCAACCATATAGCTGAATTTGATTGGATTGTCTTCACAAGTAGAAATGGCATCACTGCATTTTTTCACCGGATGAATGATTTAAATATTCCTGTATCTGTGGTAGAAAAATGCCAATTATGTGCTTTGGGAAAAGATGCAGAAAGCCTATTGTCTTTTTGTGGCAAGGTAGATTTAATTCCAACAGAATCTAGTCCAGCCGGAATTGTGGCGGAATTAGCGAAAATTCCGCAAATTCATAACAAAAAAGTGCTGATACCTGCACCAGAAGTTGTTGGTTTGCCTGAGCCTGATGTTGTACCCAATTTAATTACGGATTTGCAGCAATTGGGCACAGAAGTAATTCGCGTACCCACATATATTACACAGGGCTTAAACACAAGTATCTATAGTATTGAATTAAACCTGATACATCAAGGAATGATTGATGTCATTGCCTTTAGTAGCACGGCGGAAGTAGAAAGCTTTTTGACAATGGTCAACTCGCAAAGTGACTATGAAGGTTGCATTGTTGCATGTTTTGGCCCTTATACAACTGCCAATGCGCGAAAGTTGGGTGTGAATGTCTCCATCGTGTCTAGGGACTATAGTTCATTTGAGGGATTTGCTGAAGCGATCGCAGAATTTTTTACTCTCACTTCCAATTCACACTAAGCACTTCAGGATGTAGAGTAATCAACCACATTTAACTCTAGACTAGCAGCACATAAACCCGTAGGATCAACAATGTAGTTCAGATTTAGCTAGGGATTGTTACATGGCAACTTATAAAGTCACATTAAAGACTCCAGATGAAGAAAAAACTATTGAAGTTTCTGAAGATGATTACATCTTAGAGATCGCTAACGAAGAAAATGACATGGACTTGCCTTATTCATGTAATGCTGGTTCTTGCTCAACCTGCGCTGGTAAGCTGATTTCAGGTACAGTTGACCAATCAGATCAAAACTTCTTAGACGACGATCAAATAGACGCAGGATGGGTTCTCACCTGCGTTGCCAAGCCAACTTCTGACTGTGTAATCCTAACCAATCAAGAAGATGAGCTTAACGGTTAACTAAGAAATGTAGATTTAATAAAGAGCAAATATTGTAAGGTAAGTTAGAACATTTGTCCTAGCGCACCTAAAATCTGATGTAATGTCGTACTCTTGGCGATAACACACTCTACAAGATTTAAAATTTTGCACTTTCCTAATAAATCTATATAGCCTCAGTTAGTCACACTAAAAAGCGCTCTCCAAAAAGGGAGCGCTTTTTATTTAGTTTAATAAATAGCTAGCAGATATAAAGCAGAAATTAGCCAGATTATGCTAGATTAACTTTGACGACTTTGTTCTTTTCTTCTTCAGCTTTGGGTAGCGTTAGGTTCAAGATGCCATCTTTATAATCTGCCTTGACGTTAGTATTTTGAATCCGAGTAGGTAAAGGAATTACACGTTGGAATTTACCGTAGTGGAATTCGCTCTTGATTACACCTTTCTCTTCAGATTTAGCTTCAGACTTCCGCTCACCACTGAGGTATACAGCATTTTCTGTAACTTGCAAATCCAGGTCTTTAGTCTCAATTCCTGGAAGTTCCACTTTTAGATGAATTGCATCTTCAGTTTCTTTTAACTCAGCAGCAGGAACTCTAGAGTAGCCTCTCTCTAAAAATGCAGATGGTAAAGTTTCTTCATCAAATAAACGATTGATTTGACGTTGTATTGTGTTCAATTCTTGCCAGGGGTTCAAACGTACTAATGCCATCTTTCTACCTCGTATAATCAGTATGTTTGCTGTTCGACTAATTGAGGATTTGTTTCCTTGCTTTTCATAGTATTTAAAAATAAAAGTGGTGTAAATTCGGTTTTTATCACATGATTTATGATGATTACCGAACCACAATAAATGTAGGGTAATCTGAACTAGAGAGGTTCGGTAAACTCGACAAGAGAGACTTGAATTTAATAATTCTCTAATTTATAATTTATAAAATGTGCTTGTAATACCAATTCTCTATGAAGATGCACATAACAAAACCCCCCTGTAGTCCCACCTTGGCAAGGGGGGACGGCGACAGCCGGGGGGTAAATATATGCAGCTTCACAAAAAAACGGTATAAGCTAATATTAGGTAGATAGATACCTAGCTTATTTGAGAAGCCAAGCATCGGAATTAATAACCTATTTGTTAGTAACAATAATATACCTAATACATTTTAGATTGTTCCTAAATCAGGTTATTTTGCCGCAAGTTTGAACCAGATTATTTTGGGCAGTTTAACAAATAATTGGTATTAGAGGATTTGCTCAATCAATAATATCAATAAAAAGTGTTGTATTTTATTGTTTTCATGGAGATAATAAAAGACTGGTAACAAACCGCTCACAAAAGATATGTCAACAAGTTGGATTTATCTCATCGCAGCAATACTTTTTGAGGTTTCAGGCACAACTTGCATGAAGTTATCAGAAGGATTTACTAAATTAGTCCCTTCAGTATTAATATTTGTTTTTTATGGACTTTGTTTTAGTTTTTTAACTCTTGCTCTCAAGAGACTTGAAGTAAGCGTGGCTTATTCTGTCTGGGCTGGGTTGGGAACTGTCCTAATTGCGATTATTGGTATTATTTGGTTTCGTGAATCAGCTACATTTACCAAAGTTTTGTCGATCGCCCTAATAATTATGGGGGTAATTGGTATAAATGCAAGTAAATAAATAAAAATACCTCGTCAATTTTAAAATTGACGAAGTAAATAAACCAAAGCCGATCATTCTGCTTGTTGCTGTTGTAGTGAATACACCAGCAATTTTTATTATTCCGTTAGCAAAGCAAAATGAGCAGACTTAGCCAAATGCTTTTAAAAGTATAGTAAAGCTCGGTATATATAGCCCACAAGTAATTTACTTTTAATACTTTACCAAAGACAACCAAACTTATACAGCCAATTTGGCAGGTTTTTTATACACTTAGGCGTAAAGGATATTATTTTATAGTCTCAACCTAAGCTAGAAAACAATTTTGGCTTTAATCTAAGCGGATTAGCTCAAAATTTATTAAACCCAGCAGAACGACGATAAAGTAACCAGATAAATAGCGGTGAACCCAGCAAAGCGGTGACAGAACCTACTGGTAGTTCTACTGCTCCTAATCTAGAGAGTAAATCTGCAAAAGTCAGTAACCATGCACCGGCAAGGGCGGAAAGCGGTAGAACAAAGCGATGATCTGTACCAACAATGAGGCGGACACCGTGGGGGACAACAAGACCAACAAATCCAATCAAACCACTGATGCTGACTGCACCTGCGGCTAAGAGAGTGGCGACACCACCAATTAACAAGCGCGATCGCGTCAACGAAACCCCCAAACCCACAGCCAAATCATCGCCCAAAGCCAGCACATTTACCGAT
Source organism: Nostoc punctiforme PCC 73102 (assembly GCF_000020025.1). Classification (GTDB taxonomy): domain Bacteria; phylum Cyanobacteriota; class Cyanobacteriia; order Cyanobacteriales; family Nostocaceae; genus Nostoc; species Nostoc punctiforme. Next base: position 1,999,905 of record NC_010628.1, on the reverse strand, counting down.
CGCGCCAGTAAGCATCCCCCGATCAATGCAACAATAATGTAAGGGCCAGCCGTCGAAATTTCTTGCCAACCGCGTCCATTAAGACTACCAACCAGCCAACTGAGCGCAATTTGAATTTGACCATCTTCAGCTAAAAGCAGCAATGTACTTTGTACTGCACCAAACAAAGAACTCACCGCCACACCGCCTAAAATCAACCGCTCAACCGAAATTCCCGAACCCGCACGACCGAGTAAAATAACGATCGCAGAAGTCAAAATTGCCCCCATCCACGCTGCTAAAGGAATTGCGATCGGGAATATTTGCCACACAATCATCACAATCACAATTAATCCAGCACCCGCAGAAATCCCCAAAATAAATGGATCGGCAAGACTATTTCGTAACATCCCTTGCAGTAATGCTCCTGACATTCCCAAAGCTGCGCCGACAATGAGAGCAGCCGTAATGCGTGGGAGACGTAAATCCCAAAGAATTGTCTGTTTAACCGGATCGCCTTTGTGGAGTATGGCTTGCCAAAATTCCGACATACTTAAAGGTACTGCTCCTTGAGAAAGCGACAGCGCTAGTGTTATCACCAGTGCTGCACTAAGGAGTAAAACAGCCCAAAGTACGCGGTGTTCAGTAAAAATTGTCTTAAATGGTTTAGTCAAATTTAGATATGCATTTTTTTTAAATATAATGCGTCTCAAACACAGATGCATTGGGCATTAGGCAGGAGGGAGGGGAGTTAAAACTTAGACGTTGAGCCTCAAAAGATGAAAGTTGAGCTTCTGAAGGTGGAAGTTGAGCCTCAGAAGGTGAACGTTGAGCCTCAGAAGGTGAACGTTGAGCCTCAGAAGGTGGACGTTGAGCTTCTGAAGGTGAACGTTGAGCTTCTGAAGGTGAACGTTGAACCTCAGAAGGTGAGCGTTGAGCCTCAGAAGGTGAACGTTGAGCCTCAGAAGGTGAACGTTGAGCCTCAGAAGGTGAACGTTGAACCTCAGAAGCTCAACTTTCAAGTTTTAACTCCCTCCTATCGACCTACTTCTGCGCCTCTACGTTAATTCCAGTCCACCTTGATAACCAGTGACAATGCGGCCACCATCCTTGAGGATGTGGACTTCTATCTGATCGCTAGCCCAAGTAATTTGGTCTTGGAAAGCCGGGTTTAAGACACGAACCCGTTGATTGCTAGAAGAAACTGGAGAGTTAGGAGAATTAATTGCCAGAGATTGGACAAAAGGCCCGTCAATTAAGATATCAAGTTGTTCTAACAATTCTTGAGAACCTGGCGGCGCAGATTGAGACTGTAGTTGCTTGAGAGTGAACCCAGAAAAAGACATTATATTTAACCCAGCAGCTTTTACTTTACGAGCTAAAGATGCCAATGCAGTTGCTTGCCAAAATGGTTCTCCACCAGAGAATGTTACACCCATATTGCGTGGATTGCTGAGAATATTCTCGGCAAGGGTATCAACAGCAATCAATTGGTTAGCCTCAAATGACCAGGAGTTAGTATTAAAGCAGCCAGGACACTCACGAAGACAACCTTGTACCCAGACGACTGCACGACAACCAGGGCCATTAACTTCTGACTGATCGACGTAACCCATAATGTTGAGATAGCCAGGGGGAATTTCCATGAGTGCTAGCGATGGGTCAGTTGGCTTAATTTCCATCTCTTCAACTCCTTTTAGCCGTTGCCTGTTAACCGTTAAATATAGCGAATCGACCGTTAGATAACTGTGACCATTAATGATTAATCTCTCAAAAACTTGATGTGATTTTGAAAAGTCCGCTTTAACTGACTAGACTGAAGTTAGTTGCCCAGCTTGTATTGATCCTTTTATAGATAAAATCGATGACTCAACAAAATTCTAGAATTTGTATCCTTGGCGGAGGCTTTGGTGGTCTCTACACAGCCTTGCGCTTAAGCCAATTACCTTGGGAATCTACGCAAAAACCCGAAATTGTTTTGGTAGATCAAAGCGATCGCTTCCTATTCTCCCCTTTACTTTACGAATTACTCACTGGCGAACTGCAAACCTGGGAAATTGCCCCACCCTTTGAAGAACTTTTACAAGGCACAGGCGTGCGTTTTTATCAAGGGGTTGTGTCTGGAATTGACATTGAGCAGCAACGGGTAGACATACATGAAGGGCCAGAAATCCCTTACGATCGCTTAGTACTGGCACTAGGAGGTGAGACACCGCTAGATTTAGTCCCCGGTGCGGCAGCCTACGGCTACCCATTCCGCACAATTTCTGATGCCTATCGCTTAGAAGAACGCCTGCGATTTTTAGAAGAATCGGATGCTGATAAAATTCGGGTAGCAATTATTGGGGCTGGCTACAGTGGTGTAGAGTTAGCCTGTAAGTTAGCCGACAGACTCGGTGAAAGAGGACGCTTTCGGATCGTTGAAATTGCCGATCAAATTTTGCGAACTTCTCCAGAGTTTAACCGGGAAGCAGCAAAAAAAGCTTTAGATGCCCGTGGCGTGTTTCTAGATTTAGAAACCAAAGTCGAATTAATAGAGCAAAATAGCATCACCCTAGAGTACAAAAACCAGTTAGACACGATTCCCGTAGATTTGGTAATTTGGACTGTGGGAAATAAGGTTGCGCCTGTAGTGAAATCTCTTCCCCTCAAGCAAAATCAGCGCGGTCAAATTAACACTACATCCAATCTACAAGTCATCGATCATCCAGAAATCTTTGCTTTGGGAGATTTAGCAGACTGTCATGATGTTGAAGGACAGCAAGTCCCCGCCACGGCACAAGCGGCTTTTCAACAAGCTGATTATACTGCTTGGAATATTTGGGCAAGTCTCACTAATCGTCCTCTCCTTCCTTTCCACTACCAACAGTTAGGAGAAATGATGACATTGGGTAAAAACAATGCCACCCTTACTGGTTTGGGAATTAAACTAGATGGCCCCTTGGCATCCGTCGCTCGTCGGATTGCCTATTTATATAGGTTGCCAACTTTAGACCATCAACTCAAAGTTGGTTTTAATTGGCTAGTGCGTCCAATCATCGAGACACTTTCTAAGTAACTTAATTCGGAATTGGGAATGGGGAACTTGTACTGAGTTTCGACTGCGCTCAACTACCGCGCAGTCGTAAAGCCTGCGGCATAGCTACGCTTAGGGCGCAGCCTCTCGTAGAGAAGTATGGGGAATTGGGACTAATGACAAATGACCAGTAACAATGATTTGGTTTATTTCCGCCAACTTACTTAGGAGATGCTAGACTCTACCCACAGAAGCTTTTAACAAGCCAAAATCTAAAATTCCACATTCAAAATCTTCAAACTTTGATGGAACAACCGAAAGTTATTTTTTTAGATGCTGTGGGTACACTCTTCGATGTTAAAGGCAGTGTGGGTAAAGTTTATAGTCAGATAGCTGAGGAATTTGGTGTGACGGTTCCAGCCGAAACATTGAATAAAGCCTTCATCAAAAGCTTTAAAGCAGCCCCGCCGCCGATATTTCCAGATGCAGAACTCCAAGATATTCCCCAACGCGAGTTTGATTGGTGGCGGATAATTGCCCTGAACACTTTTGAAAGTGCAGGTGTTCTCAAAGAATTTTCTGACTTTTCAGCTTTTTTTAGCGAACTTTACATCCACTTTGGCACTGGCGAACCGTGGTTTGTCTATCCCGATGTCTTACCAGCTTTAATCAACTGGCGGCGGTTGGGAGTTACTTTGGGGGTGCTATCCAATTTTGATTCCCGGATTTATTCAGTATTGCAAAGTTTGGGATTGAGAGAGTTTTTTACCTCCGTCACCATTGCTACCCAGGTACGTGCAGCTAAACCCGATCCTCAAATTTTTGCTATTGCCTTAGATAAACATAAATGTTCCCCAGAGGCAGCATGGCATATTGGCGATAGCGTTGTAGAAGACTACTACGCCGCTAAAGCAGCTGGACTCAGAGGCGTTTGGATCAATCGTGGTTAATAAGGAGATACTTTAGCGATCGCTATTTTTTCTCGAATTTAAACACAACACAGCATATACTCAACAGCTGATAATACTAAATATTAGTTATGTCAGCACACCAAACGCCTCAACAGGTTATTTTTGCGCTTTGTTTACTTAGTTTAAGCCTGACTGCGATCGCTTGCTCATCAAATTCTCAAGTACTCACAAAGACGGAACCCAGCAAAAAAACCATCATAAATGAAAATACCGCACTAGTAGCCTCTGTCCCAACCAAAGAAGATAAAGCAATCCCTAGATACGATCGTATTTTTGTGATTATTGAGGAAAATAAATCCTCCAATCAAATTATTGGCAACTCCAATGCACCAATAATCAATCAACTAGCAAAAACTTACGGTTTTGCTAGCAATTTCTATGCTGAAGTTCATCCTAGCGAGGCTAACTACGTCGCTATGTTAGGTGGTAGTACTTTTGGTATCCATGATGATGATGCTTTTTATTGCCAGATTGGTAGTGCTGACAAGTTTTGTCAGAATTCTCAAAAATCTGACTATGTTAGTCACACTATCGCCTCTAAAAGCTTAATCGACCAACTAGAAGAGAAGGGTCTAACTTGGAAGGGATACTTTGAAGATATTCCCACCCCAGGTTCTAAAGCTGTTGTTGCTCCTAGTCTAAACCGAGCGCTGTATGCCTCAAAACATAACGGTTTTATCAACTTCAAAAAAGTACAAGACGATCCTAATTTGTCAAGTAAAATTGTGGGTTTTGAGCAGCTTGCTACTGACCTAAAAAGCGGCAATGTTCCCAATTATAGTCATATTATATTTAATCAATGCCATGAAATGCACGGTTTACAAGAGTGTCCCGATCTGCAAAAACTAATTAAAACTGGTGACACGATGATTGGTAATGTTGTCAAACAAATCACTACCTCAAAGCTTTGGGCTGCATCAGGGAATAATGCGATCGTCATTACTTGGGATGAAGATAATAATCCACGCGGCAAAAAAGACACTCAAGGTTGTTGCGGTTCTGACCCCAAGAGTAATGCTAACTTTGGTGGTGGTCACATTGCGACCATTGTAATTACTAACCACGGTTCACGGAGTGTAGTGGATAAAACACCCTATAATCACTACTCACTATTGCGAACCACTGAGGATGCTTTTGGAATCTACGAATACCTAAATCTGGCGGGCGATACAGCTAAAGGAGTCAAGCCCATGACACCTCTTTTTACTAAACAATAGATATCAGGGGGACAAGGAGACAAGGCAATACTTGTCGGGTTTTGGGGAAAAGGGAAGGTGGGGTCCCCTCTGGGGATAAGGGGCGGGGGAAAGGGGAAAGAAAAAACCTTTAACCTTTACCCTTTACCCTTTAACCTTTACCCCAAACCCAATGCCGAGTTAAAAATGTTTAACCGAGCAGTATTGGGGGACAAGGGAGAATTATTGAACAAGTTTCTTCCTTGTCTCCCTTGTCTCTTCTCTATGTCCAATGCCCCATTCCAAATTCCCAATGCCCAATGCTGCCCCAACACTCGTATGATCGAGATATCAGGAAAACATAACAGCCAGATTTTTACCGCAAAACATGGGCAGTATTTGGGAAATCGATTTTTACTCCCGTCCGATTTTGGACGATAATCAGAAAAAAATTTGGGAAGTCTTAGTCTGCGAAAGCCCCTTGGATATAGGCACAAAACCAGATTCTTTGTTTCGTTATGCTCAATATTGTCCTAGTACCCAGGTAAACTCGGGCTGGTTGCGGACAGCATTGCAGGAGGCTATTACCCAAGCGGGAAAAGCACCAATTAAAATCCGCTTTTTCCGCCGCCAAATGAACAACATGATTACTAAAGCCTGCCAAGATGTAGGCATTCCCGCCCAGCCTAGTCGCCGCACTTTGGTTCTTAACCAATGGCTAGAAGAGCGTATGAAGGAAGTCTATCCTCAAGAACCGGGGTATCAAGGGGGGACTAATCCCTCAGTCCGCTTGGAGAAACCTTTGCCGCAACGTTTACCAGATGCTTTGGAAGGGCAACAGTGGGTATTTGTTACCTTAGATGCTGCGGATTTGGCTGAAATGCCAGAGTGGGAAATTGGTTTTGGTGAAGCTTTCCCTTTAGAATTGGCGAAAGTTTCACCCGAAGCCCGTATTCCTGGTATTTTGATTTTCTCACCGAGAGCCTTGCCCTTGGCTGGCTGGATGTCTGGTTTGGAGTTGGCTTTCTTAAGATTTGACACCAGTGAAGAGGCGAGATTGCTTTTAGAAACGGGTGTTAATGAAAGCTGGATTGTGGCAAATATCAAAAAACCTCAAGTCTTGGCAGAGGCTAAAGGTTTTGAAGAAGCCAAGCAAAAAGCTAACGGAGTGCATTTTATTGGTATACAGTCCGATCCCAAAGCACAATCTTTTGCTGGTTTTTGGCTTTTGCAAGAGGTTAATCTTTGAAGATGGGCATGGGGAATAGGGAACGGGGAATGGGGACAAATGACAAATGACAAATGACCAATGACAAATGACTAGATCCGTTGAGACATGACAATGATTTGGGATAATTAACTGCGTCCATCAGTTTTGATCTGCGGTTCCAAATCGTAACTGTAAGGAAACGCTGATGATTTTTGGATAGTTATCTGCGTCCATCGGCAGAAAGCCCGATCGTTGGTTTTTAGCGATCGCACTTTCTCCAAGGTGCGTTGATATGCGGTTCAAAATCCACAATTCACTAAGGGTCATGGGTTCTGAAAATTTGTCACAAGATACACTAGCCGAACAGTTGCTGGAACTAGCTATAAAATCTGGAGCAGAAGCTGCTGAGGTGTATCAGTCGCGATCGCTTTCTCGTCCAGTGTTTTTTGAGGCAAACCGGCTCAAACAGCTAGAAACCAACCAATCTGAAGGTACAGCACTACGGCTTTGGCGAAACGGTCGTCCGGGGCTGACGGTGGCTTACGGTTCTGTATTAGCCGAAGTGATGGTGGAAAAAGCTCTGGCATTAAGCCACCTGAATGAACCGGAAACTGTAGAATTAGGCTCTAACTTTCAGCCCTCCTACCCAGATTTAGGAGAAAGTGTACCGATAGAGATTTTGGTAGACTGGGGCAAAGAAGCGATCGCACTCATCCGCGATGTTTATCCCGATGTTGTGTGCAATGGTGACTGGGAATGTGATATTGAAACTACCAGAATAGTCAATACTAAAGGTTTAGATTGTTACTACACGGATACTACCCTTAACTGCTATGTATCAGCAGAATGGGTACGTGGCGATGATTTTTTAAGTGTTGCCGATGGTCAAACCAAGCGGGGGGAACTTCACCCTGAGAGATTAGCTAACCAAATTTTACAACGATTAATTTGGGCCAGAGAAAATGTCTCACCCCCTACTGGTCGTGTCCCGATTTTGTTCACTTCTAAAGCTGCTGATATGCTTTGGGGTACTGTGCAAGCCGCTTTGAATGGCAAGCAAGTCTTAGAAATATCTTCACCTTGGGCAGAACGTTTAGGGAACCCAGTTGTTGCCCCCAGTCTCACTCTCTACCAAGATCCAGAAGCTGGCCCTTACAGTTGCCCTTTTGATGATGAAGGTACTCCGACTCAATCTTTAGTATTTATCCAAAACGGGATTTTACAGCATTTCTATGGCGATCGCACCACCGGCCGCCAATTGGGTACTGACACTACTGGAAATGGTTTTCGCCCTGGTTTAGGCAGCTATCCCACTCCTGGTTTATTTAATTTTCTCATCCAGCCAGGTTCGACATCGCTACCAGATTTGATTCAACAACTAGATGATGGCTTGATTGTGGATCAAATGCTGGGTGATGGTGGCAGTATTTCTGGAGATTTTTCGATCAACGTGGATTTAGGCTACCGCGTCCAAAATGGTCAAGTTATTGGGCGCGTTAAGGATACTATGGTTGCAGGTAATGTTTACACAGCCCTGAAGCAAGTGGTTGCACTGGGCAACGATGGTGACTGGAATGGTTCTTGTTATACTCCATCTCTGATAGTAGAAGGACTATCTACCACGGGGAGAAGCAATTAAATAATTCGTAATTCGTAATTGGGGAGAGTGCTTTTGTATAGCGATCCTAAATTATTTGTGAATAACAATATCCCCGACTTCTTTAAGAAGTCGGGGATCTGAGCCTTGAGATAGATTTTTAAACCATCCTCTAAGATTCCACTAAACAGCTTTTTAGGAAAGATTTGTAATCCAAGATTTAAAATCCAAAATTGGTATGAATCAGCGTTTTCGCACCTGGTGGCAGCCTAGAAGAGGTTTAGCGATCGCCGAAGCTTGTGTTATCGGTTTGGTTGCTGCCCTATCTGCGGTATTCCTGAAAGTAGGATCGGGATGGCTGGGGACATGGCGAGTACATACTACCCACCTTTTTCCGGCATGGCTGGTACTACCTGTAATTGGTCTTGTTCTGGGATTTATAGCTGGATGGTTGGTGGATAGATTGGCACCAGAGGCTTATGGTAGCGGTATTCCGCAAGTTAAAGCTAGTCTTGCCAATGTACCTGTGAATTTATCCTGGCGGGTAGCAGGTGTGAAGTTACTCAGTGCTATCATCGCCATTGGTTCAGGCATGACTCTAGGACGGCAAGGCCCTACTGTCCAAGTGGGGGCAGGTTTAGCAGCAGGGATGAGTCGTTGGGTTCCCACTTCCCCAGATCATCGACGGCAAATGATTGCAGCCGGTGCAGGTGCGGGTTTGGCTGCTGCTTTCAATGCCCCGATCGCAGGTGTATTGTTTATCGTTGAGGAGTTACTCCAAGATTTATCAGGATTGACCCTGGGAACTGCCATTATCGCCTCCTTTATTGGTGGGGTGATATCCCGACTCTTAGGTGGTGGCTCTTTTGACCTTAACCTGCAATTAACGCAATCTTCCAGCCAATTTTCTATCCCAGAAATTCCCTTTTTCGTACTGTTAGGCATCTTGGCAGGGTTGCTGGGTGCATTGTTTAATAGCGGCTTAATATTTAGTATTAAATTTTATAGAAGATTACATATCAGCTTACCGTTGCGAGTGGCTTTAGCTGGATTTATTTCTGGTGTTGTCGTGGCTATGCTCCCTCCATCGTTCCGGGATAATACGGGGTTACGAGAATCCTTAATTACTGGAGGTTCCCATCCTACAGTAGCAGCGATCGCCTTTACCGCCCAATTCATCCTCACACTTATAGCATTTGGTTCAGGAGCGCCGGGGGGGTTATTCGCTCCCAGTCTGATTTTGGGTTCTTGTTTAGGACATATCATCGGTGTAGCTGAGTTATATATCACTGGAGTTGGTTCTCCGACTACTTACGCCCTAGCGGGGATGGGTGGATTTTTTAGCGCCGTTTCCAAAGTGCCAATCACAGCAATTGTGATTGTGTTTGAAATGACTACAGATTTCAATCTGGTACTACCTTTAATGATTGTTTCTGTAGCAGCTTATCTGGTTGCGGATAAGGTAGTATCAGGTTCGCTTTATGAGAAACTTTTGGAGTTAAAAGGTATTACTCTCACCAAACAAGTTCCGATGGAGGGAGCATTAACCAAGTTAACTGCAAAAGATGTGATGCAAGAACGAGTGGAAACTCTGGATGCAGAGATGAGCTTAGAAGAAGCAATGCAGTCCTTTGCTCGTTCCCATCATCGCGGTTTTCCTGTGGTAGAGGATAGCAAGTTAGTAGGGATTGTGACGCAATCAGATTTGTTGAAAATACGCGAGAGTACAAACCACACATTTCGCGATCGCAATTTAGCCGATATTTTCTTAAAAGAAATTATGACAACTGTCCCGATGACGGTAACACCGACTCACACTCTGGGCAATGTGTTGTATTTACTCGATCGCTATCAAATCAGTCGCTTACCAGTGGTAAATGGACGGAAACTTATCGGGATTATTACCCGTGCAGATATTATTCGGGCGGAAGCAGATCATCTCAATTGTGGAAATGGAACTCCTAAGCTGCAACCAGAACCTTCATACATAGTTTACCAAACGCGATCGCCCAACATCGGTAGAGGTAGATTATTAGTACCAGTAGCTAATCCCGATACTGCAGGTATTTTATTACAAATGGCAGCAGCTATTGCCCGCGATCGCCATTATGAAATAGATTGCGTGCAAGTTATGCTGATACCCCGCCACAGTTCTCCATCAGAAACACAGGTAAGAACGGCAAAAAGTCGCCGCTTGCTAAGACAGGCAGAAGTCTTAGCAAAAAAGTGGAAAATCCCCTTGCATACGCAGATTCGAGTTACCCACGATGTCGCCCAAGCAATTTTAGAGACAATCAACGAACAACACATCGACCTAATTTTAATGGGATGGAAAGGTAACACATCTACCCCTGGTCGGATTTTTGGCAGCGTTGTAGACAACATAATTCGCCAAGCCACCTGCGAAGTAGTTTTGGTAAAATTGGGCAAAACTCAGCACAAGCCAAATCATAGCTATCCGCAAACAGCACTCCAGACTCAGCATTCTTTCAATCGCTGGCTAGTTCCAATGGCTGGCGGTCCCAATTCTCCCCTAGCGATTAAGTTGTTACCTGCTTTAATTACATTGGGAAACGATCCGCAAATTCGCTTGACACAGGTGTTTAATCCATCTGAACTCAAGCCAGATATGTCAATTTCAGAACAAGCCATCCGTCAGTTGATGCGGCGGCGAAAATTATCTAGTACTGTAGTTGCGATCCCAGTGCAAGCTGATTCAGTAGCTGAAGGTGTGATTAACCTAGTGAAAACCGAGGGTTACGATGTTGTAGTTTTGGGAGCTTCCCGCGAGGGATTGTTGCAGCAGGCGATTCAAGGTAATATTCCCGAAGCGATCGCCTCTGGTGTAGAAAGTACAGTGATTTTGGTCAGGGGTGCAATTCACAAGTGAACTACTTAGGCTTACCTGCAATTAACATAAATATTACGATAGAATTACAGTTTTTACCTTTGATAAAGAACACCAATAATCAAAGTAAAAATTATTGGAATTAAGATTGGAATAGCAACTATCAGTCCCCATTTACCAAACTTAATTTCTTCACCCTCAGATTTTAGAAATGCAATCCAACCTACAACTCCCATCAAAACCCAAATAAATCCAAAGGAAAGAAATATAATAAATACTGAATCTTCCATTTCTATTTAAATTATAACTAATGACCATTAACTAACTTTACTAAGTTTGCACGAAAATGGCTAAAATTAGAAGTGTCAGGGTGCTGTTTTGTTCGCCAATTGTATTTTTGGAAAATCCCTAATTAACAACTGAAGCAAGGAAACTTGATACGTTTTTACTCCCTAAGGGTTGGAGTTATTTAAACATAGAAACAAAGCCTGCATCAGCAGGCTTTACCCGTAATAATTTTTAAGACTTACGCGAAATTAAAATTCAACTCATTATTAATAGTTAGAACGGGAGCCAGAGGAGCCGACTACATTAGGGTCACGATAAGCTACATTATCACCAGCTTTGCGGTTCTTGCGACCAAATAAACCAAATAAACCGAGCAAGCCCAACAAACCCCAATCCCCATCTTGATAATTTCTATCGGTAGCAGCGCGGTCTGTAGTAGTGTTTGTAACAGTACCATCAGGAGCTGTTGTTGTCTGAGCAGAAGCAGGCATAACTGTGGGTAAGGTAGCCAAACTTAGAGCTAGAACAGTACTTCCTAGAATTTTGGAGACATTAAAGCGTTTCACGATCACATTCCTCAATTGAATTGCTACAACTAATAGTTAAAGCATATTAAGTTTTGACAACGCCAGCATCAATCTTTAGCTGCAAATATAAATCAGCTTAAAGTTGCATTTGCGATCGATTAAATAAGCATTTTGGTATAGATTATATTACCGAGCCTATTAAATTAGGCAATAATGAAGTCAGCGATCGCATTAAAACTAGCTCGATTACAGAAGAAAAAATTACCTCTTCAGCTATGACAGATGTTGATAATTGAAGGCAGAAAATACAGTAATTCTGGTTAGAGGTACGCTTAATAAATAAATGCGGGATGATTTTATAGACTTTACTTGACATTTTTGTGTGGGAATTTAATGCTGCAAATGTGCATACCCATAATTAATATTTATACTAAAATTTGTATTGTGTTATCTATCAATTGCTGTAAAAATCATTGCATTTTTCAGTGAATCGGCTGCCAAATCTTGAGAATGTTTTCACCACTTCCACCACCGGCAATAGTTTCTCCATCTGGGCTGATAGCGATCGCATAAATATATCCAGAACCTGTATCTAAAGTGCGAATTTCCTTTCCTGTTAAAGGATTCCACAGTTTAATTGTCTTGTCACTGCTACCACTGACAAGGGTAAGGCCATTTTGAGTTCCACTGGGCAAAAAGGCAACAGAATTAACCTTATCCTTATGTCCCTTTAAAGTGCGGATTTCCTTACCTGTATTTAGATTCCACAATTTAATTGTTTTGTCTTTACTGCCACTGGCAAGGGTGACACCATCAGGCGCAAAAGCGACTGAAAGAATCGACTCTGCATTTCCTTTTAAAGTGCGGATTTCCTTGCCTGTATTTAAATTCCACAATTTAATTGTCTTATCCCAGCTACCACTAGCCAGAGTTTTGCCATCAGGACTAAAAGCCACAGATGGAACACCATCAGTATGTCCCTCTAAAGTGCGGATTAACTTTCCTGTCTTCACATTCCACAGTTTGATTCTTATATCCTTACTAGCAGTACCACTGGCAAGAGTTTTGCCATCAGGACTGAAAGCTACAGAAGTAACTCCGTCAGTATTTCCCTCTAAGGTGCGGACTAACTTTCCTGTCTCCACATTCCACAGTTTGATTGTCTTGTCTGCACTACCACTGGCGAGGGTTTTACTATCAGGACTGAAGGCTACAGTCCAAATCCAATTGGAATGTCCTTCTAAAGTGTGGATTTCCTCTCCACGGGCCAGATTCCATAGCTTGATTGTCTTATCATCACTGGCACTACCAAGGGTTGTGCCATCAGGACTGAAAGCTACAGAATTCACATCGCTGGAATGCCCCTTGAAGGCTTTGGGTAGAAAATCGCTTTTTGAGGGCAAAGAAATAGGCAAAGAAGTAGGCGGAGAATTAGAGGGAGAATATTCGCTCATTGTATGGGGACGAGTCTGGAAATACCAAACTCCCGCCAATCCCAATACCGAAATGCTAGAAATTAACAGCAGTTGACTTTTTAACGTGTTATTTAGTCTTAGTGAAAATGGTCTTTTGTTACCTGGAGTAGATGCAAATGTTGATGTAAGTACAGTTACGGGCAGTGATGGCAATGGTGATAGCCCAGGTGTCAAGTCAGCGATGACTTCATCAGCCGATTCGTAACGCTTTTGGATATCTAGTTGCAACAGCTTATCCAAAACTTCACCCAACTCTATAGATACAGAAACGCCGTCTTTACCTGGACTGATTAAATATTGTCGCCAAGATCCAACCCAACTATAGCCTTGTTGTACCCACAGTTGAGATGGACGAACTCCAGTCAGTAGATGAAAACAAGTCGCCCCTAAACTGAATAAATCGCTGGCTGGGTAAGCTTTGCCATCTTGCATCTGTTCAAGTGCAGTGTAACCGTGTGAGCCAATAACAGTGCCCATTTTAGTCTGCACTGTTACTGTCAGCTGCTTAGAGGCTCCAAAATCGATTAGCACTAATCGCCCGTCACTTTGACGACGAATAATATTTTGTGGTTTGATATCCCGATGAATCACTCCCCGTACATGGATAAACTTCAGTACGGGCAGTAAATCTAGCAAAAGTTCGCGAATCTCTGTTTCACTATAGTTTCCGCGCCTTTCCCATTCCTTAAGCAAGTTTTTCCCATCGATAAATTGCTGTACTAAAAACAGATAGCCATTTTGCTCAAAATAAGCCAATAAAGTTGGAATTTGTGGATGTTCGGCGAGTTCTTGTAGTCGACTTGCTTCTTGTTTAAATAGTTCAATGGCCTTTGTTAGTGGCCCAGTTCCCTGAAGTTTTGGGGCAAATTGCTTAACAACACAGCATTCATTCAGCTTGTGTACATCTTCTGCCAAATAGGTTCTACCAAATCCGCCCTCATCTGACAACACCTGAGTGGGACGATAGCGACCTCCCAGCAGGGGTATTAATTCTGCTCTACAACTATGGCAATAGTTGTTTTTATCAGGATTTAGGGGTTTTTGGCAATCGGGATTCACACAACAGAGCATACTGGGAATCCATTTAAATGGGAGTATATATTCATCTTAAGTCATGCAGTATTATCTCTGTTCTTAGTTAATCTCACTGAGATCGTATACAAATCCCCAATGTCCTTACCTCATAAGGTATTGAAGAATTTAAATAATTTGAAAAAAGTTGTGCTTAAGCGATGCATTTTGAAGAATTGATTTGCACAAATTGGACAATAATATAATACTTATGCATTTATAGGAAATACCAAATATGGATGATTTTAAAAACCACATTTGTTGTAGAGGCAATCGGTAAGCCCTACGTGCAGGGGTACGCTAATGCCAGTTCCTTGATGCCGAGGAACCCGTCCACAGGAATGGCTCACCGCTTTGCATCTACATGAATTACCCCTAGCGTCTAGGTGTATATTTCCTATCAAAGAATGATTGGTAAAAACCTGAAACTACCTATTTACGTTTAAGTTGGTTGGTACAATAAAATCAAACTATGTAAAGAAAAATAAACTAGGCTAAAACCCTTATACCTATTAGACTTCTTGCAAAAGTGGGTAAAAGGATAAGGGGTAAAGGTATGGAATTTTCCCTTCCTCTCTAACATGCAAACATGCACCCCAACATCTTGCAAAAGTTACTTTTGCAAGATGTCTATTGCCTATTGCCTTATCCCAACGATAATTATTTACGTTCACTTCCTTATACACAACATAATTATTTTGTAAAGCACGTAAATTAAACTTTGACTTTCGGATATAAACTTTGAGGCGTTGCTGAATTCAGCTATCGTGGAAAGTAGTAATAATTTTTGGGAAAGCATCAAATACCTTCGTTGATGCGGTAAGGTTGGCTTTGCAGATAATTTGGCTGCCAAGGAATGATCTGGAAATGGGGCTTTAGACTATTAATTTTATTCTTGGGGCTGGGGCTACTCTTGGATCTCGGTTGCCGCATAGGAGCAGATATTTTTTGGTTTCAGGAAGTCGGCTATCTCCAAGTATTTCTGTTAAGGGTGGTGACTCGTGGTGTTTTGTGGGTAATTGTGGCTGGGGTAACTGCTGCCTATCTACTGCTAAACCTTGCCTTAGCACAACGGCTCAAATATTCCCAGTCTCTGAAGATAGAGGAAGTCAAGCGTGAGGAAGCAGAACTCACCAGTAAATTCACAAATTTTC
The DNA here is from genome assembly GCF_000020025.1 of Nostoc punctiforme PCC 73102. Classification (GTDB taxonomy): domain Bacteria; phylum Cyanobacteriota; class Cyanobacteriia; order Cyanobacteriales; family Nostocaceae; genus Nostoc; species Nostoc punctiforme. The sequence continues at coordinate 1,984,594 of NC_010628.1, read as the reverse complement.
TCAGCCCTCATTATCCAAGACGCAACGAAACCCAGACATTTGCGCCGCAACGCTTTAAAAAATTGAAATTGCGCGGGTTATTACTCCTAACTCTGATACTGAGCCTATTGATTGGATTAATGCTGGCTCACTATGGTCAAATTGCTCTTTCTTACTGGCATTCTCCAGTTAATCAGGGCATTTTACCCATTCCTGCCCTATTTCGACTAGAGACAATCTGGCAACTCTTGAGGCAGATTGTCTCTCAAGTCTGGTATGTCGGCTTAATTGTGGGAGTAGCGATCGCAATCTTAATCTATCCCCAATTTTTATTAACTGCGATCGCGGTTGTATTTAGTCCCAGTTTTGCATTCATCCTATTCCAACACTGGCCAAAGGTACTGCAATATTTCCACCCCACCCCTTTCAACAGCACCGACCCTTTATTTGGTCGAGATATCAGCTTTTATGTATTTTCCTTACCCGTTTGGGAACTGCTAGAACTCTGGCTGATGGGATTATGTTTGTATGGTTTCGTCGCCGTTGCTCTCACTTATCTTTTGTCGGCTGACAGTTTAAGTCAGGGGATTTTCCCTGGTTTTTCGCCCCAGCAGCAGCGTCATTTATTCGGTATGGGTGGTTTATTGATGTTGGTAGTGGCTTTGAGTTATTGGCAAAGTCGCTATGAACTTGTGTATTCTAGCCGTGGTGTAAGTTATGGTGCTAGCTATACGGATGTGACAACCCAGTTGCCAGCTTATACCTTTTTATGTGTTGTGGCAGTAGCGATCGCCTTTTATCTACTTTGGCGAACGCTTTTCTGGAAACCCAAATCTCGGTATCGTCCCTTGGTATTTTACGGGTTGGGGATTTATTTAGTATTAGTTGTAGCGGCTGACGTTGTTCTACCTACGGTAGTCCAATATTTAATTGTTCAACCTAATGAGTTGCAGCGAGAGCAACCCTACATTCAACGTACTATCGCCTTGACTCGCCAAGCATTCGATTTAGAAGCGATCGATTCTAGAGGCTTCAACCCTCAAGGAACACTGACTGAAGCTGATATTCAAAGGAATGACTTGACAATTCGGAATATCCGCCTTTGGGATCAGCGACCTCTGTTAGAAACTAACCGTCAGCTGCAACAAATTCGGCCATATTATCGGTTCCCCGATGCCGATATTGATCGGTATACTCTGAAAACAGATGTAACTTCACGCCGACCATCAGCGCCCCAAAACCCACCAGAACCTAAACAGGAAACTGCTGAAGCAACAGAACGGCGGCAAGTACTGATTGCCGCGCGAGAACTAGACTACAATGCTGTACCACAGGAAGCCCAAACATGGGTTAACCGCCATTTAATTTATACTCACGGTTTCGGGTTTACTGTTAGCCCAGTTAATACAGTTGGGCCTGGTGGACTACCAGAATATTTTGTCAAAGATATTAGTGATGATAGTAGTGCCCTCACAACTTCTAGTGCAGCCATTCGTAAAAGCATTCCCATTGGTCAACCCCGAATTTATTACGGTGAAATAGCAAATACTTACGTAATGACTGGCACAAGAGTTAGAGAGTTAGACTACCCCAGTGGTAGTGACAATGTTTACAACTCTTACGATGGTCTGGGTGGCGTGGAAATCGGTTCAGCATGGCGACGGTGGTTATTTGCCATGCATTTGAAAGATTGGCAGATGGTGCTGACGCAGGACTTTTTACCAGAGACAAAATTGCTACTGCGGCGAAATGTCAAGCAAAGAATTCAAGCGATCGCACCTTTTTTGAAATTTGACAGCGATCCCTATTTAGTAGCTGCTGCTGCTAATGAAGATTTCCCCAGTAATCCCAGTTATCTTTACTGGATTGTTGATGCCTACACGACGAGCGATCGCTATCCTTACTCAGACACTGGCAGCGATGGGATCAACTACATTCGCAATTCTATCAAAGTAGTAGTTGATGCCTACAACGGCACTGTCAATTTTTATATTGCCGATCCCAACGATCCAATCATTGCCACTTGGTCAGGGATATTTCCCCAAATGTTTAAACCGCTCAGTACAATGCCTGTTAATCTCCGCAGTCATACCCGCTATCCGGTGGATTTTTTCAAAATTCAATCTGAGCGGTTGATGACCTATCACATGACCGATCCCCAGGTATTTTACAATCGGGAAGACCAGTGGCAGATTCCTAATGAAATCTATGGTAGTGAAACTCGTCCAGTAGAGCCATACTATTTGATTACTAGTCTACCCACTGCACCTGTTGTTGGCGCAGCCTCTCGTACAGAAGAGTTTATTCTGTTTCTACCCTATACTCCTAGACAACGGACTAATTTAATCGCTTGGTTAGCGGCGCGATCGGATGGTGTTAATTACGGTAAGTTATTGTTATATACTTTTCCGAAAGAAAGGCTGGTCTACGGTACAGAGCAAATCGAGGCGCGCATCAACCAAGACCCGGTAATTTCTCAGCAAATTTCCCTGTGGAATCGCCAAGGCTCGAAAGCCATTCAAGGCAATCTATTAGTGATTCCCATTGAGCAATCACTGCTTTATGTTGAGCCAATCTATTTAGAAGCCACACAGAATAGTCTACCAACTTTGGTGCGGGTAGTTGTGGCTTACGAAAACCGGATTGTCATGGCCCAAACCTTAGAACAAGCCTTACAAGGAATTTTTAAACCAGAAGTAACACCAGCCCCTGCAATTATTCGTCCCTTTGAAGAAGCAGCCCCACCTGGTTAAGAGGTTATTTATAAAGTAAAAATAATTACATAGCAGGGGATAGACAGCGATCGCCATTAACAAAATTTATTGCAACAGACATAGTTTAATGGTTCAACATAATGTAATAGACACTAAAAGTTAATGGACATGCTACAAAATAACCAACTAGAGATCCGTCACATTAGTCCCGAAGTGAGGCAGTTGATTAAAATGTACGCGGATGTTAATAGCTGTACGCAGTCTGAGATGTTGGAACGCATTATTTTGGAGTGGAACGCCCAACAAAGCGAGAGCGAAAGACCGCCAGGAGACGAAGATGAATAGCTTTCTGCTACAATTTTTAGTCTACTTATAGCGAAAGCCTTTCATTAATTTGGCTTTCTAGCTCAAGAAAAATTTTTCCGAGATTGGGTCTTTTTTGAGGGATTGAATAAAATCCCTCAAAGTCATCATGCTACCCGTTAAGGTGAATTTGGGAGTACCATTTGGAGCAACGATTCTCACTTCCCCGTCTTGAATCTGAATTTTATTTTTAATGCTATCCCATAGAGTATCAAAGCTCTCATCATCCTTGCAACCATTGGCTTCAAGGAATCTTTGGCGTACTTCTGTTTTTAATGCGAGTGCTTCTGCTGCTTGAGTCCGCGCCTCAAAGTGCTTAACTACATCTTCATAAGCACTTTCCTTGAGAGTTTTGTTTTCAGCCTGAACTTGCTCTAACTGAGTTTTTATGGTTTGCAGTTGGGAAGCTAATGCGGCTGATTTATGATATTCAAGTTTTAAGGCTTGCTTTGCATTGGCTAACAAGGTTTTATAATCTAGCTGATCTCGATCTTGATTTTTTTCAGATTGCATTTTTATCTCTCGATCAACAGATTTTAGGTGAAAAACTCTCGTCAGTTATATTACAAAAACTGGCGAGAGTTTAGTAAATATTATGTGAGTTATCTAAGTATTAGTTATTTTACCAATAATGGTGTTTCGGAGGTAGGATTCTCCTGAATACTACTCAAACAAGAACTAATGTGCAACCGGATAGCACGTTCATAAACACTAGTCTGCTGAGTGCGTACCCCTACAGCCTGATATATTAAGCTAACTTCTGGGAATTCAGACCAATACATCAAAAAAATGTCTTTAGCTGGAGTAATAATTTCATAATTATTCTCTTGTCTTTTCTTTCTGAGTTTACAATTATTTAGTTGTAATTTTTGTCTGAATAGTTGTTCAAATTCTGAAATTAAATCTGAAGTAGTTTTCATGTGTTATACACGTTAAAACGTGTTAAGGATGCAAAGACTATCTGATGATATTACTAAGTATGACACTTCAGATACCTCTTACAATATAGTGTATCAGTTATCGAGTATTTGAGAATTTGAGGTTATTTTTCCCTTCTCATGATTAAATAAGAGGTCTAAGGACTAGGGATTGGGGGCTGGGGACTAGGAAAATAGTTAGTAGAGACACCCTGATAATGACACCGCTAAATACCTACAGGCTACAGCCTGGGACTTCAAGACCCTCTGCAAAACTGATTAATTCTAAGTAATCTGGATTTTCCACGAACTTTTTAGCGGTCAACAATCCGGCAATGCTCCAAGTTTGATTGATTCTAGCTTCTTTGCCAATTAAACGGCCATTGTTGCCATCGTAATATTCAGGGAATTTATCCTTCAATAAACGCCTTTCGGCAATAGCGATCGCTGCTTGAGCAAGTTCTGTTCGACCTGCTTTCTGCGCCGCCGATGCAAATAACCACAGTAAGACTGGCCAGTTGCCACCGTTGTGATAAGACCAAGCCCTGTTTTTAGAGTCACATCCTGTAACAATTCTCCACTCTAAACCTTCTAAAGCCGGAAAGCAAATTTTAACAGGCATATAGCCGATCAAGTCTTGCCAACGTTGGACAAATAAATTCATAATGCTTTGAGATTCTTTTTCGCTTGCTAAGGAAGTTAAGATTGCCATCAGATTTCCCAGAGCAAAAAAGCGAAAATCAATCCGTCCCGGCCCCAGATTTCCCGCTAAATATCCTCCCGTTTCTGGCAACCACTCGGTCAACCAACTAGGAATTGATTCTGAGTTGATGTTGAATTTATTAACAATTTCTTTACCAAATTCGTTATCTTTGTAACGATAGATTTCCCCCAATCGCTTCAAATCTAGCCAATAATAGTTGCGGATATGATATTTCAAAGATCCCAATCGCCTATTGACTTTGCCGAGATAACTATCCCCATCCCCATCTGGTAAAAGCAATTCACTAGCAGCCCTCAAGGACGCATAAAATAACACCTGAATTTCTAGAGGATGTTCGTAGACTCCCATACGACGGTCAATCATAAACGCGCCATCGGGAACTAACATTGTTGGGTACATGGAAAACCGATGTACTAAGCAAAGATCCAAAATTAGTTTGATTCCGGCTTGAAAATCTGGCTGACGCGCCAGGGACAAATCGCCTGTAGCTTTTTCATAAGCTCGTAGCAAAAGAATCCACCACATACAAGAATCAATTGGGGGAACACGAGCGATCGCTTGCTCACCAAAATCAGCGACCAAAAATTCCTCATTGCCATTAAAATGCACTTTGAAACTGGCAGGCATTAATCCCGCTCCTGGTTCAAAGCAGTCTATCTGCTTTTCATGACTTTGTAACTTCAGTGTTTCTACTAAGAAGTTACGGACAATCTCTGCTTTCCCATACATGAGAAACACCAAGGCAGAAGGCACAAAATCGCGGAGAAAGCACTGGTCATAATTGAGTGCATCTGACTCCGGATCGTGAGCGGCTACAGTACCAATGGGTTTTCCTTGGTAAAAAATTACGGACTCTTCCAATAATTCCCAAGCTTGTGCTTCCAGTTGACTGTTCTTATCGATGGCGCTAGTCATGGGCATTTAATTTCACTAATAATGGTATGTATCGGCTTAATTATGGAAAGTACGCCAGCCTTACTCAACAAACAGGCAGGGGGAAATGACCTCTTTCTCCATCTGTGGAGCAGAAAATGGGTTTGAGTCCCCCACAACAACCAAGCGTGGTTCTCGTACTCTACCGGAAGCTAATGCAACAGGGGTAGTCATGTAGCTGTGCGTTACCCGTAGCTCTACCGTTGGCTGATGCAGCCTCTCTAAGACTTGGCGAATCCCCTTTCTGTTCGATCCCCCTTGCCCCCTGCCGCCTGCCCCCTTACCTTTTTCTCAAGCTGACCAGGTTTCTCGGAAGTCAGCATACAGATTCAATCCACCATGTACAAATAGTGTCTGTCCAATGATGTAGGCGGCTTCATCCGAGGCTAAAAAAGCTGCTGCGGCTGTCATCTCCTCACAGGTGCCAGCAGCGACTTCACACCACAATTTTCGATATTTCCGCAGGCTTTTTGCAATGCCATTTCTTCTGTGTCTACCGCCGCTTCTGGATGTTTGCGGTAATTTATAGCGATGTTGCACCCTTATTGAGCGAGTCTGATAGCGATCGCCTGACTAATTCCTGAAGTTGCACCTGTAATTAAAGCATTCTTTCTCTTTAACCCTATCATATTTCCTGAGCTTGCTTGAATTTGAACTCAGTCAAACAATTTTGAATTTTATATTATTCTTTTCAATATCTAAATTTGTTTTGTCAACCCCCAATGGAGGTAATTTAAAGTTAAAAAATTTGAATTTATGAAATCAAGTCTTAAAAATTAGGCTACAGATTCAAGAAATGGAAACTCAACTTGAATCTGATGCCTCTTAGATTACGAATTACGTAAAGCCTGCGGCATAGCTTTGCTTAGAGCATAGCCGTAACGAGTCTACAAATGTCATTACAAATTGGTTAGTTCCTATCGCAAATTCGCTGGTACTTGTTCAGGAACTACCCAGTAATAAATAGTTTTTCCCTCTACATTTAGAATCTGCTGTGGTTTCCAATCGCCCATATCGAAGGCGTGGGAGACAATGCGACTATCAGGTTTGAGTTCTTTTAACAGCTTTGGACGGAGTTTAGCATTAACCTCTGGCAGTAAGTAAAGTGTAACTACTGTTGCTTCACTAAAATCAGTGTTGAACAAGTCTTGTTGAATAAACTTCACACGATCGGTTACTCCTGCTTTTTGGGCATTCTCATTAGCTTCTTTAATGCGTTCAGGATTGATATCTATGCCAACACCGCGCGTACCAAACTTTTGTGCCGCAGTATTGACAATTCTTCCGTCACCACTACCAAGGTCATAAAGCACATCATTCTAACCCACTTTTGCCACTTGCAACATTGCGATTGACTAATAGCGAGTAATCGTGCTTTGCTCTGTCAAGCAGCTAGAGCGGCGATCGCCTAAAATTTGAGATCGAGTATAGACGCACATATCTACATTCCTACTTAATAAATAATAAAAATTTCTTTTTATAGTTAATCTTTTAGTATCTATTACTGGGGAAAAGTAAAATATCAATTAATTCTCCCACTACCAAACCTAATACCGCTATAACTGTTAAAATCCAAAATGGATCTAGCTTATTAAAGCCAGAAAATCGCATTTCCAAATCAGCTAAAAGGGTAGTTGCTAAAGGTATGAGAAAAAGCCTTAAAAATAGCGACCAAGTTGCTACAAAAGCAATTGATATACTTAAAAATAATATGACAGCTAAAGTTTGAGATCCAAATTCAACTAAACGCTCTAACCAAGAATTACTCTTTCGCACTATAGCTATAACTATAGCTGCAATAAAAGCTCCCACTAACCAAATAATATGGTTAGTGGCAAGATACCATCCCAGGAGAGTATAAGCTAGCCATAGTAATACTAAAGGCATCAAAGGAATCCTGTTAAAAAATTCCACATTCATACTGTCAAGGCTTGTAAAATTACCAAGTTAATATCTTAATTGTAGTCAAAGATACGCTTTTTCTATCCTCCTAATGTATTAGGGAGGGGTGCAATTGCTGTGGGAATCATAATTAATTACCCAGACTTGATATGATGCGTAGTTTACCGCCGCAGGCATCGCTTCTAGCTTAAAGTTCAGATAATCAAGCTTATCCAGCAATAAGAATATATTGGCATACGTATGTTTTTTAAACATAAGTTACATTTGAGACAAAAAGTAAACGTCTTAAGAACAAGGGTACTATATTTGAAATATACTAACGATATATAAGTAAATTGACTTTGACTCTCAGCTATTTGCCATGAAATTTAATAGAGAGGTAGTTATGATTCACTGTGTACAACTTTGATAACTGTCCACAATACAGTTGCATGTCTCAAGCTCATGGTAATATTATTTTACTGTCAGGAGATACTATTTATACATCAAATTAAAATCATGCTGAAACAGCTAGTTAGGCGTGCTACCTCCAAAAAACAAAAAGTTATTCAACCCAGCAAGGAAATCAGCAAAAGCAGCAATGTGCAAAGCACGGAGCTTTTGAAAGTCTGCTTATACTTAAGATACTAAAGAGCTAAAAAAGCCCTTTTTTAGGAATCATGACAGCCAGCGAAGAAGGCATAAAAACCTCTTAACATCGGTAAAAATTTAGACAACAGTAAATATAAAAGTGTTGACGCAATGTCAATGGTTTTTTGTATACAAAAAAGTAACAAAAAGCACGATTTTTGTTGCCAATAAAACATTAAGATTGTGTCTTTTCTTTAGACATTGATTATCTTTGTGCTTAGTTACCTATATATAAAATTCCTATTTGACTGGTGAAAACTTAAGCGAACCTCGATCAAATGAGGCAAACACTTAAATTTAACAAATGATTTAGGACTGCTAAATCAATCCTGATTTAGTAACGACTTGATTATTGACAACGTAAGTAAAAGTAACAGGTAAAACATGAATATCATTGTTCGTTTGGTTGGAGCGATCGCTCTCCAAGTGTCTGTATTGGCTGCAATGTCTAGCATGGCAATGTCTGCTGACAAGCCTTTGCGCCTCCGTATCCAGGAGGCTGCTGCTGTGTCTCAACGGAAAACAACACAGAGGATTTGCTCTTTAGATCCCATTGAAGATTTATTACCTCCACCACAGACTAAGGCCAATAATTCTTTGCTTTCTTACCTTGCTGAACAAGGTTTTACCCAAAATCAAGAGGGTTCTTGGGTCTGTTATGCGAACGATCCGAAACAAGAAGGGCGTTACTTTACTCTGTTTAAGGTTAAACGAGTTGATAACAGGCTCATAGCAAGTTCTTTTCTAGATGAGGGCAGTCTGATTCAGGGGCAGGAAAATCGTAGCTTGGACTTCTTTATGATGCTGATCGAGCATCATCTGAATACTACTCAAGAGAACCGCAAAGGTATACGTAGATATTTAGAAGCCTTCGTTTCCTTAGTAAAGCAAGGGAAGATCAAACCTACACGTCGTGCGTTTCTTTTCGATCAACCAAATCGGGGAATGGTCTTATATCACACACTCTCATCAGGAAATCTCAAAGGTACCGGAATCACGATCAACATTTATTTACCTAAGAGTTGAATTTGGGAATGGGGATTGGTGACTGAGGGTTGGGGACTGGAGATTGGGGAGAAGAACCAATACCAAATGCCCAGCCCAATTAAATTGCTGTCGTTTATTGGAGGTGCATCTTGCCTAAATCAATTTTTCAAAGAATTGTAATATCGAAGGCGGTTCGTTTTGCAACGATCGCATTCTCATCTCTTGCAGTAGGACTCACTACCTGTCAGTCTGCTTTTGCACAACTCAATATTGGACGCTATGGTATCCAACAAGGATTGGAGTCTGAGTATCTCCAGTACCAAATCAATAACCAGAATTTGAATCAGATGCGAGTCATTCCTGGATGTAATGTGGGATTTGGTCTGACTTGCAATAAAACTGGATCGGTAATCCAACGATTAGTGGAATTAAACGGTGGGAGTACTTATCAAAACCTCCTGATTCGAGCAGCCGGTGGGGAAAAAAATTTCCAGAATTTTGCTAGCTTTTACGGTAACAATCCCAATCTGTCTGTGGTGCCTTTCGCCTCTTTTTGGAGAAACGAATCCCCCGCAATCATGGATAGCTCTCAATACCTTCTTGGACAACATTTTGGTCGCAATCCAGTAGAAGGACTCGGACTGGTAACAAACCAGTTCTACTGGTCTCCATATTCAGGAGGCAATAACTCGGTCAGCCTCCGTGATGGACTACTAGACTTGAAATTTTCATACGGACGACTGCTGTTTGAGGAAGCCTCAAAAATTTCTAACATTAAGGAGCAAATTCAATCTTTAGGTCTGTCGCCAGAGATGACGAATTTTTATATAGATAAAATCTCTACAGGCTTAAATGCGTTGAATTCTGGAGATCCAAACCAACTCGAAAAGAGGGTTTTTGAGCTACTATCTTATCCATACTCCGAAGATGGTGGGGAACTCGGACGACCCAACAACGCGATTCCAGAAGAATTTAATCAGCTTTTGGGAGAAGATATCCCAGGAGATATGTTGGTTAGTGACAGTCCAGTACCGTTGGATGGAGAAACAATAGCCTTTGATATCCCTGGCTCTGAGGGAGATGTCGTCGTAGCAGATAGTCCTGATTCCTTTCCACTCTGGCCACTAGGAATTGGAGCTCTTGTTATAGCGATGATTCTATTAATGGATGGCGATAGTTCTTCAGGTCAACCATCTGTTTCTCAAGGAAATACACCTATACCTATACCTACTCCTCCACCTACGCCTTTGTCTCTCACCAGCAAAGGCGAATGCGATCTGACTCCTAGTGGTAATGGTTTTGATCGCACACAGATCATTGAGATTCCGTGTAATGTTACTCCTAAACCCCCTACGGAAGTGAAGAAGGTAGTGGAGCCATCAACGATCAAAGCGCTTGTATTGCTAATTGTTCTACTATACATAGTTCGTTCTAAACATCGGTCTTTAAAAATCCGTAATTCATAATTAGACATCTGGTAAAAAACGTGAGTTCGACGGCTCATTTAGTAACCGCCTAATTAGCGTAAATACTGAAACCTCTCCCTGGTTTTACTACGCAAAACCGTCCCTCTCCGACTCGGAGAGGGACAGACTTGAATGCAAGTTCAAGGCAGGGAGAGGTTTATCGAACTCACGTTAAAAAAGTATGTAGAGGCGTAGCAGTGCTATAAATAAAGCTACCTCCACAGGTAGCTTCGTAAAGATTTCTATAGGCGGTTTGATATCCTTGATGGTATTGCTAACGAGGTTGTTGTGATGAAAGTTGCGATCGTCTGTTAATCTGCGGCCAATTCACAACATTCCACCAATTATTCAAATACTCAGCCCGACGGTTGCGATATTTAAGGTAATAAGCATGTTCCCATAGATCGTTACCCATAATCGGATAGAAACCATCCATTATTGGGTTATCCTGATTTGCTGTAGTAACAATCTGAAGTTGATTTTGAGGATTGCGTACTAGCCAAACCCAGCCACTACCGAACCGAGCAGCACCTGCTGCGTTAAACTGTTTTTTAAAGGCATCAAAACTGCCAAAAGTTTGGTTAATTTCTTGAGCGATCGCTCCCGTTGGTTGTCCACCACTGTCGGGACTCATCAGTTGCCAAAAAATCGTGTGGTTGAGATGACCACCACCGTTATTACGCACCTTTGTCCGAATATCTTCAGGTACGCTCTTTAAATCCACTAATAAAGCTTCAACACTTCTTTTTTGCAAATCTGGGTACTGCTTTAATGCATCATTTAAGTTCTTGACGTAGCTAGCGTGGTGTACATCATGATGCAATTTCATCGTTTCAGCATCAATAGCTTTTCCTAGTGCCCCATAACCATAAGGCAATGGTGGTAGCTGTGCAGGGAAAGCACTTAGTGCCCTATTAGGATAAGCCACAGGGGGAAATGAACTAGCAGGCGTTGGTGTTGGTGTAGAAGATTGTGCCTCAGCTATTAGTACTGGTTGATGAGAAATTAGCAGAATTGCCAGCACAATTGTTGTGAAGAAAAAAACTATTTTTTTTCGCCAAAATCTTATCATAAATTGTAGCCTCAAAATCAATATTATTGGCTTGCAATCTGATAAGGGACTATTATTTGATAGCCCACTTAACCCAGATATATATCTTACTTTATCAGGTAATTAGAACAAAAATTTTCAAGACAATAGAATTAATCCCTACAAGTCTATGGGGCTATTTAACACACCCCAAAATCTCCATTGCGAACAAAAAATCTCTAATAAATTTCCAATACAAGCATTGTTGCATTCAAAATTTTTATAAAATAAATAGCTGAAAACTGATACGGCTTTTATGTCTAGAAAATTTTAAGAATATTTTTAGATCTATCTTAACATAGAAATATCTAGTTATAAGTCCATTATCTAATTTCTTCCCTTAGGTATATAACTTAAAATAACAAGCAAAACTCTTGGCAGATATAGGCGAAGTCTTATTTTGCTAAACCTATAATTAAACCATTGTAAACATTAAAATATGTGCTACTGACAGTTGTGTAGTGATTGTTAGTTAATTAAAATACACATGATACAACCTAATCCATAAATACCCTTATTGTTCAAAGCTTTTTGATATCTACATATCTAATATGAACAAATATGGATAATTTTTAAGTTTGTTATGGTTCCAAATTTCTAGTTAGCCGACTATCAAAAATCAAGTTAGTAAATACATATAGGAAAAGGTAAATAAGATGTATCACGATCTAATTTTGCAAAAAACTCTAGTAGCCAATAGTAATTTACATCAAGGAAACTTGAGTGAAGTAAGAAATGAGCAAGCACAAACGCATGACTTAAGCATCCCCGATTTAGCGATATCTTTATCTCCTGTTGGCTTTCTAATTGGTTGGGTAGTTTTTTTTCTAATATTGCAAAAAATCCGGGCATTTTTCGATGATAAAATGGTTATTTCTATTAACGGTTTACACAAACTCCCCTGTAAAAACTGTCGATTTTATTCAAATAATCATTATCTAAAATGTGCAGTCAATCCTTCTGTTGTTCTTACCGGAGAAGCAATGAATTGTTCTGAATACTCACCTAATAATAAAAAAGGTTCCTCTAAAACCCTTTTTGAGTAGAAATAATTTTATAGCAACAATCTTCGTAATCTACTGCAACAGTTTAAGATGGTACATTACGGCTGTTCCATTATTCAGCTTATTTTGGCGCTTTGAATCTGTCTGTAGATAGATGCAATATTGTGAGCATCATCAATACCGCGATGATGTGTACCTTTCAATTCTATCCCTAGCTCATTGAGAGCTTGTGCCATACCAAATCTTTTAGATACGCCAAGATATTCTGAGAATTCCTCTTTGATATTTATGTGTTCTGAAGTAAAAGGGTAAGCGAAATTATGAAACGCGCAATCTTGAATAAATTGCTTTTTGTCGTAATTACCCCAAGAACAAAAAATATGATTGGGAAATGAACAAATCCATTCTTTAAATCGAGAAATTGCCTCAATGAACTTTGGTGCTTCATCGACATCTTGCTGCTGAATACTAGTCAATTTGGTACAAAAATCTGTCAGTTGTGGATGTCTCACAGGTTGGATGAATTGCTGAAACTCAGAATCAATTTCCCATGTTGCTCGATTGAGCATCACCGCACCGATTTCAATGATTTCCATTTCGTGACGAGGAATAGTCTTCTTGTCACAGCACGTAGCCTCCAGATCGACTATCAAATAATAGTGGGATATTTTAGTTTGCATATTAGGGAAGAAATACTAAGAACGAATATTAGTAATTATTTATACTTATTTTTCAAAACTGACACAATATATTACACAAGTAGTACTTGTAGTCCAATTGTATTGAGTATACTACAAAAGCGTAATGCTTCCAGCTTTTTATCTATTTGCGCCACAACCCCTTGTAGGATTTCACATCTATATTCCAATACAGTTCAGTTAAGCAATTTTTTCCTTCTCTTTCTTTTCTCTGTGTCGCGCCAGTTGCTACAAGTCGGGGAACCCGACGACAGTCGCCTCAAGTCGGGAAACCCGCCCACGGCGCTGTCTCCCCAACGCACTGGCTTCTCTGTGCCTCTGCGGTAGCCTGCGGAAAGTCGCTCCGCGTCTACGTTAAAAAATGACTTTGACAAAGACTATTAGCCTTAAATGAACCATATTGATCTATATGCGACTAGTAGACTTAGAGAAAGGAATTTAGATTGATGAAAAAGGTTTAACCCAACGGAGTTTAATCGCAAAATCAAGAGCGATCGCAGCAAACACAAACCACAATAAACTTTCTGCCGCTAATACCAAAAAAGACCAAATTGTGATATTTGAATTCAACCCAAGCTCTATCTGAGTCAATCCCCGCACCAAACCAAAGGCCAGAACCCCACCAGCTTTAAGTTGGGGATTTTTATCTGAGCGGATGATATAGCGGTAAGTGACACCAAATAGTAAGCCACTAAAAGTTGCGATTGCACCACTCACCCACAAGTGCCAGTTAACATCACTGTGCAGACTTGCAAGGTTCTGAAAATACTTTGCTAGTACAAAAGTATTCAAAGCACTGAGAAGTACAAAAACAAAACACACAGAGAAACCTCCAACTATTCCAGCTTTGAGGGATTCTATGCGTTCTACCATTAATTGAGGATCTAAAATTGGATTCACTCTATATAGAAATTAGTGATTAGGTATTAGAGAAATTTTTTCTTGTCTCCAGTATGATAAATGCTAGAGCAGCTTTGTAATTAATTAAATGCTTCTATTCTATAGGAATTTTGATGGTAAATTCGGTTCCTGTACCTGGTTGAGAATTTACATCTAATACACCCTTGTGTTTCTCTACAACTATTTCATAAGCAATCGACAAGCCAAGTCCGGTGCCTTTCCCAACGTTTTTTGTAGTAAACAACGGCTCAAACAAGCGTTTTTTAAGCCGTTCAGGAATACCAATTCCATTATCAGCAATCCGAATTATAACTAATTGTTCAGAATCGACCTCTGTTGCAATTTTAATCTCAGGAATTAGATTGCTCATTTTGCCTTGCATTATAGCTTCATCAAGGGCATCAATTGCATTTGCCAAAATGTTCATAAATACTTGATTCATTTGCCCTAGATAGCAATTTACCTCTGGCAATACTCCATAACTTTTAATAACTTCAATACTGGGACGCTCGCCATTAGCTTTGAGGCGGTGTTGCAAAATCATTAGTGTACTATCTAGCCCTTGGTGCAAATCAGCAGGTATTTTTGTATCGCTATCCGAACGAGAAAAGTTGCGGAGTGAATTAGAAAGGTTTTGAATTCGTTCACTTCCTAGTTGAAGTGAGTTCACAATTTTTCCCATATCTTCGAGAACGAAGTTCAGATCCAATCTTTCAATCGCAGTAGTAATTTTAGCTGTTGGGTTGGGATACTCTTGTTCATACAGTAGGAGCAACTCGGTTACTCCTGCAATGTATTCTTCTAAGGGTGGAATATTGCTGGAAATAAAATTGATGGGGTTGTTGATTTCATGGCCAATACCAGCGATTAACTCTCCGAGTGTTGATAGTTTTTCTTGCTGTACCAATTGGACTTGGGCTTGTTGCAAAGCCTTTGTGCGATCGCTAACTTGTTGTTCCAAAGATTCAGTCAATTTTTTGAGCTGTAAATGTACGCGCACTCTCGCAATGACTTCCTCTTGTGCAAACGGTTTAGGGATATAATCTACTGCGCCAAGAGAAAATCCCTTCGTTTTGCTTTCTGTATCCGCCAAAGCAGTAGTGAAAATAATCGGAATGTTTTGGGTGGCAGGATTGGCTTTAAGACGACGACAAGTTTCAAATCCATCAATACCCGGCATTTGTACATCCAGCAAAATCAACTCTGGCTGATTGCGTTCAGCCTGGGCAATCGCAGTTTCTCCATCGACTGCAACACGGAAACGAAAACCTTCACTATTGAGCGCTGCACACAGGACAGATAAATTTGTCGGATTATCATCCACAATTAAAATAAATTCGTGATTTAGGGGTTTGATCATGATGAATTAGAAATTGGAATTTAACTGAAATTAATTGATGTATTTTTCAATAAAAGTTTCCAAACGTTTGAGTTGGAAATTACTAGCAAGCTGCATGAGCTGCTGGGAAAACATGTTTAGTTTCTCATCAGATGCAGAAAGTTTTTCAGCCAGTTCTAAAATATTTTGAATGTCGCCATCTTGTGATAGTTCGAGTAACTCTTGCAAAACATCTTTGCTAGGATGAATCATCTCATTGTGTTGATTAGAACTATCTTGAGAATTTTTTTTGATAGCGTCTACCTTAGCGTCAAAAATCCATTCTAGTTGCAAAAACTGTCGTAGCATTTCCAGTAGATTTTCAGCTTCTACAGGCTTTGGTAAAAAGGCATCTGCACCTACATCAATACTTTTGTGCTGGTCGACTGCAAACACACTTGCTGACGAAGCGACGATCGGAATTTCTTTAAATGCCCCAGACTGACGCAAACGCCTAATTAACTCAAATCCATCCAATATCGGCATCACTAAATCAGTGATAATCATATCTGGTTTGTGGGCTAGGGACTGTACCCATGCTTCCTGACCATTACTAGCTTCTACAACAGTAAACCCAACTGGCTCTAGTAAATTTACAATTACCGATCGGTTTTCCCATTTATCATCTGCAATCAAAATGGTGCGCCTTTTTCCTTGATAAGCAATAATAGTTCCCTGCTCAACTACTCTAGAAACCTTTGCCCAGTCTTTAGATTCTGACAAGTTTGCCTCAAACCAGAAAGTGCTACCTTTGCCAAATTCACTTTGCACTTTAATTTGACCACCCATCAACAAAACAATTTTTTGACTGATTGCTAATCCTAAGCCTGTACCTTCAGATTGTCGTTTCTGACTTCCCACTTGTTCAAAGGGCTGGAATATTTTTTCGGCTTGTTCAGGGGTTATGCCAGTGCCAGTATCTACTACCTCAAAGCGAATTTTGTAGTTAGTTTTTCCATTAGCATTTGATTCTTGATTGATGACCTGAGTTTTGAAAGTAACACTGCCTTGATGAGTAAACTTCATGGCATTACTAAGCAAGTTAATCAGTACTTGCCGCAAGCGTTTTTCATCACCATGAATACCCGTTGGTAAATTAGGATCGATTTCAATGTTAAATGCGATGACTTTTTGTTCTGCCCTGATGCGGCAAATTTCAGTCACGCTATCTATAAAGGCAGGCAAGTAGAAATCAACAGGATACAATTCCAACTTCCGGGCTTCGATCTTGGAGAGATCCAGGACATCATTAATTAAGGTTAAAAGATGAGAACCACATTGATAAATAACGCTGAGTCCTTTGCGTCCTTTTTCACTTAAAGATTCTGTGCGTTGGAGAATTTGTGTATAGCCCAGGATACCGTTAAGAGGTGTGCGTAGTTCATGACTCATATTGGCCAGAAATTCACTCTTGGCTTGGCTAGAGTTTTGAGCAACTTCTTCTGCTTGACGTAGTTCTTTCTCAATACGCTTGCGCTCGACAATTTCTGTTGAAAGTATTCGATTAATAGCCTCTAACTGGTCTGGACTGGGTAGTGCTAAAGCTTGAGGCATGAGGTAAAATAACGCAAATGCCGTGTATATTGAAATAATGGCAGTTAAAGCTTTTAAACCACCTGCAATCCAATAGTCTGGATACCAAAGCGTCCAAATATCCATTAAGTGTCCAGTACCGCAGGCAATGATAAAAGCACCAAATAACAAAAAAACTCCATTGAAAGGAACGTCTTTGCGTTTGGAAATAAAGTAAATCAGTAGGAAGGGAATAGAATAATAAGCCAGAGCGATCGTAGCATCAGAAATAATGTGGAGCCAAACTAATCCAGTTTGCCAGAGATAACAATGTCCGTGGGGAATAAAACCATTAGATTGGAAAGGATAGTTGAAAAATGTCTGCATCATACTAGGGGTTGTAGGATTTTGAATATATACCCGTAACCCTAGTATTCCCAAAGCATCTAGTAGGAAAGCGCGATCGCTATTTTTTTACATTCGTCTTTATTAATGCTTGAAGTGCTAGCTTACCAAGAAAAATGTGTATATTTGCGTAGGCGTAGCCCGTCGTAGACATCGCCAGCCAAAGTTACAATGCCATTTATTATAAAAAAATCTCAGCCTGCCCAATCCCTGTATGATAAATATTAGAAACCTTTTGTAATTATTTGAAAAGCGGGACTATGGAGATTTTGACACTAGGTTGGGTATCGCTGTTAGTTGTGTTCACTTGGTCAATTGCAATGGTAGTTTGGGGACGTAACGGACTGTAGAGGCATTGTGGAAAGTCCATTTTTGAGTATTTTAGCTTTAGTTGCCGTACTGCTGCTCGTAGTAGTCACCGGTGGTATTGGTTATTTAACCGTGGCAGATTGGCGCGATCGCCGTCGCCGAGATGAAGAGAAACGCACCAGCCGCAGCGCCACTCCCAAGCGGCGATAATTTTCTCGTGGTTGAAAAATGTTCTTGTAGGGACACGATAGTATCGTGTCCCTACATTGTTTTTTGGCATTCTAAGGAAATAACTGTTACCTTTGCGATCGCAACGGGAATCATGAGATAGAAGACTTTCAATATTTAAAGTCCCACTGGGAATGGAAAACTCCTCTACTACTCAACCCATAGAACCAAATTCAGAACAGCAAGAATCGCATTCAGCTGTGACATCCTCCTTGCGTCAGAATGAGCAACAAAAAGCCTTGTCTGGAGTTATTGCCCGCATCCGCGAGTCTCTAGACATAGAAACCATCTTCAAAATTACAGTCACTGAAGTCCGCCAACTTCTGAAAACCGATCGGGTTGGCGTGTTTCGTTTGTATCCTGATTTGGCATGGGAAGGGGAATTTATCTATGAAGATGTGGCCACAGAATGGGATTCGGCACTAGCAGCCAAATTGTGCGACCACTGCTTTAGTGAGGAATTCGCAAGCTTGTATCAGCAAGGTCGTATTAGAGCAATAGCTGATATTTATCAAGTTAATGCTAGTGATTGCTACATCCAGATTCTAGAAAGATTCCAAGTACGTGCCAATATAACTGCCCCCTTGATAAAAGGTAAAAATTTATGGGGATTATTGTGTATTCATCAGTGTAGTAGTTCTCGGCAATGGGAAGCATCAGAAATTGAGTTTGTGCAATTAATCGCCGAACATCTAGGAGTTGCTTTACAGCAAGCAGATTACCTGGAACAAGTCAAATTACAATCTGCACAACTAGCACAAGCAAAAGCCAGAGAAAAAGCAGCCCAATGGCAGAAAACCATAGCCATAACCATTGAGAAAATTCGTCAGTCTCTAGACTTAGAAAGCATTTTCCGCACAAGCACCGTAGAACTTAGGCAGCTGCTAAATGCTGACCGCGTGGCTATTTATCGCTTCAATCCTGATTGGAGTGGTGAATTCGTGTTTGAATCAGTGGCAGAGGGTTGGATTTCCCTCATAGATGAACAATTGCAGCGGCCGGAATTAAGTGAAAATGTTAGTGAATGTAGCGCCAAAGATTTAGCTAAACCCCCAGTTGCTGATACCTACTTACAAGATACCGAAGGTGGTAGCTTTAGCAGTTGTGAAGTATACCGAATTTGTAATGATATTTACAATTCAGGTTTTAGCGACTGCTACATAAAAATCTTAGAAATTTATCAGGCAAGAGCTTATGTAATCATTGCTATTTACCACGGTCAGAAACTCTGGGGCTTGCTAGCAGTGTATGAGAACGCCAGAACCCGTGATTGGCAAAAAGATGAGGTTTACTTGCTTACCCAAGTGGGCACGCAATTAGGTGTGGCTTTGCAGCAAGCGGAATTTATTCAACAAATGCAAATCCAAGCAGCAGAGATTAGTAAAGCTGCTGAAAGACAAAGGGCGTTGGCGAACACTGTAGAAAAAATTCGTCAGTCTTTGGAAATTGAAGCCATTTTTAAAACCACAACTCAAGAAGTCCGTCGGCTATTAGAAGTGGAACGAGTGGCAATTTATCGCTTCTATCCTGATTGGAGTGGCGAATTTGTCGCCGATTCTATTGTTGATGGCTGGACACCAATAGTTAAGCCGCAGCCAGTGACAGAAGGTGTTTTTGTGCAAGGAAAGCAAGCGGGTAAGTATGCACGGAATGAAGCTTTTGTACCAATTTCTCAGGGTGAGAAGTTGTGGGGATTGTTAGTAGCTTATCAAAACTCCCAGCCCCGCTATTGGCAAGATGAGGAAATAAACTTATTAGCGCAAGTTGGCGTTCAATTAGGGGTAGCATTACAGCAAGCTGAGTCATTGAAACAGATGCAGGTGCAGACTCAAAAACTAGCTAAAGCTGCCGAGCGAGAACGGAAAGCAGCCGAAAGGGAAAAGGCGTTAGCCGCAACAGTGGAGAAAATTCGCCAGTCTCTTGATATTGGAACCATCTTTGCTACTAGTACAGAAGAAGTCCGAAGGTTATTGGAAGTTGATCGAGTCACAATCTATAGATTCCGGGCTGATTGGAGTGGTGAATTTGTTGCTGAGTCATTAGCCCAAGGTTGGACACCAGTAAGGGAGATTGTACCCGTAGTTGCAGATGATTACTTACAAGAAACCCAAGGTAGAAATTTTGCTAATGGTAAAAGTATTGTCATTAAAGATATTTATAGCGCCAATTATTCTATCTGTCATATTGCCCTGCTTGAGCTAATGCAGGCTAGGGCATATATGATTGTGCCGATTTTTCAGGGTGAGAAACTTTGGGGATTACTAGCAGCTTATCAAAATATCAAGCCCCGTGATTGGCAAGAGGATGAGGTAGATTTGGTGATGCAGATTGGTACTCAGTTAGGGGTAGGACTTCAGCAAGCAGAATTACTCGAACAAACTCAACGTCAAAAAGAAGAACTGACCCAGACTCTTAAAGAATTACAGCACACTCAAAGCCAGTTAATTCAAAGTGAAAAAATGGCAGGTTTAGGGCAGTTAGTTGCTGGTATAGCACATGAAATTAACAACCCGATTAGTTTTATTTATGGCAACATCACTTATGTTACTGAGCATGCCGAAAATTTATTGAAATTACTGCGTCTTTATCAGAAACAGTATCCTAAGACAACAGAGGAAATTAAAAAGCAAGTAGCAGTACTGGATTTAGATTTTATTAGTGATGACTTACCCAAAATTCTTACTTCAATGAAGATGGGGGCAGATCGGATCTCTCAATTAGTCTTGTCGTTACGAAGTTTTTCTCGACTTGATGAAACAGGAATGAAACCCGTTGACCTTCATGAAGGTATCGACAGTACTTTGTTGATTTTACAACATCGGCTGCAACCAGAGACTAATTCTTTTGCTATTGAGGTAGTTAAACAATATGGTGAATTACCTCCATTAGTCTGCTATGGGGCCCAGATGAATCAGGTGTTTATGAATATTCTCAACAATGCGATCGATGCACTAGAAAACTCAGCAACTAGTAGAAAAAAAATTGACAATCCTAAAATTTGGATTCGTACAGAAGTTATCGAAGGAAATACTATTCTGATTTGGATTGCTGACAATGGTTGTGGAATTCCAGAGATTAAGCGATCGCGCATTTTTGAACCTTTCTTTACCACCAAACAACCTGGACAAGGTACTGGCTTGGGGTTATCTATTAGCTACCAAATCATTGTGGAAAAACACGGCGGTAATATCAAGTGTGTTTCTGAACCTGGCAAAGGCTGTGAGTTCTGGATAGAAATCCCGCTCAAACGGACAGTTAGTTAAGAAAAAATGGGCGGTGCTTTCTCTACGAGAGGCTACGCCATCGCCTACACTTTTTTTAACGAACCACAGAGGCGCAGAGGACACAGAGCAAAAAGAGAGCGAAGCGATCGCTTTTTTATGTCACACAATAGGCGCACTCGATTAGGAACCGATTCTTGATCCGTTCGATACCATGTAAACGTCGGGACGTTCTCAGTAAACTAAAATAGTTATTCACGCTAAAATATAATATGATTACCAGTGCTAAAACTGATTAATATCTACTCGTGTTTTTAAATTATCTACTTGCAAGGTATTTATAATCAAGGTAAATTTACAGCAGATAATAAAGCTATCTATTTTAGTTGCTAATTACGGGCATGAGGTTATTATTGCCACAAGCAATAAAAAACATCTATCTATTTTTATTGATGCTAGAGAATGGCAAGAAATTTAGAAAATGAACCAAGCGATCGCACTGTGGAGATTTAGCGATCGCTCTTTTTAACGAACCACAGAGACGCAGAGAACACAGAGGAAAAAGAGAACGAGAGACGCACTCGCGTTTGCCTACGCACTGTGGAGATTTTTTAGGCGATCGCTTATTATAATTTCACTAGCATTAGTAATATAAGTTGCTCTATGAATTAATATGGAAACTAAAGAAATTCTCCAAGCACTCCCAAGCCTGAGCATAAGCGATCGCCTGAAGATAGCTGAGTCAGCCCTGCAATTAGTTCTTCAAGAAAAACACTCACTTACCAAAGATGAGCAAAAACGCCAATTAACACTAGCGGCAGTGACAGCTATTGCAGATTATGCACCTGGTAGTGAATTAGATATATTCTCTGACTTAGAGGGAGAAGACTTTTGCGACTATCCAGATTAAGACTTACACAACTCAGGAAATTATGTATAGAGGTGAAGTCTGGTTAGTTAATTTAGATCCAACAGTAGGGACAGAAATTAGCAAAAAACGTCCTTGTATCATAGTCAATGATGATGCTATTGGGATTTTGCCTTTGAAGGTCATTGTCCCAGTTACGGATTGGAAAGAAAGATATGCTGTTAGACCTTGGATGGTGCGCCTGGAACCAAGCACAGAGAACAGTTTAGCTAAAGTTTCTGGTGTAGATACTTTTCAAATACGTTCAGTTTCAGAAACAAGATTAGTTAGAAAACTAGGTCAAATCTCTGACTCAGAAATGCAACTTATTTGTCAAGCATTAGCTGTTGTCTTAAATATTTCTCACCCAATATATTAGCGATCGCTTTTTTTAACGAACCACTCAAGGCATAGAGGACACAGAGGAAGCAGAGGGCGATCGCACGCTGAAGATTTTGCAGGTGATCGCTCTTTTTAACGAACTACAGAGACGCAGAGTACATAGAGGAAGAAGAGAATACTACTTAAGTAAATATACTAATTATACTGTAATGAATCCCTATCAATCTACAAGGACTTACAAAGAGGCATAAAGTATAATAAAAAACGTAAATCTGAGAGTCAGGTGTATTAATGTCTATCGTCAAGCTTACCTTACATGAAGGTTCTGGAAAAAGATTAGAATCTGTATGGAAAGGAGTATGCCCTATATGTGAAAAAGAGCGTCTTTTTAGTCATCAGTACTTTGATACTAATATCGTATTTGCAATATTTTCTGGTGTGACTAAAACTTTTTGGACTAAAGGAAAATCCTTTGTCGATTTACTTAGTGCAACAGATGCTGTTGATGTTATGGGCTGTGAACAATGCCATCATCCTATGGCTATTTGTCCTTTTTGCAATATGGCTTTTAGCACAGATGCTAATGCCTCAATTTATCATTGTCCCCAATGTTACAAGGATTTAGCTTAAATAAATTTACTTAGGAAACAAAAAAATGACATTTACAATTAATATATCCCCTGTATTGCTAGTATATGATTTTGAGCGCAGTTTAGTATTCTATGATGCTACAATGACAGCACTAAGTTTTCCTCGCTGTAAGAACTTTGAGGCAAACGGCATGAGAGAAGCACAATATTGTTTAGACGAAGATTCAGATTCAAAAGTTTTGTCACTTATTGAAACCCGCGATCTTCCAGGAACTACCCAACTGTTTACTAGCTTGTCTAGTTTCCCAGCTAAAAATCAGAGTGCCGTAGATACATTTTTTGCGGCTGCCATAGCAAATGGAGCTACTGAAATTGAAAAACCAGGGTTAAGAGAAGACAACTATTATAGTACTTCTGTCAAAGACCTAGATGGTAATCATATTGGAGCTTTTTGGCGTAATTCAAATTGATTAGCCTAATTTTCAGATTCTTTCCTTAACTAAAAAACTTGCCTTAAGATTCTTAAATCCCAAGGCAAACAAACTCTCTAATTCTTTCTTTACTTCGCGCCCTTCGCGTCTTGGCGGTTCGTTAAAGTTGCTTCACTTCCGAAACCAACTTCGCCACCATATCCTTAGCACTACCAAAAAGCATCGTAGTTTTATCCTTGTAGAACAATTCATTATCTACACCGGCAAAACCCGTACTCATCCCGCGCTTAATTACAATCGTCTGCTTCGCCCGATCTACTTCCAAAATCGGCATACCATAAATCGGGCTATTTGTATCACTCCGCGCCGCCGGATTTACCACATCATTTGCTCCAATCACTAAAGCGACATCCGCTTGATCGAACTGGGGATTAATATCATCCATGTCGTACAACTGGGTATAAGGCACATTTGCCTCTGCAAGTAACACATTCATGTGTCCCGGCATTCTCCCAGCAACAGGGTGAATGGCATACTTGACATCAACGCCCATTTTTTCTAACTGATCTGACAATTCCCGGACGCTATGTTGCGCTTGGGCAACTGCCATACCATAACCAGGCACAATTACCACAGAACGGGCATAACCCAACATCATCGCTCCTTCTTCAGGATCGATGCTGCGGACACTTTGATCGATCGCACCACCACTAGCAGCAGCACCACCAGAACTAGAACCTGTACCAAAAGCGCTGAACAGCACACTAAATAAGGAGCGGTTCATCGCCTTACACATAATCTCGGTGAGGATTAAACCAGATGCTCCTACCAAAGCACCAGCGATGATTAACATATTGTTCATCACCACGAATCCAGCCGCCGCCGCCGCCACACCTGACAAGGAGTTCAACAGCGAGATTACTACTGGCATATCGCCGCCACCAATGGGGATGACAAACATCACGCCCAACACTAAAGAAACACCAACCACTCCCAAGAATATGGGTAAGCTATCTGGTGTGATGATTAAATAGGCACTACCTACTATATAAGCACCCAAAAGCAAGAGGTTAAATGGTTGCTGGAAAGGAAATGTAATCGGAGAACCGCTAATTAAACCTTGCAATTTAGCAAAGGCTAGAAAACTACCCGTGAAGGTAACACCACCGATTAACACATCCAACAGCATGGAAATGTTGACATCTAGGGGTATCGGCTGAGAACTATCTAATAACCGCCAGAATTCGGCAACGGCTACTAATGCGGAAGCCGCACCGCCCAAACCGTTGAGTAAACCCACCATTTGGGGCATTTCGGTCATTTGGACTTTGTAGGCAACGATCGCACCAATTCCCGATCCAATCGCCAAGCCCAACAATATCATCTCGTAGTTCAACACATGCTGATCCAGCATTGTTGCCACAATTGCCAGCAGCATCCCCACAGCCGCTACAATATTACCGTTTCTCGCAGTAGCAGGCGATCCCAGCTTTTTCAAGCCCAGAATGAATAACGATGCAGCGACTAAGTACGTCAGCTGAATGCCAGTTGGTAAAAAGTCGCTCACGCCTTAATCTCCTTCTTCTTGAACATTTGCAACATTCTGTCTGTCACTAAAAAACCACCCACAACGTTGATTGTTGCTAATACCACAGCAATCAAACCGAGAATTACTGACACACTCGTATCTCTCGCACCAGCAGCAACTATTGCTCCCAGTACCGCAATGCCCGAAATCGCGTTTGAGCCTGACATTAAGGGCGTGTGTAGAGTCGGTGGGATTTTGTTGATGACTTCAAAGCCGATAAATGATGCCAACACAAATACAAACAAAGCAGCAAGTAATGCCTCTGTCATGAAATCAAAACTCCTTATGGTAATTTGGCTATTAACCTGCTCCAACGCCGCTCAAAGCTTGTAGCGCATCGCGCACTCGTTGATTGCGAATTTCACCAGCGTGGGTAACGCAAGCTGCATCAACGATGTCGTCGCTAAAGTCCACCCGCAAAGCTTTGTCTTTAATTAGCAATTGCATCAACGAAGTTACGTTCTTGGCATACAATTGGCTGGCGTGAATTGGCATCGATGATGGGAGATTGATGGGGCCGATAATCGTTACGCCATTCCAGACAATATCTTTACCGGGTTCGGTACAGGCGCAGTTACCACCCTGGTCAGCAGCCAAATCCACAATCACTGAACCTGGTTTCATTTGTGCCACCATTTCTTCTGTGACGAGCCGTGGTGCTTGTCTGCCAGGAACTTGGGCGGTGGTAATCACCACATCAGAATTTTTGACGTGTTCGGCGACAACTTCTTGGGTGCGTTGTTTGCTAGCTTCGGAAATTTCCTTGGCGTAACCGCCAGCAGCGACGGTTTCTTCGTCTAATTTGACTTCAACGAATTTTGCCCCTAAGCTTTGCACTTCTTCTTTAACGGCGGGACGGATATCAAAGGCTTCTACTACTGCTCCCAAACGTCTGGCAGTAGCGATCGCTTGCAATCCGGCGACACCAGCGCCCATAATAAATACTTTCGCTGGAGCGATCGTCCCTGCGGCTGTGGTTAACATTGGGAAATATTTCGGTAATGCAGCTGCCGCAATTAATACTGCTTTGTAACCTGCTAATGAAGCTTGCGAGGACAAAGCATCCATACTTTGCGCCCTGGTGGTACGGGGAATCATTTCCATACTCAAGGCTGTAATTTTCCGATTTGCTAGTTGCTCTGCTACAACAGGATTTCCTAAAGGATTGAGGAAACTGACTAATACAGCCCCTTCCTTTAACAAATCAACTTCTGAACGTCCATCTTCTCGTTCTTGTGGTGGGCTGACTTTCAAAAGAATATCTGTTTCGCCCCATAATTTGGCAGTATCGCCAATTATTGTGGCTCCTGCGGCTTCATAGTCAGTATCGCTGAAAAAAGATCGCTCTCCTGCACCCTTTTCTACCCAGACTTCCAAACCTTGCTTTACCAATCGAGCAACCGTGTCAGGAATTAATGCCACACGACGTTCACAAACTTCAATTTCTTTAGCAACTGCTATTCTCATGAAATCTCCTGAAGATAAATACCTAATCTCTGCCCAGTAAGTAATTGTCTAGATGAGGGATATCCCGTATTCATAGTACTTAGGCAGGAACATCAGCCATGACTTTTACTTGTAGATTGAACCTTGAAACTTTCCTCTCCCACTCTTAGCTGTCCAGGCAATGTCTGACTTTGCCGTTCGCAGATGTCATATTTTCAGATAGTTGCAAACAGGGTTACGTATTGCACATCCTAAATTGATTCCCAAATTTTGCATCTTTATCTTCAGCTTATTTTCGGGATTGAGAAATTTTGGTATTCCTGTCTTATAGAGTAATATTGACCCAATTTTGAAGGCTTTATAATTTCCAAATCAAATTTTAATGATTACGACTTTGATTCCAACTCATTTTAATCAATTTAGCCCAACTTAACTGGCGATCGCTGATGCCACGCCTCAATTTTTATAACAAAATTCTCAAATTTAGATACACTTATACATATTTAGAAACACAATCCAATCCCAACGGTGTTTCTATTGAGTTCCAAATTTGACCAACCTAGTCATCAAAACAGTACTCTATAAGGGTAATAAAGTAAATTGATTACATGTAATATTTATCACTAAGGAATTTTACTACTGTCTAAACATCAGGGAGGATGGCACTTTTTGTTGTTACTGAACGTCAATTGTCAGGAAGTGAGTAGTAAACTTTAGTAACGAATACTAACACACGGTTATTTTAGATAACAGATTTATTTTTTGGTAGAGGAAGTTCAATTATGCGACGTTTACTTTCCGCTTTAGCCGTGACTAGCTGTTTAGTGACTGGATTTCCAGCCCTGACTTGGGCACAAAGTCTACCTGGATTTACGCTGTTTAGCGGCGTTAAAGCCGAAAATCAACTGCCCTTCCGGTTAGATTTTGGTGGACAAGCCAATGGTTGGGATCGATATATATTGAGGATTCCAGCCCAAAGAATGAAATTGGCAGTTGGTCAATTTGCCATTACCTACCCTGATTATTACAAAGGAACTTTCGACCAGAAAAAAATTGAAGTCCGAGTCAAAGGCAAAGCAGTTCCGCTTTCTGAGGTGAAGTGGGACAAAGAAGGTAAGCTAATTAATATTTTTCCCCAAGAGCCTGTACCAGCAGGTAGCGCAGTTGAGGTAGTCTTGTCTAACGTGAAAAACCCATCCTTTGGCGGAGTTTACTACTTTAATTGCCAAGTGCTTTCCCCTGGCGATGTGCCACTATTGCGCTACATGGGAACATGGATTTTGAGCATCAATTAAGAATGCTGATTGGGTGTAACCAATGCCCAATTCCCAATTCACTAAAAAAGTGATACAATTAGAGATTGTGAGTTTTTATAAAAATCACCTAAGAGGAGAACAGTATGAAAAGAACACTAGGCGGTACTAGCCGTAAGAGAAAAAGAACCTCTGGTTTTCGTGCCAGAATGCGGACACCAGATGGTAGAAACGTAATTAGAGCTAGGAGAAAAAAGGGCCGTCACCGTTTGAGCGTTTAGGGCATATTTAACCTAAAAGAGTATCTGTGGCTTTGCCTAAAGCAAATCGGCTAAAATCCCGCAAGGATTTTCAGGCAGTTTTCCGGGAAGGAATTCGGCGTAATGGCTCTTATCTAACATTGAGAGCCTTGAAGCCGTTGTATTCAAGAAAACCTTCTTTGGACACTGCCACTCAGACTACACAACCAATTGAGTCAGTGCATATATCCAGCATACGCATTGGCATTTCTATAAGCACAAAAGTCAGCAAAAGGGCAGTGGTTCGCAACCGAATCAAACGGCAAATTACTTCTGCTTTATATAGTTTGCTGCCCAGATTAGCGCCAGGATGGCGATTAGTGTTCATTGTCAAACCTACAGCAGCAGAATCTAAGTGCGTAAGCCCACAATTTCTGCAAGAATTAGAGCAGTTGTTGGCACAAGCTGAGGTGTTCGATGGGAATTCGTGAAGATGTTTATTATGAAGGTGGTCCCCATATTGGGGATTTAATTGTCAACGTGCTAATTGGGCTAACCATTGTCGGGATACCATTAACAGTTGGGGCAATTGTCAGAGCATTGTGGCTGCGTTTCCGCATCACAGATCGCCGAGTTACCGTAATCGGAGGTTGGCAGGGGCGCGATCGCACTGACATAATTTACTCAGAAATTGTCAAAGTTGTCACAATCCCCCGTGGCATTGGCTTGTGGGGAGATATGGTACTAACCCTAAAAAACGGCAGTCGTCTCGAATTGCGTGCAATTCCCAAATTTAGGGAAGTCTATGACTACATTAATGAAAGAATTGCTGCGAAAAATCCCGAATATACGGTAGCTGCTAATAAGTGATGGGAGTAGGGAATAGGGAATGCAGAATTTGCTCAGATAAAATACAAAATTCAGAACTTCGCACTTACCAAAAAATACATACCACTCCCTACTTCCCTACTTTTGGCATGTGCGGCTATCCGTAGCTAAGGGTAGTCGCACATAATTTATGATTTAGATAAATTAGATTCAGTTAGTTTACAGTACCTCAGGTTGAATTCAGAATAATGGATTTTGGTATCGGCTTTCTCTCGAACAACGTGATGCTGCCAATCATAGATTTCTTCTATGGTATTGTGCCTAGCTACGGATTGGCGATCGTTGCTTTGACATTGATAGTCCGCTTCGCGCTCTATCCCCTGAGTGCTGGCTCAATTCGCAACATGCGGAAGATGCGAATTGTACAACCTCTGATGCAGAAGCGGATGGCAGAAATTAAAGAGCGCTATAAGGATGAACCGCAAAAGCAGCAAGAGGAAATGGTCAATGTTCAAAAAGAATTTGGCAACCCCTTAGCAGGCTGTTTTCCGTTATTAGTGCAAATGCCGGTTTTATTAGCGCTGTTTGCCACTTTGCGGGGTTCGCCTTTTGCCAGTGCCAACTACAGCGTTAACTTGCAAATCCTTCCCGCAGAACAAATCGAGCAAATTCAACCCCAAGCCTTTGCTACTGCTCCCCAAAATATTTATGTTGCAGATGGGGAACACGTGAAAGTAGCTGCAATCCTTCCCAGTGGTAACAAACTAGCTGTGGGAGAACAAACTAAGATCCAATATCAGACTGTTGAGGGCAAACCATTTCAGGTACTTTTAGCAGAACACCCAGAAAATAAGCTAACTCCTGATTGGAAAGTCACTAAAGGCGAAGATCGGATAAAAATTGATGCTGATGGCAATGTAGAAGCCTTGCAGCCAGGAGAAGTTAGCATTCAAGGAACAATTCCCGGACTAGCAGCAGAAAAAGGCTTTCTATTCATTGATGCTTTAGGCAGAGTTGGCGCACAAGATGCAGATGGCACAATCCACTGGGATATTGTTGCCATGATCGTCTTCTTTGGAATCAGCCTTTATGTTAGCCAAATGCTTTCTGGGCAAAATTCCAGTGGTGGCAATCCGCAGCAAGATACAGTTAACAAAATCACTCCAGTCATATTTTCTGGGATGTTCTTGTTCTTCCCCCTACCAGCCGGGGTGCTGATGTATATGGTGATTGGTAACATTTTCCAAACTGCACAAACTTATCTTCTCTCACGCGAACCTCTACCAGAAGAACTGCAAAAAATTGTAGAAACTCAAGAGAAAGAAACAACAGTCATCGAACAAAAAGCATTGCCATTTGAACCGAAAAGTTCTAAGAAGAAGGCTACAGGGGGATCATGAGCAATATTTCGATGCAGCGAGGTCAGCAGTGGTTAAAAACCCTGCTGGAACTCACTGGGGTACCTGCTGAGATTCAGGGTTATTTAGAAACTACCCAATCTCAAGACAGCGATTCCCCAGAACCAGATAATTACTGGTTGACAATCGATCAAACTAATTTGACGACAGAACAAATCCAGATATTAATTGGTACTGATGGTTCTGTGCTAGATGCGATTCAGTATCTAGCAAATTCGGTTTTAAACCTGAGCCAACCCCCAGAGGAACAAGCCTCTTACACTATTGAGTTGAATGGCTACCGGGTCAAAAGAGAAGCTGAAATTCGCGCATTAGCAGAAGCAGCAGCCGATGAAGTGCGCTTTTCTGGTAAAGAAGTGGAAATTAAATCCCTCAGTTCTGCTGAAAGGCGACAAATCCATACCTTCTTGAAGGAATTTGGAGATTTGGAAACCTTTAGTCGCGGTAAAGAACCGCATCGTCATCTGGTTGTGCGACCAGCTTCGTTGGAAGAAGTTAGGGGTTAGTAGAAACGCGATTAATCGCGTTTCTACAGGAGTTAAGAGTTAATTGAAAGCTCAATATAATTTCCAAATTTCTCTTGTTCCTAAAAGCTAAAATAAAGATGTAGTATCAGTATTATTGCTGGTAATGACCATTAATTTTCGTGAGGATGTCTCACAAATCCTATGGACGCAATTTATATTCCGCAGCTAACTAAAGCCCCGGAGCGGACAGAGGAAGTTCAGGTTAAGGAATTTCTGCCTGGTCTGGAAACGTTGACACCAGTTCGCGGTCATGTGCGTGTGCAGCATCATGGCACTTACCTGGAAGTGTCCGCTCAGGCAGAAACAATTATTACTTGTACCTGCAACCGATGCTTACAGCAATACAATCGCCGCTTAGGACTTGATACTAAAGAAATCATCTGGTTAGACGAAACTGTAAATCAAGCAAATGACTTGCCCTTAGAGCGGGAAGTAATTATGGAAGAGTTGCTTGAAAGCCTGCCACCTGATGGTTATTTTTATCCCAACGAATGGCTGTATGAGCAGATGTGCTTGGCAGTACCTCAGCGTCAATTGTGCGATCGCAATTGTCCAGGCATTCCTGTAAGTAGTACAGTTGATACTTCTGATGATAGTCCTGCAACTCCAGTCGATAACCGTTGGGCTTCTCTGGAAGCTTTGAAAAAGCAACTTCCAGGATAGTAATTTGATAATTCCGTCAGACTTAAATCTGGGGCTAGACGAACTAAGCCTGTCCATACAGGCTTATTGTTTTATATTTTATTAGGTATAATATTTTTATTTAAAAAATATCAGAAATTGTTGTATTTTATCAATTACTAAAACTCAGTAAATTAGAAGATTTAGCAACTATTGCTTAAACTAATATTAAATAAGTCATTTCTCACTCATTATGTAATAAAAATTTTTATTTTTTTTATAAATTACTACTTTATAATGTTTAAACTAAAAATTTATCAGTTAATACTATTAAAGCTTGTTTTGTTAAACTACTGATTAATTAACTTCCAATACAAAGATCGTATAATGAAGACTTTTGACTGGGAAAGTCGTATTAGAGAATGGAGCCGTCAGCGAATAGAAGCACTCGAAGAGTATGAGCAGGAAGAGTTAGCTCCAGAAGTTATTGAATCTGGATCTCTATGCTATCCAGGTGCAAATGAAGAAGAAATTTCTGCTACCGAAGCTAGATTAGGTGTAACCTTGCCGCCTTCTTACAGAGAGTTTCTCAAAGTTTCTAATGGGTTGCATTCTACTTCAAAGTGTGACATCAGATTTTATTCAGTTGAAAAAATTCAGTGGTATATTTTAGATAGAGAAACCTATATACATCGTTTAGTAGAACTGCACCAGGATTTGGAACCAGTACCAGATGAAGAATACTTTATTTACGGTGATGAGCAATCTTATCTTCGTGTAGAACATCTACAAACGTGTCTAGAAATTAGTACTGAAGACTATCAGATGATTTTTTTACTTAATCCTCAAGTTATTACAAGTGATGGTGAGTGGGAAGCTTGGTATTATGATTCTAAATATGGAGACGCACAAAGACATCCATCTTTTGGTCAAATGATGGAAGAAATATTAAACGATCCAGAATTTTTACCATAAACTACGCGAAACCCAACCCCCTGAACCACAAGAGGAAAGGTTTTCCAGATATCGTGAAAAGTCAGACCAATTATTCAGTTTGGTTATTTTCTTCTTTCATTTGTTCTAACAATAGACGAAATGAAGAATTCGAAGTATAGCCATTTATATTTATTCCTCTTGCTTTTAACGTCTGCAATAGTTTCGAACGAATATAAAATTCTGCTGTTTTACCTATATGAATTAAAGCGTCAATTATCTCTTTATTCCACTTACCAAGTTTTGTAAAAGCATCAACGCATAAGTAGTGAGTATATTCATCGGAACTTTTATATATTAAATCAATTAGAGCATTAACAGCGTCTCTATTACCTTTTGCAATAATTCCTAAACTATAAGCAACATACTGACGAGTATGTTCTTCTTCAGTTATTTGTGCCAAACTTATTAGACTAGTAATTGCATATTGATTACCAACAGCAATTTTTGCCAAATTCTGAGCTGCTATCCTGCGGGTAGGTATACGAGCAGTGTTAAGTTGCTCAATCAAAGTTTGGATAACATCATTATTATCAGTACCAATTTCGCTCAAACTTTGAATTGCTGCCCAGCGAGTTGGTTCATCAATTGTAGTGCGTGCTACATGAATCAAGGCAGCTATGACATCCGGGTTATTAGCACCAAGAAACCCCAAATGTTTAGCAGTCTGTTTAAGAACAGCGTTATCTTGACTTGTGCGTAGTTGCTGAACGAGAAAATCAATATTGTATTGTTCTTGCTGGTTACTCATTGGCTTTCTGAACCAAGAAAGTTGTACATTGCGTTCAAGATAAACTAACCAATAACAGCTATATATGAACTTCCGTGAAGAGTTTAAATTACTGCTACGCGCCCGCTACCCCTTGATTTATATTCCCACATACGAAGAGGAGCGGGTAGAAGCAGCTATCCGAGAAGAAGCAACTAACCAAGGTAATCGCCCAGTATATACTTGGGATTTTGTCGATGGCTATCAAGGAAACCCCAATGATGTTGGGTTTGGGCGACGTAACCCGTTGCAAGCTTTAGAATTTATCGAAAAATTACCAGCTTCCGCACCTGCGGTATTGATTCTCCGAGATTATCATCGCTTTTTAGATGATGTAGCGATCGCCCGCAAACTCCGCAATCTGTCCCGACTCCTCAAGTCGCAACCAAAAAATATTGTCCTACTGTCGCCACGCATCGCCATTCCTGACGATTTAACGGAAGTGCTGACAGTCGTCGAGTTTCCCTTACCCGCCGCCGCAGAAATTAAAACTGAGGTGGAACGTTTACTCCAAAGCACTGGTAACTCCCTTTCTGGCAAAGTATTAGATGATTTGGTGCTATCTTGTCAAGGACTTTCGATGGAAAGGATTCGCCGAGTTTTAGCAAAAGCGATCGCTACCCACGGCGAATTGCAGCCAGAAGACGTGGATCTCGTTTTGGAAGAAAAGCGCCAAACTATCCGCCAAACCCAAATCCTGGACTTCTACCCCGCCACTGAGCAAATTTCTGATATTGGCGGACTGGATAACTTGAAAGACTGGCTGATTCGGCGGGGAGGTTCATTTACTGATAAGGCCCGACAGTACGGATTACCGCACCCCCGTGGTTTAATGTTGGTGGGTATTCAGGGAACTGGTAAATCGTTAACAGCAAAAGCGATCGCTCATCACTGGCATTTACCCTTGCTACGTCTGGATGTGGGCAGGTTATTTGGTGGTTTGGTGGGTGAATCAGAATCTCGAACTCGGCAAATGATCCAAGTAGCCGAAGCCCTCGCTCCCTGTATTTTGTGGATTGATGAAATAGATAAAGCCTTTGCCGGACTTGGTAGCAAAGGTGATGCAGGAACAGCCAGCCGTGTGTTTGGTACTTTTATTAACTGGCTAGCCGAAAAAAGCTCACCTGTTTTTGTCGTCGCCACTGCCAACGACATCCAAGCCCTACCGCCGGAAATGCTGCGTAAAGGGCGATTTGATGAAATTTTCTTTGTGGGATTGCCCACCCAAGAAGAGAGAAAAGCAATTTATGATGTTCATTTATCCCGATTGCGCCCCCATAACTTGAAAAGTTATGACATCGAAAGGTTAGCTTATGAAACGCCCGATTTTTCCGGGGCCGAGATTGAGCAAACTTTAATTGAAGCGATGCATATTGGATTTAGCCAAAACCGCGACTTTGCTACTGACGATATTTTAGAAGCAGCAAGTCAGATCGTACCCTTGGCGCGAACTGCTGTAGAGCAAATTCAGCAACTCCAAGAATGGGCGGCGGCTGGCAGAGCGCGTTTAGCGTCGAAACATAATCCTTTAAGCGAACGCCTCCGGCGCACTACGTGAACGCTTCAACAGTAGCTACAATAATGAGTTAGTTAATAATTGCTAGTCAATGGTCAACAGTGAATCATGAATTACTATTGACTATTGACTATTGACCACTGGCGATCGGGTTTTAACTATGTTGTCTGGCTTAACAAAATTTATACTTGGGTTTTTCTTAGCGATCGCTGTACTAATAGGTGGCGGCGCTGCAATTGCACTCTATTTTATGAATCGCACCGGCATACCCCCTGCCAAACCTGTTTATTCCAACGATAGTCCCTCAGTGAAAGCCCAAGCTCCAAAAGGAACTGAGCTTGGAGGAGCTAAACCCAGCTTGACACCTGGGACATCTACTAAATCGTCTCCAAGCTCAAGCCCCACTCCCACAGCATCACCAAAGCCTACCCCATCACCAAAAGCATTGCCATCGGGAGCTTACCGAGGGCGTGTTAGTTGGGCTGAAGGCTTGAGTTTGCGATCGCAACCAAATCAAGAGGCTGAAAAAATTGGTGGGGTTGCTTTTAATCAAAAAATTATTATTTTAGAAGAAAGCGAGGACAAGGGTTGGCAAAAGATCCGTTTGGAAGATAGCGAACAAGAAGGTTGGGTGAAAGCAGGTAATACTGAAAAAGTTGATGAACAAAAGCCTGAAAAACCAGAGGATACACAAAAAACAGAGCAATAAAAATTCCATAAATAAGTTTTGTTGCTCTGGAACCGTGATGGCTCTTTTAATTTTTCTCCCTTGTTTCTCCCTTGTTTCTCCCTTGTTCAGAGCAGTTCCCCTACCTCCTGCTTCTTCTGAGAAATTACTTGTAAAGAATCATACAAATAACAAACATGACACAGAGAAAACAGTATAATCTTGTATGGTCATAACTTGAAAAAAAGCAAGTGAAAACAGGGGTAGATAGCTATTTAACCAAGCTTGCCTCAGTCTATGAGGCATCTGAAAGCGTCAAGGTTGTTCCTAACGTAGCTAATTTCAAATTTTTGAATTGGAAAAAGTTATCTAGCGGTGCGGCGATGCGTCTTTTGTCTGCGGCAATAATTACGGGGCTTCTGAGTATCGCAGGGCAATCTTTGGCACTTCAAAAAATTGGAAGTAATGGGTCGGAAGTTACTAGTAGCCAGAGGTGTTTAAAAAAGTTAGGCTACTTTAACGGCCCAGTGAGTGGTAAGTTTGCTAGTCTGACTCAAAACGCTGTCATTAAATTTCAGCAAGCGAACAGAATACCTGCTGATGGGGTTGTGGGTATTAATACGCAACAAGCCTTACAGCGAGCATGTCAAAGTAGAACTTCTAGTAGCGCATCGCGTAGGCGCAGCACAACCCAGGCATCGCCAAGTGGTCAATATCCTGTTCTCTCCCAAGGCAAAACTGGTGCAGCCGTCACAAGGTTACAACAGCGTCTGCGGCAGTTAGGCTACTTGAATGCCAATGCCACAGGGACTTTTGGCCCAATGACTAGAGATGCTGTGATCAAATTCCAGCGAAATTATCGCATAGCTGCGAACGGAATTGTAAATCGACAAACTTGGAACGCACTACTAGGTTCGTCTCCGACTCAGACTAGATCGAGTCTCTCAACTCAACAAGTGAGAGAACTACAAGGGCGCTTGCAGCAGCTAGGTTATTTTAATACTAGTCCTACTGGGAAGATTGGCCCAATGACTAGAGATGCTGTAATCAAATTCCAGCGAAATTACCGCCTACCTGTTAACGGCATTGCCAATGCTCAAGTTTTAGATGCAGTACGTAGAGTCTCAACTGGTGGATCTATTACTCAACAACCGAGCAGAGATTATCTGACTCTAGGCGATCGCGGAGATAATGTCGCATTAGTTCAAGAGCGTTTATCGCAGTTGGGTTTCTCTAATACCAATCCTGATGGCTTTTTCAGCGATTCCACCAAAGAAACCGTGATTGCATTCCAGCAATATTCTCGACTTAATGTTACTGGAAATGTAGATTGGCAAACTTGGCAAGCATTAGGGTTAGATAGCTCAACTGGGGGCAATTATACTGAGGCTAATGGCTCTGTATTACCTGAAACTCGCTATCTAGTACCTGTTAATACTGGCTATGCTACACCTGAAAATAATCGCTATGTATTACCTCCTGCTACTGCCTATGCTGTACCAGGGACTAATGGCAACACATTAGTTGCTAGTAATCCTTACAGAGTAATAGTGCCAATTTCGAATAACGATACTCTGAGTAAGGTACAACAATATATACCCAATGCGGTTACAGAGCAATCCCATCTAGGGGATTATGTGAATGCTGGAGCATTTAGCGATCGCGCACAAGCCGAAACCCTAACGAAAATGCTTCGCTCCTATGGTCTGGATGCACGGGTAAAATTCAATTAAATTGATAAACTCAACTGCGAACCTTCTTGAGTTTTATTCACCTCAATCCGGGCTTGGAAAGCTTCTTTGAGGTGTGGCATGTGGGTGACAGTGAGGATGCAGGCAAAATCGGAGGCGATCGCATTAATCGCTGCAATCAAGCGATCGCATCCTTCGGCATCCTGTGTACCAAAACCTTCATCCACAATCAACAATTGCAACGCCGCCCCTGCCCGTTGCGCTAATAATTTCGCCAGGGCTAAACGGATGGCAAAGTTAATTCTAAAGGCTTCTCCACCAGAGTAAGTTTCATAAGATCGCGTTCCTCTAGAATCGGCGATTAAAATATCTAGGGTGTCTATCAGCTTGGCATTTTTCTTGGTTGATTTAGCACTACGTCCAGCTTTTTGAGTAATAAATTGTACATGAAACTGATTCCCACTCAACCGCGAAAGTAGTTGATTTGTTTCGGCTTCCAGTTGCGGTAACACATTCTCAATCATCAGTGCTTGGATACCATTTTTACCAAAAGCTTGCGCTAATTCCTGATAAACACGATACTCCTGCTTACAAGATTGTAATTGCTGGTGCTGTTGTTCGTACTGAATTTGCAGCGTTTCCAGTTGAAGCGCCAGCTGTTCCAAACGCCCTAATTTGGCAATTTGCTCATCGAGTTGCCGTCTGCGGATTGCTAACTGCTGCTCTAAAGCTTGAATTTGGGCAGATGGGTTAGCTGTTGCTTGTAATTGCTGGATAATGCTTTCAATTTGGCCGCCAAGTTTTTGCCGCTCCGTTACTCTGGCGCTTCTGGATTCCTCTAACTCTTGCAATCTCGTCTGGAGTTGGGGATACTGCTGCTGGGCTGATAGCAGTTGTTGATACCGCAAATGCCAGGATTGAGCTTGGCGGACAGCTATACGCAGATTGTTGTGCTGCTCGGAACTGTAGCCAATTTCGGTAATGTGACGTTCAAGAGCCGCAATTTGTTTAGCACATTCAGAATCAGTCTGATCCTGCTGGATTCTGACTTGTAATTGAGCAATTTGGGATTGTAATTCTGGTTTTCGGGCTAATAGTTGCGCTTGTCGCTTAGTAGCATCTTTAATCTGCCCTTGTTTAATTTCTGCCCATCGCCACCGCTCAACTTCACTCCGGGCGAGGGCGTGGTCTTGTTCATTATAATTAGCTTGTTGCAGATATTGGTCTAACTGCCGGAGTTCGGCTTGTTTATCGGGAGCGTAATCACCAGCTTGGAGCGATCGCTCTAAATGTTGTTTTTCAGCAGCAATTTGTTGTAACTGTTGTTGCACATCAGTTGTCGCTTCTAACTGTGCGGCCAACTGTCCTCGCTGTTCGCGTAAACCATCGTAACTCGCTAATTGTTGGGAAATTTCCCGATATTCCTGCCTAAGCACCTGTATTTCTCTGTCTGATACAGCCATTTGTTCCCGCACTACCCAAAACTGCCCTTGGGTATCCTCTAACTCAGCCTGGGTTTTTTCCACCACTCGGCTCCAGTGATGTTCGTCTAAAGGACGTTCGCACAATGGACAAAGAGCTTCAGGATTTTGGAGCATTTGTAATTTCTGCTCTAATTCTCCCAGTAGCTTTTCATAGTCACGTTGATGAGCTTGCAGACGTTCGATAAAGTGTCGCCTTTCATGCCCTTTTTCCTGCACTCGTTGCAGATAAACCCGCTTTTTCTCCAGTTCCTCAATCTGGATTGCTACATCCATCACGGCTTGTTGCAATTGCGGTTGGCGGTGCTGCTGGCGTTGCAATTGGTTCTCAGTACTTTGGAGTTGTTCGAGTCGCGCTACTAAACCAGCATGAGTGCGATCGAGTTGGCTTTGTAAAGTTGCTCGTTGTTGCAACAACGGAGTCACTTGCATTTGCAGTTGATCCAGACGAGCAACATGGTGACGGGCTGCGGCTAATTGTGACAAAGCAGCTTCTACTTCACCTGATTTAGTTAGAGTTTGCTGAATATCTCGCTCTTGTTGGTGCAAAGCTTCTAACTGCGCTTGGGCTTGTTGCAGTTGCCGTTCGATTTCGTGAATTTGTTTGGTAAGGTGTTGTTGCTTTTGTTGGCGAGTCTGTTGGGCGCGGGTGTATTCTTCAAATTTGGCAGCAAAGGCTTCTTCTTGAGATTGTAGACTTTGATATTGGGTGTATCCAGCTTTAATTTCAGCTTCTTGGTGTAGTATTTTTTCTAAATCTGATAGCTGAGAGCCAATAGCTGATTGTTCTTGTTGGAGGCGATCGCAATCTTGGGTAAGATTTTGGTATTGCTGCTTCACAAAGCTGAGTTGTTGTTCCCAATTTTGGCGCTGGTGCTGGACAACTTGCAAACTTTGTAATTGAATATTATCAAAAGCTTGTACTTGTTGCAGTTGATTGAGTTCGGCTTCTAACTCGACTCTTTGCGCTTCGGTTGTCTCGCGTTGTTGCAACTGAATTTTAATCGACTCTAAAGAACGCTCTAACTCTACTGCTCGCGCTTTGAACTGACGAGAAGATTCCTTTGCTCGTTCTTCCAAATCATCATACTGATTGAGTTTCAATAACTCTGCTAAAATTTCTTTGCGTTCCGTGGGGCGCTTGAGCATGAACTCATCTGCACGGCCTTGACGTAAGTAGGCAGAGTTAATAAAAGTATCGTAATCGAGCTTGATGTGTTCTAAAATCAAATCTTGGGTTGCTCTTACCCCTTTGCCAGTAAGTGAGCGAAACCCAGATGGGATTTCTATTTGAAATTCAAGAACGCTAGTACCTCCCCGAATTCGGGTACGAATCACCCGATATTTTTGCTGGTTACTTTGAAAAGTAAAATCAACCCGAACTTCTTTCGCGCCAGAATAGATGACATCATCTTCAGCAGTGGCACGGCTTTCACCCCAAATTGCCCAAGTGATTGCTTCCAGAAGCGAGGATTTACCCGCACCATTGGAACCCGAAATACAAGCCGTATGCAAACCACGAAAATCTAAAGTTGCATCACGGTAACTAAGAAAGTTTTTGAGGATAAGTTGTACTGGGATCATTCAGGCTATAGCGCCACATCTACTTTTAATAATTAACAGTACAGATGCACTGTTTGTTAGTTTAGCTATCTAGATATCAGGTTTCTAGTCTTGAAGACTTCAATTTTACAAAAATTAACAATAGTTTGAGTAAATTTTTCTTGCTGCATAAAAAAGTTTTGCTATCTTCGGAGAAAAATGAAACTTCCGCAGAAGCTTATCGTTATTTCTCCCTATCGTCTGAGATGAAAACATTTATAGAATATTTGTTACAAGAATTGAGATACAAACAAAGCCCACCTCCGTAGGCTAAGAGTAAATTAAGGTTTTTTAACCCACCTCCGTGGGTTTTACCTGTGTAGACGCGGTTTCTAACCGCCGATTTCACGTTAAGTTGACACCAATTCAGAATACTGTCTACCCTACAAATTTTGATGATCCGAGTTCCGAACACGAACGGCCGAGTTCCGAACATGAACTTCCGAGTTCCGAACATGAACTTCCGAGTTCCGAACATGAACTTCCGAGTTCCGAACATGAACTTCCGGGTTCTGAACACGAACGGCCGGGTTCCGAACATGAACGGCCGAGTTCTGAACATGAATTTCCGAGTTCTAAACACGAATTTTCGAGTTCTAAACACGAATAGCCAAGTTCATAGCCACGATATCAAGCAAAATTTTTACCTACTGTGAGCAACGGCAGAGGAACCCACCCCCAGGAACTCGAACAAAATTGAAATGAATCTCACTGCCTATGGTGACAGTAAAGTAACTCAAGTAGGGCAGTTAAATGCAGAGCAGGTTCAGATTATTGTTGCCGATATAAGACCATTTCTAGAGCGATCGCAACAAATCATTAAAGGAATATCTATGAAAGTTGTGGGATTAATTACTTTCATTCATGCTTATGGTTGGAGTCCAGAAAAATTGCATTTTCAATATCCACATTTGAGAATGAGCCAGATTTATTCTCCTTTAGCTTATTATTGGGAACATAAAGAAGAAATTGATGCTGATATGTAGCAACGTTTTGAGTATGCGGAAAGATTACGTTTAGAAACAGGAGAATCTGCATTAGCAAAAAGACTCCGTGCAGAAGGGTTAATTAAATTAGCGTTGCTCTTTATATTGATGAAAAAGTCATTTGAGCCATTATTGTCTAAAGAGCAACTTTAGAATTTACGCATTCTCTCGTCGTCAGCGATCGCTACTTTAACTTCTCTATGCATACAAGTATCCTTGCATATAGGCAAACTATCATCTAGAAAAATCTGGAAGACCGCTCTTATGGGTTCCTATCAATGATAATTTTAAGCATTGGGAACCCCTAAAAATCAGAGTTTATGAACGTAGCCGACGATAAAACGATTGTTCGTGAGTATTTCAATTCCACAGGCTTTGACCGTTGGAAGCGAATCTACGGCGATGGCGAAGTCAACAAAGTCCAACTAGACATTCGCAATGGACACCAGCAAACTGTGGATACAGTTCTCGGCTGGTTGAAGGCTGATAACAATTTACCAGAGCTATCAATCTGCGATGCTGGGTGTGGTGTTGGTAGTCTCAGCATCCCTCTGGCGGTAGATGGTGCCAAAGTCTATGCGACTGATATTTCTGAAAAAATGGTGGAAGAAGGCAAGGATAGAGCCAAGCAAACCTTGGGAAATGATGAAAATCCCACTTTTGCCGTGCAGGACTTGGAATCGTTGAGCGGTAGTTACCATACCGTTATTTGCTTGGATGTTCTCATCCACTATCCTCAAGAAAAAGCCGATGAGATGATATCTCATCTCTGTTCTTTAGCACAGTCACGGATAATTCTCAGTTTTGCGCCAAAGACCTGTGCCCTGAGTATACTCAAGAAAATTGGCAGTTTCTTTCCCGGGCCAAGCAAAGCGACTCGTGCATATTTGCATCGTGAGGCTGATGTGGTAAGAATCTTGGAAAGTAATGGCTTTTCATTGCAACGAAAGGCGATGACGAAGACTCGCTTCTATTTTTCTCGCTTACTGGAAGCTACACGCAAGTAGGATAAATATTATTAGTCTGTCAAATTTAATTTGATAGTTTCGTAGTTTGCACTTTAGCGAAGACAGCGCAAACTACGAACAAGCCGTACCTTTCGGTTGTTTTTTGACAGGCTACCACTAGCAAGGTAGGCAAAAATTTCGTTACAAAAGCTAAAAAACCATCGGAGGGAGTAGATCGAGATAGTAGAACCTTTGCGAAAGTCAGGTTAAAATCGCTAGCAAAGTTCAAATTTGAAGTGGAACTATGAAAACTGCTGAAAAATTGGCTGCCGGTTGGCTACTGACATTCGGATTCATGTTTGTAATGCTATCAGCAGCAGAGGTATTTAATAAAACGACTATGGAAAAATCAATTACGCTACCCTTATCCTGGGATGGCTCGATTGAGTTTGCAGCACCAACAGATACCCCTGTAATTGATAATAATGCGGTAGAACATCTAATTTTTGGCGTTCCTAGCCTAACACTGGGCACATGGTTAACATTAGGATTATACCGTCAAAGCCGGCAAGAGAAAAAGGCGCTTAATCAACAAGTTAGCGATCGCCTGCAATCGATTTTTTATGGGATGCTACAAGAAAATCATGGGCGTGTAACTGTTTTAGGCTTTGCAATGAAGTCACAACTACCCGCAGCCCACGCTAGACAGTATTTAGACGAAAAAGCTAAAGAATTCAATGCAAACTTTAAGGTGAACGAAGAAGGGGCCGTATCATATCATTTTGATGTTTAATTGTCATTAGTCATTAGTCATTTGTCCTTTGTTAATGACCAATGAATAATGACTAATAATTAACTTACGGCTAGGTCTAATGACGCAGATTTTTTTGAGCATAGCTGCCATTTTAGGCGGTTTATCAGTTGCTGCTGGTGCTTTTGCTTCCCATGCCTTGCGGGAAAAAATTAGTGAGCGATCGCTAGAAATTTTTGAAACTGGCGCTCGTTACCAAATGTATCATGCTCTGGCACTTTTTCTAGTAGCAATACTAATTAGTCGCACTGAGTCCCCTCAACCCACTCTCATCGCTAGCGGATGGCTGTTTCTCGCTGGCATTGCTATTTTCTCAGGTAGCTTGTATGCCATTAGCTTAACTGGTATTAAGTCCTTGGGAGCGATCGCACCACTAGGCGGTGTAGCCTTTCTCGCTGGTTGGGGTACCTTAGCTTTTGCTGCTTGGAATTTAAAGTTGTAAAAAAGTTAGAAATTAATAGTTAAGGGAATGCCAAAAAATAAATTATCCGATATTTGTAGGGTGCCTTTAGTTTATATATCGCGGTGTATTACCTGCTTATATTTAATACATCCTACAAATTGGATATTTTTTTAGTTGGAAGTCATGAAAGTAAGAAAAATATTTTCAAACAAGATTTACAAATAAAACTTATTTCCGTAATTTTACATTAGTTCTCAGGCGTACTAGCAAATTATGTAAAGCCGCATTCGCTGAAGGTACTTCAGGTAATCGGCTAGATTCGTATACTTCCTGCAACTTATGACGCAGACGTTCATATTCTATTTGATGAAAATCTACATTAACATTTGACACAACAGATTTTTCTTTACCTGCTATCTTTTGGGTAATTAAATCGTGAATATATGGTAAATTGAAAACCTCATTTAATTTCATTAGGTTAGCTTCGACTATACCTGTTTGCATCAAATA
Source organism: Nostoc punctiforme PCC 73102 (assembly GCF_000020025.1). Lineage (GTDB taxonomy): Bacteria > Cyanobacteriota > Cyanobacteriia > Cyanobacteriales > Nostocaceae > Nostoc > Nostoc punctiforme. The sequence goes on along the minus strand of NC_010628.1, from coordinate 1,940,668 downwards.
AATCCCTGTCAATAAAACTCGATAAACATAAAGCAAAGGCTTTAACCGATACGTGCGTTCATTTTCAAAAAGTTTCCATTGTGTTGCTGCAAAACCAATATAATGGTAATAATGGTTACGGGTAATGCAACCTTTGGCAATAAATTTTAATTCCTCGGCTTCGGGTGAAGTTGTTAATACTAAAGGTGAGTATAGTTGTTCTAATACGTAGCCATTTTTTTTAAGCAGCATCAAAAAGAATTTTTTGACATCATGAGTTACTAAATCAATTTCTAAAGCTTCGCGAATTTCTGAAACTTCAATAGTTTCATTCCCAGTTTCTAATCCTACAACTTCTTCAACTGGTAAAATATGCACCCCACGCAAGTCATAATCAGAATCAGGTGACGGAAAACCATATAAGTGGGAACCACTAATGATGGCGAATAAAAGCGGGTAAGGCTGTTGCCCAATAATTGTGTTAATAAAAGGTGGAATATTCATCATGTGCCGTTTACTTGCTTACCTTGGTTCGCCTGTTTCTTTAGAGCATCTTTTGTATAAACCAGAACACTCACTCATCGTTCAGAGTTATAAACCCCGCGAAATGACTTCTGGGGCAGTAAATGCAGATGGTTTTGGTGTGGGTTGGTATCATAGCCAAAAAGATATCGAACCATTTACTTACAAAAATACGCTACCTATTTGGAATGACATAAACTTGCTCAGTCTCAGCCGTTACATTGAATCCAAGTGTGTACTTGCTTATGTCCGCAGTGCTACATCCGAACAAGCCGTAGATTTTGCTAACTGTCAGCCTTTTAAACATCAACAACAGCTATTTATTCACGATGGAAGAATTGAAAATTTCCATAAAACATTACACAGAAAAATCCGTAGCACTTTAACTCAAGATTTTTACGAAAAAATTAATGGCAATACTGACTCCGAACACATTTTTGCATTGTTACTTTCACAAAGTCAAATTAACAAACATCGGCCTCCAGAGTATGCTTTACGTACTACATTATTAACACTATTAGAGATGGCAAAGCGCTATCAAGTAGAAGCTTCAATCAATGTAATATTTAGTGACGGACATCGCCTGATCGCTTCTCGATTTGCTACAACTTCTCTGGCTCCATCTCTTTATTGGGTTCGAGACGATCCTACTTTTTCAAATTCTGTAATTATTGCATCTGAACCTCTATTTATAGGTAACTGGAATGCTTTTCCAGAAAATAGCATAATTACTGTGGGAGCAGACTGTGAGATCCAAATCGAGCAAATTTAGGAAAAAAGAGGCTATTTTTCAAACCTTATTTAAGCTATCCCCTGCACTACCTACTGATTGATGCGTGTGCAGGTATGTTGGAAAGTAGCGCGAATCAGCTATTAGGGGATTATCCTTTATTTCAATGTGAATTTTGCACTAAGTGAGACTATTCTCACCGAAATCTCCCCCAAATTTGACCTCGATACTATCAAGCAGTAACTCACTGCATAAAGTTTATTATCTCTTCAAGTATAAACAGATCCAAATCAATGGTTTGGTTTATTGCTCTTTCAAGTGCAAGCATAAAGTAAATCAGGGTATGCCTCACATATATAGCGGTTCTCAGTTGAGTTCAATATAGACCCTAGCCCCAACCTTTGTTGTGTTGAGGGATAACACTCAAATCTTCTCTTCTTTTAAAAGAGAAAAATGGAAGTGAGACCACAGAGTATATTGCATACAAACGAGAACCGCTATGGATGAGATTCTTCTCACCCCAGCAAAAGAGAACAATTAGAATCTCTGTTGCTGGAGTCATATTTTCACTAAATAAAGTTGAACATCCTGTAAATATTACCCGTTGATTATTGCTGCATCGAAGGTGTGGGAAAAATTCTGCTGAATATAGGAAGCCGTGGCTTTGGCTTTGTTGCAGTTATATTTGCATTAGCAGCAGAAGAGTTATTGCTTACCTCAGAGAGGATAGTTGGTTTGTTATTAGTAGAATTGGCAGAATCACTCAATGGAATAGCCGAAGGTGAATTTGAAGATACGGAACTAATATTCTCAGTATTTTGATTGTTGGGCTTTACCGGAGTTTGACCTTGACATGGAGTAATCATCAAAGTCGAAGTTGTTCCTAATGCCAGTATGAGTATATGAGAAAAATATTGTTGCATGGAGATTTGCAAAATGGGTTGGTAAATATTCAACTTTTCAAGGAGTTGTGCTTGCTCCTAGTTAGAAATAAACCGTAGCTTTAGGATGTAAATTATGGCAATTTTTCCTACAAAACCGGCTTATCGGGTTTTATAAGTGAATGAATACTAGAACTTACTAGTAAATTAATTATCTAAAAAAGCTTAAGCGTACCGAATTAAATACCCTATAAGTTAAGGATGATGTAAATTTCTCTTTAATAAAAAGAGAATGGGTATTTAAAGACTGCTGAATCAGTCTGTTAGAGAGTTAGCAAATAGATACACCTGAAATAGCTGACGTTTTTGTTATCAACTAAGCCAGCACAACCATTTATACTTTAGTTGTATTTGACCTATTACTAAAAGAGGAATACTACTGATTTTTTAATAAAGCTAGTTTATAAGAAATCAACTCTAAAGTCGCATATTTAAGTAACTAAAGCAGAAAGTATATGAATTTTTAATAAAACCTGAGCTTTATGAAGTAGCTTCTGTAAATAAATACGTGTATACGTTCAGTAATAGATACTATTCGTTTATCTCCATACATCCTAAAGCCGCATCCCTTTTGTATCAGAGGGACTAGCTAGCAATCAAGTGATAATTTTTTGAGCTTATGTTGAGATTTTAAGCTTTACGATCCCACCTGAAACTTTCAGAGCATCTGAGGATTCTTACAACTTAGACTAGACTTCTCTAGTTAGGAATAACGATACCCACGCCCCTATTTTTCTGGAAATATATGAGATTTAGAACCTTCAAATATCCTTTCGCGCTCATGCTAGTCAGCTTCAGTTTTTTGCAGACGGCTGATGCTCAAACTCCTGTAGCTGAAATCTCCAAGCTATCTCAAGAAGTTTCTGTACTTCGGAAACAAGGACCAAACGGGTTACAACTATTTCTCAAATCTCATAGGAATACGCTAAGTATTAATTCTTCAGATGCAGTTCTACCTTCTCCTGCACTTCGGGTAGCTTTAGACGAACTCTGTCAACAACGAGATTGTTATGCCTCTCGCCTGTACTGGTACACTGACATAGAACAAGCTAAAGCTGCTGCTAGAACTAGTGGTAAACCTATTTTATCTCTGCGGTTGCTGGGCAGACTGGATCAGGATTTGAGTTGTGCCAATAGTAGGTTTTTCAGGGTAGCGCTGTATCCTAATAGTGAAATTTCTAAGCTGCTTCAAGACCACTTTATTTTGCACTGGCAATCGGTGCGTCCTGTACCCAAAGTAACTATTGATTTTGGCGATGGACGCAAGTTGGAGCGGACAATTACAGGCAATAGCATTCACTATATATTAGATGCATCGGGTCGTCCAATCGACGCAATTCCAGGATTATATAGTCCCAAAGCATTTTTACTTCAGTTAGGAGTTATGTAAAAATAAATTGAACAATTAACTGACTACTTTGGGTTTGATAATATAGTTCCACTCACCATGAAAAGAATTTCGTTCGATTGCGATAGTATCAAGCTCTTGGTCTGTAACCTTGATTCCCGTTTTGTAGAGATTTGGATCTAATCTAGCTTCAACTTCTAATCCTTGTGTGGTGGTAGTATTGCGAATTAGATTAATCACAACTTGCAAGCTAGTTAATGGTCTGCCTCGCCAGTTTTGGGTAATGTGACAAAACAAGCGATGCTCAATCTTATTCCATTTACTTGTGCCTGGAGGAAAATGACACACATGAATAGTTTTACCAGTATCAGTTGCTAATTCTTGTAACTTCAATTTCCACAATCGTGAGCGATAACTATTGCTACCACCGCAATCAGCCGTAATCATTATATGCTCACTGCTGGGATAAACTTGTTTACCCATTGAGTACCACCAATGACGAATAGACTCGACTGCAAACTCTGCGGTATCGTGGTCAATGCCAACATTTACCCATCCTTGATTTGAGGTTAAGTCATAAATTCCGTAGGGAATTGCCTTGCCCAACTTGGGGTCAACAAAATCATGCATTTTCACCTCAATTGGCTGTTCCTTTTCACACCACTCGGTTCCAGAATTTTTAAAATCTCCAATTAATTCTTTTTTTTTGTATCAACTGAATTACGGGTTCGTTCTGGGATTGAAAGTGCAAGACTTGGTTGGAAATATGTAAAAACTGATCATCTCTATCTGGATGAGATGAGCCATCACGGGTTTTACGATTTGATTGTAAGCTGTAGCCAAGCGATTCAAGTAAGTTATAAACACTTTTAGGACTAGTCCTATGTCCCCCAATGTTTAATGCCGCAGCCAGTTTCACAACACTTTTAGAAGTCCATTTTAGAGGAGATTCTGGGTCTCCCAGTGTCACTGGTTCAATCAGCGATTCTAAATCTGATAGCAGCATTGCGTCTTTTTCTTCAAGTAGTTTACGTCCAGCACCTGACGAACGAATTCGATTACTATCATCATTCGAGGTTTTTTCCCCCGAAGCGTCTAACAATAACCGTATCCCAGCATGGATTGTAGTCCGGGATAGTCCAGTTGCGAGCGCAACCTGACTCACGCCTCCCCAGCCCAGGCTTCGGGCTTCAATTGCTGCCCAAATACGCCGTGTTTTCTCATTCAAATAAGGCGATAACGAATCGTACTTGTCTTGAATGCTTTCTACTACCTGCTTATCAGACATATAAGCCTTTAATTCGGTTACATTCTGATCATCTTACCATTCAGCAAATTGTTCAAGTTATTTTTACATGATGCCTTACAGCAGGCTGAAGTAGCGGTAAAAAATTATAGCAAACTTGCAAAAAGCGATCGCGAGGCTTTTTTAAGAAAATACCACAGCGATCGTCTAAACTCTATCCAAGCCCAATGGGTTGCAGATTTATCCCGTCTGGGTATCCAGTCTCCCCCTAAGTTGGTGAAAGTTCCGAGCAATCCCAGTCAGCCACCTACGGCAGAAAGAGCAAGTTCTTTAGCAGTTTCTAAGATGAGAGTTGAAACGCCAATGCTGAGTGCTTTTCAGTCTGATGCTGAACGGAATCAAAATGCTTTAGCTGAAATTACCGACCAGGAAGTCTGGAACAAAATCGCTCAACTCTATGCCACCGATGTCAAGCTAGATCAAAATAGTATCTCTTTAATCAGAGCTAAAAAGTCTCAGCCTGCCAAGACGAAAGAAGATAATTTGTCGATAATAGTGAAAAAATTTGAAACCACAATGGCTTTAGATACAGTCAGAAATGAGTATATGCTACACAGCCAAATTCATCAATGGTTTATGCAAGGAAAGCAAACAAGCAGTGTGGAAGCCCTAAATGAGCAAGTATACGCCCAACTATTTTTAACTCCTAGTTCTGACCCCTGGTTAGGGCTTTTCCCCAGCGATAGCTACAGCGCCATTGATAATGATGGCATCCGTTAAGTTAATACAGCAGATTTTAGGTATTTACACCACAACTGAGACAGGGAGTTGAGAATAGGACAGTGCAGTTCAATTACTTCAAAAGCGCTGTAAATTGAAGCAAATAAAAGGGAGTGACGAGATTTTATAGTATTGACACCTCACCCATCACTCCTTATAACTTGCGCGTTGATTAGCTGTTACGCATTGTTAAATTACATCAGCTGACTGCTTCATTTATCCTCTAACTAAAGAGGCGGATAATTGTTAAGTTGTTATGTGATTTTCTATACGCATATTTTTAATTTACCAAACAGAATTCAGTAATTAGAATTCCGTTTGGTATTTTATATGACTGGCAGACTTCAGTTTTCTTTTGCTTGTGCTACAGAATTCCATAATTGATTTTAAGATCGGAAGACTTTGATTCCTAACTTTTTACAGAAGGTTGAAAATCTTAATCTTGTTATCTTGTTGTGAAGTTTGTTACCAATCAATGTATTCATAAGCATAAACAAACTTAACTTAGATTATATGTCTTTGGTAGTAGTGGCTTGATTCTTGTGATGGAAGTCGGGGAAAATATTATTAGTTATTGTAGGTAATATTGAAAACAATTATCATTAACACTAAATCATTCATTGGGGGAATGACAAAGTAGCTTAAACAATAGTGAGAAATTCAGTTTGAGAACGAGGTTTTTCTGGTTATGCTGTCTTATCTAATTTGTCTACTAGTCATAATTTTTACTGACTTATTAGTTTGGTGATAAATGAGCCTAATTTTAGGTCACCAAATTGGGACCTCCTATTGCTCGTATTGGCTGATTTTACCGAATTGTCCCACCAAAGGTAGACGTAATAACTAGAACAATACCGTAGACTTAATAGTAATAAATAATACAAATGCTTATAAGTGTCAATAAGACACTTCATAATTTCTTATTAGTAGATTTTTTTTGCTCAACCTCTGCAAACAAGTAGCGGTGATTTAAGGTGAACATAGAAAAATTTATCCAACGTACAGAAATATTGCACAAGCGTTTAGCAGATTTATACCAAACCGCTAGTGTATTACCTTGGATTCCAACGGATCTACAGCCGCAAGCTTTAAAGGAACTCCATAACACTTTAAAGATAGTACAGCTAGCGGCACAAGAACTGTATCAGCAAAATGAGGAACTATTAGAAACACGAAATTGGCTAGAAGCAGAACGCCAACATTATCAAGAATTATTCGAGTTTGCGCCTGATGCCTATTTAGTGACTAATACAGAAGGAATCATTCAAGAAGCTAACCATACCGCAGCGAGGTTACTCAATGTTTCAAAGCATTTTTTGGTGGGTAAACCAATGATGAACTTTGTTCCTCTAGGAGAACGTCAACAGGTTCGCTGCGAACTCATCCAATTATCTGAATCAGATAGAGTTAAAGAGTTATTGGTACGCTTGCAAAAACGTCATAGTGAGTCCTTTGATGCAGCTTTGACAGTGAAAGTTGTCCGCAATCAGCAAGGTAAGGCAATCTCTCTGCGCTGGATGGTGCGTAATATTAGTGATCGTCAGTATTTAGAATCAGGAATAGTCAAGAATGACCGCGACTTGTTCAAAGATCGCCCCGTACATAAATATTCTAAAGGAGAAACTATTTCCCTTAACCCATTAGTAATTTTTTATGTTTGTCAGGGTTTAGTTAAACTTAATACCTACTGTGAAACGGGTGAAGAAGTTTTAATAGGATTGGCAACAGCAGGAATGGTTTTTGGCTCTAGTTTAACATCTCTTAATATTTACCAAGCAACAGCCCTTTCGGATGTCGATCTGGTGTCAATTTACTCGGCAGAGATCGCAAATTCCCCAACTCTGAGCCATATCCTTTTACCAAAAATGAATCAGAGGTTACAGCAAACAGAATCTTTTCTAGCCATTTCTGGAAGGCGACGAGTACAAGAGCGCTTGCAGCATCTATTACAACTTTTGAAGCAGGAAGTTGGTGAAGCTGTGCCGGAGGGAACTCGCCTAAGTGTTCGCTTCACTCACGAAGATTTTGCTAGCGCTTGCTGTACCACTAGGGTAACAATTACACGATTGCTCGGTAAATTACAAGAAGAAGGGATAATTAGTTTTGACTTAAAAAAACACATGATATTGAAAGATTCTGATTAATTACTTATGGGTAATTTGTTATGGGAATTAACTTTGTAGGTTACAAAAACGCAACGTGCAGGTCTAACCCGCACTTCGACAAAGCTCAGTGACCACCGTAGGCATTGCAGAATTTAAAAATGTACCCAAAATAATGTATATCTAATTTGATATGTATTGCTAAAACCGCGATGCCTACGGCGGGCTACACCTACGCAACATGTCAAATCAGCTATGCACACATTTGGCAACACAACTCCATCATCGGGTTACATCTTATCACTGGACTTAGGTACGACAGGCAACCGCGCCTTTGTGTTTAACGCAGACGGCAAGATTGTTGGGCAGGCATACAAAGAACTAACTCAGTATTATCCTCAACCTGGATGGTTAGAACACGATGCTCAACAAATCTGGCAAGATACGTGTTGGGTGATAGAAACCGCAATTGAAAATGCCCGCATTGCTCCATCAACGATCGCAGCATTGGGACTAACTGTACAGCGTGAAACCTGCTTGATTTGGGACAAAACTACTGGTAGACCACTCCATAGAGCGATCGTTTGGCAAGATCGCCGCACTGCTCCCCTTTGTCACCAGTTACAAGAGCAAGGCTACGCTGATGAAATTTACGATCGCACTGGATTAATCATTGATGCCTATTTCTCTGCTACCAAACTTAGGTGGCTATTAGATAAGTTTACAGACGTTAACCTAAACAATGTCTTAGCTGGCACTATTGATACCTGGGTGCTGTGGAATCTTACAGGTGGGAAAGTCCATGCTACTGACCACAGCAACGCCAGCCGAACAATGTTGATGAATCTCAAAACCTGTGAGTGGGATGATAATTTACTAAATTTGTTTCAAATTCCGGCTCATATTTTGCCCAAGATTCAGCCTAGTTTAGGAGTATTTGGAGTTACTGATGCTACTTTGTTGGGCGCTGAAATTCCGATTACTGCGATCTTGGGAGATCAACAAGCAGCTTTATTTGGTCATGGTTGCGATCGCCCCGGTTTGATGAAATGTACTTACGGAACTGGTAGCTTTTTGGTAGCTCACACAGGCAATCGAATTGTGCGCTCGCACCATCAACTTATTTCTACGGTGGCATGGACACAAGCAAATCCAAGGGGAGCATTGGATGTAGGTTATGCCTTAGAAGGTAGTATGTTTACCAGTGGAGCTTGTATTCAATGGTTGCGCGATCGCCTCAAGCTGATTAAAACTGCTGCTGAAAGTGAAACGATGGCAAATCAGGTGACAGATAATGGCGGAGTCTACTTTGTGCCTGCATTTAGTGGACTGGGGGCACCCTATTGGGATATGAGTGCTAGGGGAGCCTTTTTCGGCATTACCGCCAGTGTCCAACCAGAGCATCTAGTACGCGCCGTGTTAGAAGCGATCGCGTATCAAGTTGTGGAAGTAGTACAGGCAATTAATTCATCTAGCAGTACTCCAGTTGGTCGATTAACCGTAGATGGTGGTGCTTGCGAAAATAATTTTTTGATGCAATTCCAGGCTGATGTATTAGGTATTCCAGTTGAACGTCCGATAATGCGCGATACGACCGTTCAGGGTGCAGCATTTGCAGCAGGTTTAGCTATAGAATTTTGGGAGAGCTACGAAGCGCTGGTGCAGCAACGGCAAATTGAGCGTGTGTTTGAACCGAGGAGCGATAAGCCATTATCTAACTTTGATACTTGGCAAAAAGCAGTGAAACGCACTCTGGCTTGGGAGGAGTAAATGCTTACTGTTCAGGCAAAACTTCAACTGAATGGGTACTAAAATTTTGTTCCAGATAACGTGGATCGCGCACTCCTACGTGCAAAACTAGTGCTGTAACTAATCCACCTATAGCTGCCACCAAGAAGGCAGTTCTATAGTCAATATTATCCACTATCCATCCACCTAAAAGGGGAGAAAGGATTGTGGCAGGGGCAATAAGGGTATTACCAAGACCAATATAGGCTGGTCGTTGGCGCTGATTACCAAACTCTAAGGTCATTACCGCAGCAATATTTTGCAGAGCGCTCATACCTATTCCCGCTCCTATAAATACCAAGTAAAAACAGTTTACATTTGTTGCTAGCCCAGCTAGAACCGCACTGAAAGCACAAACAACAGAACCAACTTCCAAGACCAACTTGTTACCCCAGCGATCGCCTACCCAACCCAAAACCAATCCAGCAATAGTTTGCGTTCCCATCAGCACACCAGTAATTAACCCAATAGATGCTTCTCCCATGCCTTGATGGTATACGGCATAGAGTGTATAGAAGGGAAGTGGCATTAGGGCTAATTGTGAAAGCATACGTGCGATCGCAAAGTAACGAAAATTCTTATCGCACCGGAGAATCACATTAAGACTGTCCCAAAATTCACGTCTAGTTTCAATGGTCGATAATGAGTTGTCTACTGGCTCTCGCGTCCTAGACATAAAAAACCAAGATAGAGCCATCGCAACGCTGGCACACAAAAAACAGAGAACAAAGTTAAATGGCTGGGCAATTTGCTTGAGCAGTAAACCAGCACTCAAAGCACCAATGATACTCATCAGATTAGCAGCCGCAGCTAAAGCACCGTAAAAAATGCCAAGCCTTCCCGATGGAACAATTTTAGCAACCATACTTTGCCAAGCAGGAGCGCTAAATCCGCTACCTAGTCCCTGCCAAATGAGGATGGCGAATGTCAAATATAAGATAGTTTGGTGATTGAGTTTTAGCTCTAACAAAGCAACCAGTGCTAATCCTAAAAAAGGAAGTTTCTGGTGAATTGTCAACCACATTACAGTTGGTTTGTAATACTGTAATCGAGCTATTCTATCAGCTGTTAATAGCTGAGGTAGTTGCCAACCTAAACGCGGAATAGCTGGGATCAGACCGATGAGCAATGCAGAATTGGTAAAACCACTAACAAATAGAGGGATAATCGTGATATAGGAGGCAAAACCAGCTCCTAAACCAAAAAATGCACTTTCAACAACATTGACGGTCAAGTTATGACGAAGGTCTTTTTGAATTTTAGAGTTAGGCATTTTTATAGATACTGCAAGTGTAGGTAAGTTTTTTATTCCATACCAAAATCCGGCTTTTTCAAGCCGCATTTAGATTGTTAAAAATTGGGGAAATAAAGCTATGAGAAATCTATCTCTCAGTTGAAAGAGCGATAAATACCTGTGTTATTGATTACTGGTTTTATTCAGATTATTTCGGGTATTTTTTCTCTAAAATAGGATAAATACTTTTAAAGTTTCTAGTTTTTTATTCACGGGTGGTTTTGCTAAAATGGGACAGTATTTTAAACAGATTTATATTCTTTTCTTAAGCGCTTAGTAAGTGCTAAGTACCGAACAAAAATCTGATTTCCATAGATTGTTCCCAGATGCCGCACTTAAATCATCAATTGGAAAATATTTTTGTAAAAAATCTCAAATTAGGAATCTGCAAGGTTTTTGGCAATCTACACTCCAACAATTTGGAACAAATACTGTAAACCGCGATTGTACTGAGAGATAGGGAGAATAAGTCAGGTATTGTCCAGGTGTATTTAGCAGTAGGATCAGGGCAAAGTAGAACTTGGAAACAGATCGTCAAAGGGTTGAATGGCACGCTTGGTAAGCTGAAAGCCTTGTTTATGCAAGGCTTTTGGGAAATTTCTCTTGGTGAAGATGAAGAATACGCCCAAGTTGACGTGGCATTCATACAGGCGATCGCAAAATATAGAAAGCGATAAAATACTGGTGTAAAGCCCAAGTATGGGAGGAAAGCTTGACTTCTTAATGCCAAGTCTGCGGAGTTTTTCAGTCGTTAATTATCTAATTTTTTACCGCCCTAGAAATTAATGCATTGAAGGCATCCGTTTTCTGCATAGGAGAAGAGACATTTAAAGCCTTTTTGAAGATCCTTTCAGAAGGTGCAGAGTAAACAGTTGCGAGTCAGAGTTCCCCAGAACTATTGCGTGGTAAGTTTGATTTGAGGTGGAAATTCCCATCTTAAACTTTGATAATTGATAGCTGTTTTAAAATACTACTGACATCTAAGGATGCTGCCCGCATGATTACTAAACCTAAGATTTTCATTGATGGCGAATCAGGAACCACAGGCTTACAAATTTATTCACGTCTCAATCAACGTGATGATATCGAGTTAGTTAGCATTGAGGCATCTAAACGTAAAGATGCAAGTGAGCGAGCTAAACTAATTAATACCGTCGATGTTGTTATTCTCTGCCTACCTGATGATGCAGCCCGTGAAGCTGTTAGCTTAGTAAGTAGTACTACGGTTAAGATCCTTGATGCTAGTAGTGCCCATCGGACAGCTAATGGCTGGGTATATGGGTTCCCCGAACTCAATCCAGGGCAGAGAGAGAAAATCGCCAGCGCCCAGTATGTCAGTAATCCAGGCTGTTATCCCACAGGATTTTTAGCCTGTATCCGTCCGTTGATTGCTAAGGGACTGTTCAAAAGTAATTTTCCCATCACCGTGAATGCAGTATCAGGTTACTCTGGTGGCGGAAAAAATCTTATTAAACAATACCATACCTTCCATGAACAGCAAGCCGGGGGTGAGTCACTATATCCATTCGGAATCTACGGTTTGCAGTTTGGACATAAGCATGTCAAGGAAATGCATTATTATTCAGGGTTAGCATCGCCGCCACTATTTGTACCTTCAGTAGGGGATTTTGAGCAAGGGATGCTAGTTCAAGTGCCTTTGCCGTTAGGAACTTTGGATAATCCACCATCAGGTGAGGTAATCTATGAAGCGATCGCTGATTACTACCAAGGTGAAAAGTTTGTGCAGGTTGCTCCATTCCAAGATTCTACTCTGCTGCGAGACGGAATATTTTTGGATGCGATTGCAGTGAACGGCACTAATATTGTTCAGGTTTTTGTATTCGCCAATGACACCACCAAAGAAGCATTGCTAGTTGCTCGTCTCGACAACTTGGGCAAAGGCGCATCAGGAGCCGCAATCCAAAACCTAAACATCATGCTGGGCTTTCCAGAAGAATTGGGATTGTGATGAAAAAGTATTAGGGAATGGGGAAGAAGCAGGGGACAAGGAGGACAAGGGGCAGAGGGCAGGGGGCAGGGGAGAGATTTATTCAATCAATTCTCCCTTGTCTCCCTTATCCTCTATGCCCCTTTCCCCCCTCTACCTCTTTTCAATGCCCAATGCCCAATGCCCAATTCCCAATGCCCAATTCCCAATGCCTAATTCCCAATTCCCAATTCCCAATTCTCATTATTTTGATTCTTCTTTAAGTGCCTCAAGCAATTCAATTACATGATGCTCAAAGCCTCTATTTCGATCTTGAACTGACTCAATTAAAGGTTTGTCAAAAAGATTAATGACAGTATTACCTAATTGAATACCTAAAGGTTTTAAATGCCCACCGCCTAAAGTTTCGAGAAACTCTTGAGGCGGTCTTTTCAAAATATCAGTAAACCATTCACAGGTTAATTTAGCAATCTTATCAGACTTAAAACAGACTAAACCCATGATATTAAATAACCCACTATCCTTGATTAAATTCTTGGTTTCTTCAGGGTTTGGTTTTACACCCCAACCAAGATTATCGATGATATCAGCTAAAAATTGAGGGCGAATTGCGCTGGCTGTATCGCTAATATCAGGTGCTAAGAGGATAGAAACTTGCCCTCTAATAAAGACACTGTTAATTTTGATTTTCCGACCTACATAACTGCAAATTAGTTTCTGATCTTCTATAATTTTTCGTTTAAGCTCCTCAACAAGAATGTTAATATCTTTAATTACACTTTCTATTTGGGACTTATTCGACGTATGAGATAGCAGATTCCGAATAAAAGTTTCTCTTTTTTGAATATCATCTGGCAAAGCGGTAAATCCTTCTAACAGGGAAATATATTTACAGCCAAGGCTATGTCCAATCCAAGAAAAGTTTTTATCATCTAGATAGGCTTCATAATCATATCCTTCAACAGTTGCCATCCTCACAAGCTCTGGCAGAATTTCATACTGCTCTCTCATGAGAAAACCCGCTTCTACATAATGGTCAAACGTAAAATTAAACGGTAAAAGAATAATAGTATATCCCTGCTCAAATAGAGATTGAAGCAGATGGCGATAAAAAAGCATGGGTGCAAATGTACCAAAGAAAGCCCCTGCAACAAATTGAATTACTCCTTTAGGCTGTGGATGCAGAGCAACCCAACTGTGAGAAACGGGTTTAAATCTTAGTTTTAAATTTGTATTGACCATGATTTAGCAATGAGTCTATCTGATTTTGGTAACTGTATGCTTAATCTCCAAACTGAAGTTGCTGCTTTTCGGATTATTTAAAAGATATTTTTCCAAAATTGGGATGCTCATCTCAACCAATAAACTTTACTTGTATGGATTAAAAGAGCTGGCATATTCACTCCGAGTATAAATACTTAGATTACCAAATTCAATTGACTGAAGTTCAAGCAGCCATCTAAATTTATTCTGGTATGAAAAAATTGGTATTCCAGTTAACACGCAATAAAGTTTGATACATGGTTAAATTAAATACTAAAGTTCCAAAACGGCGGAAATATATATATTTGGAGATGTAGGCAGATGGTTTTACCTAAGATATATAAGAGTTTTCTGATAATAGCTACCGTTACACTCATTACAGTATTGGCAGTTTCAGGATTTGCTAAGACCAAACCTCAACACAATGTAATAATTTTTATTACAGATGGATTGCGACCTAGTAAAGTTAATGCTCAGGAAACTCCTAATCTTCATGAAATTCGCCAGCAGGGTGTAAGTTTTGTCAATAGTCATTCGCTGTTTCCTACTTTTACTACCGCTAATGCTTCTGCGATCGCAACGGGACATTATCTCGGTGATACTGGTGATTTTAGCAATACAATTAATGTTGGCTTTCCTGTCCAAAGTGCCAGTAACAGCCCCGTTCCTTTCTTAGAAAATAATGCTGTTTTGGAGGAAATTAGCCAACACTTCGATGGTAATTACTTAAACGAAGAAAGCCTATTAGATACTGCACGTGAAGCTGGGTTTAGTACCGCCGCCGTTGGCAAGGTTGGGCCAGTATTAATTCAAGATGTTACTCAAAGAACTGGTAAATCCACAATTATAATTGATGATGCTACAGGGTCTCCAACAGGAATTCCTTTGAGTTCTGAAATAGCTGAACTATTAACAAAAAATGGCATTGCCTTAAAATCTCCGACGCGAGGAGATAATGGCAAATCTGGCAACAGCACAGTACCAGGTACAAAAGTCGCTAATATATTTCAACAACAATACTTTGCCGATATAACGACAAAAGTGCTATTGCCTCTATTTAAAAAACGGCAAAAACCTTTTGTTTTAATTTATTGGTCACGCGATCCAGATGGAACTCAGCATAACCAAGGTGATAGTCTAAACACTCTTACTCCAGGGATTAATGGTCCCACTTCACTTGCAGCTCGTCAAAATGTCGATAACAATCTCGCCCAAATCCGCGCTGTCCTCAAACAGCTAAATTTAGAAGCTTCTACAAATATTTTTGTGACGGCCGATCACGGTTTTTCTACCATCAGCAAGGAGAGCAAAACCAGCTACTCAAGGACGCTTGATTATCCAGATGTGATGAAAGGATTTTTGCCACCTGGTTTTCTAGCTATTGATATTGCTCATGGTTTAGGATTGTCTTTGTTCGATCCAGATAAGCAAAATGTTGTGGTTGATCCAACTCAGGGTCAGTTTTCTAAAAATGGTTTGATTGCTAAAGAAGCAAATAAACCTGATGTATTAGTGGCTGCTAATGGTGGTTCAGATTTGATTTATTTACCTAATAGTACAAATAACAAAGCACTTGCTAAACAAGTTGTAGATATCCTCTTAAAAGAAGATTATGTTAGTGGTTTATTTGTAAATGATAAATTAGGCTCCATTCCAGGTACTTTACCCTTAAGTGCGATCGGGCTTGATGGTAAATCTGATCTTCCTAGCCCAGCGATCGTAGTAAACTTTCGGACATTTGATACTGGTTGTGGCGACCCAACTGCTTGTGGTGTGGAAGTTGCAGACTCTTCTTTGCAGCAAGGACAGGGAATGCATGGCTCTTTTAGCCGTGCTGATACTTACAATTATATGGCTGCAATCGGTCCTGACTTTAAGAAAGCTTTTGTAGACCGAGTACCAGTAAGTAATGCTGATGTGGCTATTACCTTGGCTAAGACTTTAAATTTGAATATTCCCCATCAAGGAAAACTTATAGGTCGTGTTTTACATGAATCTTTGGTCAAAGGAGTTAAAAAAGTTTCTTTTAAATCTAATACTTTGACATCCCAACCAAGTACTAATGGATTAAAAACGATCTTGAAGTATCAAACTGTTGGCTCAACTCAATATTTTGACGTTGCTGGTTTTCCTGGTCGGACACTTGGTTTAGCAAAATAGTACGCCATTGGTATATTTAACTCTTTGAAACTTTCAAGATTATTTCATTCCCAGAAACTAAAGAAAATGTAGCAATTAACATCAGTAAGTTTTTTCTTGAGAGCTTCTCAACAACTCCAACTTTCCCCTACAGTTTGATTCTTCAAAGCTAGTTACAACACGCTTTGAAGTGATTAGCATCACCATTTTTTTGTTCATACTCTTGACATAGTTGATGACTAAAGGTTATAAAACCTTAAGAAAAATAAATCAGTCTGCCTAATCCACTATATTCCCAACAAAGATTTGTAAAGGGTAAACCGGAGCGGAGGAACCAAATCTGGGGCGTATTTTGAAGAAAGTTAATAGTTAATAGTGAGGAGTTAAAAGTTACTAAACTCATAACTCATAACTTTCTTAAGAAGGACATCTCTCAGTCCTAGCCCGTCAGCTAACTTCGTCGGCATTGAGAAGAGACTGAACGAGCAGCATTCTTAACAAGTAATGCCTTGTTCTCGTCAGTGTCCTTTGGCTGGTAACTTTGCGGTTCGTTGTACCTGCCCTCGGCCTTGAGAGAGGATAATAATATCTTGATTTCTGGCGTTTGAGGCAGGATTATTTACCTTGAGGTGAAAATCAGCTATGTTCCAGAATAAGAAACATCGCATTGCCCTAATTTCTATTGATGGCGACCCAGCGGTTGAAATTGGTCAAGAAGAGGCTGGAGGTCAAAATGTTTATGTGCGTCAAGTAGGTTATGCCTTAGCCCAGCAAGGTTGGCAAGTGGATATGTTCACTCGTCGTAGTAATTCTGAACAATCTGCGATTGCTCAACATGGCCCAAACTGTCGTACTATTCGGTTAAAAGCTGGCCCAGCCGAATTTATCGGGCGAGATAACTTGTTCGACCATTTACCTGAATTCATCGAAGAATTCCAGAAATTTCAGCAGCGCCAAGGGTTTCATTACTCCTTAATTCATACCAACTACTGGTTATCATCTTGGGTGGGTATGGAATTGAAAAAACAGCAATCCCTGATTCAGGTACATACTTACCATTCTTTAGGAGCCGTTAAATACAGAAGTATTGGTGATGTTCCCGTAATTGCAGCCCAGCGATTAGCTGTAGAAAAAGCCTGCTTGGAAACTATAGACTGTGTAGTTGCAACCAGTCCACAAGAACAGAAACACATGCGGGTACTCGTTTCTAGCAAAGGGAACATTGAAATGATTCCCTGTGGCACTGATACTGACAAATTTGGGGGAATTCAGCGAACTGCGGCGCGAGAAAAGTTGGGAATTGCCCCAGATGCCAAAATAGTTCTCTATGTTGGTCGCTTTGACCGCCGCAAAGGAATTGAAACCTTGGTAAGAGCTGTTGCCAAGTCTAGTTTAAGGGGTGAAGCTAACCTCCAGCTAGTAATTGGCGGTGGTAGCCGTCCCGGTCAGAGTGATGCAATAGAACGCGATCGCATTGCTAGCATCGTGACTGAACTCGGATTAGAAAATTGTACAACCTTTGCCGGTCGCCTAGATGAAACTGTTCTCCCCTTCTACTACGCCGCCGCTGATGTCTGCGTAGTCCCCAGCCATTATGAACCTTTTGGTTTAGTTGCTATTGAGGCAATGGCTAGTCAGACTCCAGTCGTAGCTAGTGATGTTGGTGGGTTGCAGTTTACTGTTGTACCAGAAGTCACAGGGTTACTTGCGCCTCCTAAAGATGAAGTAGCTTTTGCTGCTGCTATAGACCGTATTCTTATTAACCCAACTTGGCGAGACCAATTAGGTGAAGCGGCTCGACAACGGACAGAAATTGCCTTTAGTTGGTACAGTGTTGGATTCCGACTGACTCAACTTTACACTCGTTTGTTGGCTCAAACTGCATCCAATACTCGACCCCGGATTGCAGCTTAATTTTTACAGATTTGTGCGCGGAACTAATATCATCAGAGCGATTTTGCCGCGCACAAACAGCCAAACACAAACTACCCAACTTAGTTAATTAGGGAGTCAGAATTATGTTGAATATCGGGGATTATGCTTTTCATCAAAGAACAGGGCAAATTGGTCAAGTTTTCGGTTATGGACATCAGGTAATAGATGGAGTATACATAACCACCCTCAAAGTCAGAGTGAGCAAGCATAAAGGAACTCGTCGTCAAAGCAGATTTGTCGAAGATGCTTACTCAGGATGGATGCTGACAGAGGCAGAATAAGGCACTTAGAGTAAAAAAACATCCCATCTCTGGGTACACAACTGTGCGTACATACAAATAATTTGGGATAATTTATTTTTTGGAAGTCCTTAAACTAATAGATTTGTTTTTCTCTATTTAATAGAAAAACAAATTTAATAGTCTGTCAAGCCAACAATGCTTGGTGAGACACTTCTTAAAAATCTCTTTTTTTCTTTAACTCTGTGTTCTCTGTGGGGCAGTCGCTCATGAGGGAAACCCCCTTCTCTACGAGACGCTCCGCGTTCGCGGAGCGTTCCGTTGGCGCAGCCTCTCGTAGAGAAGGAAAGGCGCTAGCCTCTCCCTTTGGAAGAAGACCGCGCTGCCTTGCATCTGTGGTTCGTTCCTTTTACCCTTCAAACTTCGCTTAACAGACTAGTAGTAGCATTGTCAATTTAATTGTCTGCGGTTTTGGCAGCATTTTGAAGATAGCGGGGAAAGTTCACTCAACTTTCTCCGCTTCAGTTTAGCTAAAAACTTTTTTGTCACATCAACTTTATCAGTAAATCCAGACTAGTTAGGGATTTCAGCCAGCGATTTGTGCGTAATAAAGCTTGTACAATTATCAAGGCGGTTTTTACTGCCAGAATACTTCTCAGGTGTAAAATTTATCGACGGCAAAATTTTTATACTTTGTATTTTTCCATGCTTCACTTGTAGCAAAAATGCCCCAAGTTAGGCACTCATATCTTGCAATAGATAACTTTTACCCTTATGACTGGAGAGCAAAATCTTGGGAATAGAACTACGCAGTTTCGTATTTCTCGACAACCTGCAACCTCAACATGCAGCATATATGGGAACAGTAGCCCAAGGCTTCTTACCATTACCAGGGGATACATCACTGTGGATTGAAATCTCTCCTGGTATCGAAATTAATAAGATTACAGATATAGCCCTGAAATCTGCCTCTGTCCGTCCGGGAGTACAGGTAGTTGAACGACTATACGGACTATTGGAAGTTCATTCTAGCTCCCAAGGTGAAACGCGAGCTGCTGGTCAAGCAATTTTGGCGGCACTAGGAGTCAAAAGAGAGGAATGTCTGAAGCCGCGTGTTATTTCTAGTCAGATTATCCGCAACATCGATGCTTATCAAACACAACTGATTAATCGCACGCGCCGGGGACAGCTACTACTAGCAGGACAAACACTATATGTATTAGAAGTGGAACCTGCTGCTTACGCCGCACTGGCTGCCAATGAAGCGGAGAAAGCGGCGAGGATTAACATTCTTGAAGTTCAAGCTGTAGGTAGCTTTGGACGACTTTACTTAGGTGGGCAAGAACAGGATATTCTAGCAGGTGCGGCGGGAGCTTTAACGGCCATTGAAAGTGTAGCTGGCCGAGCAAATCCTCTAGGTGGTCGTCAGGAGTAAAGGAGAGAAAATGGCAAATCGAGAGCATCTAGCTTTACTGAAAGCAGGTGCAGTGACATGGATTGAATGGAGAAAGAAAAATCCTCAGATTGAACCAGACCTCAGCGCTGCAAATCTGCAAGGGCATAACCTCAGAGGCGCAAACCTCCAGGGGGTAAATTTGAGAAAGGTAGATTTAGGTAATGCTTTACTGGTGCGAGCAAACCTCAGTGGTGCTGACCTCAGTAGTGCCAACCTCAGCAAAGCGTTTCTCATTGAAGCTAACTTGAGTGATGCTAGCTTGAGTGTTGCTAACTTGAGTGGTGCTATACTTACGCAGGCAGATTTGAGCCAGGCTAATTTGATTGGAGCCGATTTGAGTGAGGCGAATCTGAGAGGCGCTGCGATCGCTCATGCTAATCTAATTGGAACTGACCTAAAAGGCGCTAACTTGAGAGATGCCGATTTAGGTGCAGCGAAGCTAATACGAGCGAATCTATCTTTTGCCAACCTGATTGAAGCTAACTTGATTGAGGCTGACCTCAGCGAAGCAAGTTTGTATGAAGCGGAAGTATTGGGGGCTTATCTTTATAAAACTGACTTATACAAAGCTAATTTGAATAAGGCTCGCTTCAGTGGTGCTTACCTGTTGCGGGCTAACTTAAGTCAAGCTGACTTGAGTCAAGCTGACTTGAGTTGGACTAACCTGAGAGGCGCGAATTTGGCAGGGGCAAATCTCAGAGGAGCCAACCTGAGAGGAGCCGACATGAGGGGAGCTAACCTCAGTGGCGTAAATCTTCAGGAGGCAATTATGCCTGACGCTTCAAAGCACGATTAGTTAGCCACAAAAGGTAATTGTGTTGATTGTTACAAGGTTTTCAGTAAGCGTAAAGCTCAGTCACTTTAGTACTGAGATATAAGCGACGTGAGCAGTAATAAAGGCAAATGAAAAATCTGGTTCCCTCCCCTTTACAAAGGGTTTGGGGCTCTATTGGGCGTAAGCCTTACTTCTTGAAGAAATCGCCGCTGTGAAAAGTCTCTTACCAGGAAATTTGCGATCGCTCTTGCACAACTCGCTGATATACTTCTTGAGTTTGCCTAGCTAATTTCGGCCAGCTAAAGCGCCGCTTTAAATCCTCATAAGCGTTATCCACTAGCCATTGTCGATAACCTGGATTTTTCAACACTTCCAAAATTCCCCAAGCTAAAGAATCGGAATTGTTCACCCAAGTAACAATACCTGTTTTAGTATGCTGCACCACTTCGGGAAAACCACCTGTATCAGAAACCACTACAGGCACGCGAGAAGCAAAGCTTTCTAAAGCTACAATTCCAAAGGGTTCGTAAAGGCTAGGAAAAACGGCACAGTCAGCAACAGTTTGGAATTTATCTAAGTAATCATCAGAGAGAAAACCTGTAAAATAGCAATGATGCCAAATTCCCAAATCCCAAGTTTGGCGCTTGAGATGGTCAGTATTGCCGCCACCAACGATAACAAATTTAACGTTACCTCCCATTTCCGAAAGGATTTTGGGTGCAGCATTAAGTAATACAGGTACACCTTTTTCGTATGTCATGCGACCGAGGTAGTAAACGATTTTCTCATTGTCTGTAGCAAATTGGCGGCGAAAATCTAGCGCATGAAAATCTACGTGATGCTGTTTCTTTTCGGCTCTGATACCGTTATAGATAACATCGATTTTGTCCCAAGGGCTGTGTAATGCTCGTTCTACCTCTTGGCGCATATAGTCGCTACAAACAATAATCCGCCAAGCATTATAAGCCAGCAAGGTTTCTTTGCCATTTATATAGCCTTGGATCTCTGTGTGAATACCGTTATAGCGTCCGTATTCTGTAGCATGAATTGTGGCAATTAGTGGTATTTTAAAACTATGCTTGAGAGCGATCGCAGCATCTCCAACTAACCAATCGTGGGCATGAATTAAATCAAAGGGCCCTTCCTCCAAGATCAACTTACCACCGTGATCTCCCATACTCAAGTTGAGATTCACTACCCAGTGGAAAAAGTCGTTACTATGTGCCACTGGCACCCGATGTACCTTTACTCCTTCAACCACCTCATACATCGATGCGTGACCAAACTCCGCCGTAATCAGGTGGACTTCATGTCCTAGCTTTACCAGTTCCGGGTACAATTCCGCTACATGTCGCGCAATTCCCCCAACAATCCTTGGCGGAAACTCCCAACTCAATACCAATATCTTCATCTGTTAGACTCCCCGACACTTTACAAATATCTAAACAACTACATTTACCTAAAAATACAAGTCTGGCGAATGCAGTGAGTACTTTTACTAAATTTTTAGATTTTTTAACAGTTATTTTGTTAAAGCTTATCAAAGGTTATCAACTGTATGCTATCGATAAGAAGCAAGGTATAATACTAATTTTTAATTTAAGACGATTGAGTGCCCGTTTTGTAACTCAGCCTTTAAGAAGGGGTAACGACGCAAACAGTATGAACTCGATCGCGTCCTTGCTGTTTGGCTATATAGAGTGATTTGTCCGCAGCATTAATCAAGTCTTGCGGCGAAGTTTCGCAATTTGGCACAATGCTGGCAACACCGAGACTGACAGTAACGCGATCGCACACACTAGATTGAGCATGGGGAATAATCAAGTCATAGACTGCTTGTCGAATAGTTTGAGCTACAGAGATTGCTCCTTCAATCTCTGTATTAGGCAGAATCACAGCAAATTCTTCGCCGCCGTAACGGGCTACTAAATCGGCTGGACGCTTAATAACACTTTTAAGCGCACTCCCTAATTGCCGCAGACAATCATCTCCTGCTAAATGCCCATAAGTATCGTTATAGCGTTTAAAAAAATCGACATCGAACAATATTAAAGACAACGGCATTTGCTCGCGTTTGAGCCGATGCCACTCATTCTCAAGATATTGATCGAATCGGCGACGATTGGCTATTTGAGTCAAGCCATCTAAAGTGGCCAATCTTTGCAGTTCTTCATTGGCAGCTTGTACTTGCTGGTAGAGTACTGATTGATGAATAGCGATCGCTACCTGACTGGCTAACTGCTGCAACAAATTAACTTCAAATGCTTGCCAGTAACGAGGTGCGCTACACTGATGAGCAATGAGTAAACCCCACAGATGCTCCCCATTCAAAATCGGTACTACCATCGCAGCCTTGATTTGATAGAGTTGTAATAACTCAAAAACATCGGCTGAAAGATCAGATTCCTGAATATTATGCAGGACTGTAGGTAATCCCTGGTAATAGTAGCTAAAATCTCGTGTTCTCGAAAATGGGTGCAGTGTCTGCTCTAATCTCTGCGGGTAGTCATCACTCAGCGATTCTGCCGCAAAATAGCCATTTCCGTCAGATTCCAACTGGTAGATTGCTACGGAATCTGAACCCAAACACTCTCGAATACTGTTGACTGTTGTATTCAGAACCTCCTCCAAATTCAATGATTGCCGAATCTGTTGAGTTACTTCAGTAATTAGCCGTTCCCCCTCTGCCTGTTGTCGCAGCAATCCTTCAGCTTGTTTGCGAGTGCTAATATCTTCTACCGAGCCAAGAATCTGTATTGGAGTGCCGCTAGCATCTCTGGCAAATACGACTTCTCGTGTATTCAGCCAAAGCCACTCTCCATTTTTGTGTCGGAATCGGTATTCGGTGGAAAGAACTTCATTGTCGCTAAGGTTGACGAAGCGACTTGGTACGTCATAACAGAGGTGTTGGTCGTCTGGATGAAAGCAATTCATTAACCACTGCGGATCTACGTTACAAAATTCCTCTGGAGAGTAGCCTAAAATACTAAGACTTTTTTGGTTAAGATAAATGCTTGTTCCTTTTAAGAGGTCAAATAAATACAAAATATGCGGTACGGTATTAGCAACCTTTTGGAGAAAGTCTTGACTTGAGCGCAATGCGTCTTCAGCTTTTTGGCGTTCGCGCAGCGCGGCTTGATATTCACTAATATCTCGTCCCTCAGAAATCAGTAATGTTACACACCCTGTTTCATCGAGTATGGGACGTAGTGAAAAATCAATCGCGATCACTCCATCGTCTCGACCCAAAACCTCAACTTCATAGCGAATAGATTCACCATTAGCAGCAGCAGCGATCGCAGTTTTTAATTGTGCTTGTGTCTCTGAAGAAATTGTCCACCATTTTGCTTCCCAAAATGGCTTACCGACTACTTCTTCTCGAGTAATCCCAGCAAAGTCCAGTGCTGTTTGGTTAGCCTCTAATACAATTCCATTGGGCTGAAGTAATCCGATAAACTGATTGGTTTGATTGAAAATCGCCCGGAATTTTTGCTCATTTTCACTTAATGCTTCTTCTACCTGTTTGCGGTCAGTAATATCTCGTCCAACAGATTGAAGTTCTACAAGAGTACCCTGGTCATCAAATATCCCTCGGATAATCCAATGCGTCCATAGCAAGCCTTGGCTTGCTATGGCGCGATTCTCAATGGCAATCACGGGATTTTCGGAAGTAATGGAATTTACTAGACTAAATACCCGTTCCCGGTCTTCCTCAAACACAACAGGTTCGTAGTGTTGGGCAATAATTTCTTCTCGCTTCAGTCCAAAAAATCGACAGAAAGCTTCATTAACAAAAGTAACAATACCATCTGGTGAGCCTCTAGCAATCAGTTCCGTTTGATCTTCGAGGATGACACGATAACGCGCTTCGCTCTCTTGCAATGCGGCTTCTGCCTGTTTGCGTTCGCTAATATCGAACACTAAACCCTGAAGTACCTGAGTTTCTCCATCTGCACAGAGAACAAGATTAGCTTGATCCCGCACCCAAATTGTTCTACCATCGCGCCTCATCATTCGATACTCGACCCTCAAAGGCTCTCCGGTGGCGATTGTCATGTTTACAGCTTGCCAATAGCGATCGCGATCGTCTGGATGAGTGTGATTTAACCAACTATTAAAAAAACCGTGATGCCAATCTTCGGGAGCAATGCCTAACAATTGTTGCAGTTGCGGACTAATATAAGCTTCTTGAGCAGTGCTATTAATCGGTAAAATATAAACAACGCCCGGAATTTGTTCTACCAGAGTGCGGTAATTCTGCTCTGCCTCAGAGAGTTCTTCTTGGGCCTGCTTGCGACTCATGATGTTTTGAATTTCTACAATAAATATATATTTTGCTGTTAGAAATCCTGCATTAGAGGCACGCTCAGGGATGTTTGAGCCAATGGCGAGTTAGTCTCTGGCTTTCTGAAAGCTAAACCTACCAGCAGCAGGCTGAAACTCTTACGCTTGAGGCTGCTGTTGACAGCCTTTGTTATTAAAATTAACGGATGTTGAAAAAGAATTCAGAATTCAGAACACGAATATTTTGGTAGGGAACTATCCAGACGTTTGCAGACTCGCTATCCGCCACTTGGAATTTAATTCATTCTGTAGCTTGCTTCCCTGAAAGGGTATTCTGACTCCTTACTCCTGAATTCTTTTTTCTATTAGCTTTGATCCAAGCGCAGTACTGCCATAAAAGCTTCCTGGGGTACATCTACAGTACCTACAGATTTCATCCGCTTTTTACCTTTTGCTTGCTTCTGTAAGAGTTTCTTCTTTCGGCTGATGTCACCACCGTAGCATTTGGCTAGCACATCTTTCCGCAAGGCGGGGATGTGTTCGCTGGCAATAACTTTACTACCAATAGATGCCTGAATTGGGACTTTGAATTGATGGCGGGGAATTAATTCTTTGAGTTTTTCTGCCATTGCCCGCCCAACGTTGTAAGCTTTGTCTCGATGCACAATCATCGCCAAGGAATCCACAGGATCGCCGTTAATCATGATATCCAGCTTCACCAGAGGGTTCTCACGGTAGCCTATGAGGTGATATTCCATACTAGCATAACCGCGCGATCGAGACTTCATCTGATCGAAAAAATCAGTTACAACTTCCGCCAAGGGTAGCTCATAAGTAAGGGTGGTTCGTCCTTGGGCAAGATATTTCATATCTTTAAAGATGCCCCGGCGATTTTGTGACAACTCCATCAAGCTGCCGACATAAGTTTCCGGCGTAATCATCTCTACTTGGACGTATGGTTCTTCAATTCTTTGGCGATCGTTGGGAGAAGGCAAACGGCTAGGATTATCGATGTACAGTTCCTCTCCTTTGAGAGTAATCACCTTATAAACCACCGATGGGGCTGTAATGATTAAATCGAGATTATACTCCCGCTCTAGGCGTTCCTGGACGATTTCCATGTGCAGCAAACCCAAAAACCCGCAACGGAAGCCAAACCCCATTGCGCTCGAAGTTTCTGGTTCGTAATGCAGGGCTGCGTCGTTAAGTTCCAGCTTTTCTAATGCTTCCCGCAAGTCTTCAAATTGGTCAGCATCAATGGGAAACATCCCACAATAAACCATTGGGTTCGCTTCTGCGTAACCTGGTAAGGGTGATTCAGCTTTTGCCTTACTAAGGGTAATTGTGTCACCCACCCGTGCATCAGCTACTGCTCTAATTGCCGCTCCCAAATAGCCTACTTCGCCAGCGTGGAGTTCTTCTACTTGCTTTTGAGTGGGAGAAAGCACACCTAACTCATCAATTTCAAATTCTTTACCAGATGCCATTAAATGAATGCGATCGCCTTTTCTGACAGTGCCATCCATCACCCGGAAATACACAATTACTCCTCGGTAACTGTCGTAATAGCTATCAAATATTAACGCTCGCAAGCGTTCATTTATGGTATTGGGCGGTGGCGGGATCCGCTCGACAACTGCTTCTAAAATCTCATCAATACCAAGTCCTTCTTTAGCAGAAGCCAGAATCGCACCACTGCAATCTAGACCGATAATTTCTTCAATTTCGCCAATTACCCGTTCTGGTTCTGCCCCAGGCAAATCAATTTTATTCAAAACCGGAATAATTTCCAGGTTATTCTCTAAGGCTAAATAGACATTTGCCAAAGTTTGCGCCTCCACACCTTGGGAAGCATCTACTACCAATAGCGCTCCTTCACAAGCAACAAGAGAGCGGGAGACTTCATAAGAGAAATCTACATGTCCAGGAGTATCAATTAAGTTCAGCACATACTGCTGACCATCCTTAGCTGTGTAGTTCATCCGGGCAGCTTGCAGCTTAATCGTAATGCCGCGCTCCCGTTCCAGATCCATGTTGTCGAGAAACTGTTCCTTCATCTTTCGGTCTTCAACAGTGCCAGTTGCTTGTAGCAAGCGATCGGCGAGGGTTGATTTCCCGTGGTCGATGTGAGCAATAATACAAAAATTGCGAATGCGAACTGCGGGAACGTCAGTCATATACTATCTTTGCCTTAGCAGCAACCAAAGTTAAAAGAGCAATTTACTTAATGTATTTTAATGCTTTCTTAGCCAAGACGCTCCGTTTTTAGTGCTGAGTTCCGAGTGCTGTTAGCGGATAGCTAAGGTTTAGCCCGTGCTGAGTTAGGAGTTAAAAGTTAAGAGTTAAAAGTTAAAAGTTAGGAGTTATTATTCTTTCCCTGCTCCCCTGCCCCCTGCTCCCCTGCCCCTCTTCACCCCATCTTTAACTTTCGATCTAAATAGGTGGACTTTTAAGAATATTATGAAAGTCTATTTGTCGCTGCTAGTATTCAACAGCTAGGAGCGTACAATAAATGTAAATAAGTACATGTAGGGATCATGTGGTGATCTTGGGCAATTACGACCCGTAATTACTCATAATCACTGATTTATCGGCAAAACTTCTAGAGCCATTGTCTAGTCAGTTATATGAAAAATGCGATTTAAAACTTAAAGCTGTTACTTTGGTGCTATTTCGGGGAACTATGTAAATGTCCCATTGAAGATTTTTCAGTGAATTAGCCCAAATGATGAATATAACTACTTTACAAAGCTTTAGACAAAACCAATTCAGAGTATATCAAACCTATGAATATGCAAGAGAAAACTACCGAAGCGGAAAACACACGAGCCGATAAGGTAGAAATTGCCGTCCGCCTGGACTCCGAGTTACTAGAGCAAATTCAGCATCTCACCAATGACCCAAGTAAAGTGATTGAGGTAGCAATTCGCCAGTGGTTACGTGGTGAAATCCTCAGAGATGACGAACTGACACGTACCCCTGTGCGTACCCCCGTTCCTCCTCGCGGTGAATGGAACGATTAATGCCATCAGTCATCTGTTAATGCAAGTTAAAAAAGGTGAAGTTTACCAAGCTGGATTTCAAAACAACAAGAAATACGCAATAAAAGCAAAAAAGCTGTAAAAATTTATATATAAATTTTAGCAGCTTTAGTAAAATTACGGTCGGATATCCTTTGTCTATCCAACTCAATTAATGACTATTACTGCCAATTCCCAATTGCCGAATGTATTTTCCCAAAATCTGGAATCTATTACCAGTAAAACTGATGGCTTATTGCCAACTCTAGGAGCCGAGTTGGTGTATACGCAAGATGGGGCAGGGCGCTATCTGACCTTTCATTGGCAGCACAGCGAACTCCTGGGGTTAAATACCGAAAAAATAGTTGAAGAGCTGAACCAGACGCAAACCTTTGCCCCTGTGGATAAGGTTAATTATGTGGAACGATTGCACCGAATTTTGACAAGTTTGGTGCCAGAAAGGTTTCAGTGTTGGTTTAGCTACCATCAGGAATTATTTGAGTTGGACTTAGTGATTAGTCCGATTATGCCGAGTTTGGGAACAACTGCCACTACAGTTTTAGTTATGGGACGCTTAGTGCAAGCGACACTCAACAAAAAACAAGCGCGTGTGGCATCCAAAACGCCCACACAGATAGAGTTGGCTTTACGTTCACAGCAACATCAAAAACTGGTAAATCGGATTACCAGAAATATTCGCCGGACATTGGATTTAGATATTATTTGGCAGCAAACAGTTGACAGTTTGGGAAAAGCACTGCGGCTAGAGCGCTGTATTATTTGTCCTTATCAGCCCTCTAGCTCAAAAGTAAAAGTGAAGGCTGAGTATCGCCAGCCAGAACTTAGATCAATGCTAGGCTTGGAAATAGATGTAGCTTCTGAGCCTGCCTTTGCTCAGGCTTTGACAACCCTAGAACCAGTTGTGATGGAAGTGCCTGGATGCACAGAGTCTGGGCGGCAGAAAACTTTGGTGGTTGCGACTTGCTATCAAGACCAAGCCAATGGATTGGTTGCCTTAAATTGGCAAGATGAATGCTATACATTAACAGAATCGGAATTAGAGCTAGCAAAAGAAGCAGCAGATCAATTGGGAACTGCGATCGCACATGCTACTTTATATGAAGAATTAGAAGTAGCTCGTCAAAAAGCCGAAGAAGCTTCCCGTCTCAAAAGCGAGTTTCTGGCTAATGTATCCCATGAAATTCGTACTCCCCTCAATGGGATGATTGGCTTCTTAAAGCTGATTTTGGAAGGGATGGCAGATGACCCAGAAGAACAAAACCAATTTTTGGCAGAAGCGCACAACTTATCGATACATCTACTAAATATCATCAACGACATTTTGGACATTGCCAAAATCGAAGCTGGTAAAATGGAGCTAACTTACGCTCCAGTCAAGCTAAATGAGCTATTTAGTGATGTAGAAAGTTTTATGCGTCCCCAAGCAGAAATGAGAAACCTCAGCTTTCGGATGCAAATGCCTGCTACCTCGGATGAAATCATTGTCCAAAGCAACTACCAACGCTTGCTCCAAGTGATGCTGAATTTGCTAGGTAATGCCATCAAATTTACCCATGAAGGTGGTGTCACCGTCAGCGCCGATTTAGTACTCAAAAAATCGAAGCTTCAAGACCAACAATTTCCTGGCTTGGTAAGAGTCCGTGTGGCAGACACAGGCATCGGTGTTTCCCTAGACAAACAAGATAAACTGTTTCAATTATTCTCTCAGGTGGATGGCTCACGCACTCGCCAGTATGGTGGCACAGGTTTAGGACTGGCAATATCTCAGAAGCTAGTTGAAGCAATGGGCGGCGAGGTACATTTTTATAGTCTGGGTGAAGGTCTTGGTTCAACAGTGACATTTACAGTGCCACTATATCAACAACCAGTCATGGTTTCTTCTAGTGATAGCGACTCAACAGACAGTGCTGTTAGCGATAGCGAGGCGTTTAGCCCGTTATGAGTTAGTCATTGCTCATCTCGAACATTACCAATACTGGGTTTGGAGTTTTAAAATTTAAAGTTTCTTAGTAATTATTATTCAATAAATAACAAAATTGGGCATAGGAGATTGGAAATAATTCCGTCCCTAGACCACAAAATTGTATAATTATGGGCTGGGTTGAAGAATAAAACACAACAAACGTCTAAATGTTGGCTTTTGCTCCGTTTTACTCAAAATTTACAAAAAATAGATTTTTGACTCCTTTTTACGGTGACGTGTACTTGGAGAATTAAATCCTGTCTTCCGTCTGACTGCAAAGCAGAACCTAAAAGCTAAAGTAAAGTAGGAGGCTCACACGAAAACTTTGTTCAGACAACATGGAAAATAAGATTTTGGATAATAGTTAACGAGTAATAGTGTATAGGGTACAGGAATCATTATTATTCAATGCCCCATGCCCCATTCCCTTCAGGAGTGCTGAGTGTTGGGTGCTGAGTGCTGAGTAGGGAATCTCATTTCTTTACCCAGCACTCGGAACTCGAAACTCGGAACTGTTTTGCCCCATTCCCAATGCCCACCATTAACTTAGCAGGTCTAAAACTATGGAACTCACAATTGACAACGTTGAAACAGTCTTAGATGAAATGCGCCCTTATCTCATGTCTGATGGCGGCAATGTGGAACTCGTAGAACTCGATGGGCCTGTCGTAAAGCTGCGCCTGCAAGGTGCTTGTGGTTCTTGTCCTAGTTCTGCAATGACCCTGAGAATGGGTATTGAGCGCCGCCTAAAAGAAATGATTCCTGAAATTGCGGAAATTGAACAAGTGGTGTAAAAGTTAGGAGTTAGGAGTTAGGAGTTATGAGTTTTGAATCAACTCCTAACTCCTCATTCTTAACTCCTAACTATTCTTATGTCCCATCCTCTATACATCGCTTTTATCTGGCATCAACATCAGCCTCTGTACAAATCTCCTGGTAGTGCGCTATCTCCCAGTCAGCAGTACCGCCTACCTTGGGTACGTTTACATGGGACTAAAGATTATTTGGATTTGGTATTGCTCTTAGAGCGGTATCCTAAGTTACACCAAACGGTGAATTTAGTTCCATCGCTGATATTACAACTAGAAGATTATATTGCTGGGACTGCTTTTGACCCTTACCTCACAGCCTGCTTGACACCGGATGAACAACTCAGCCAGGAACAGAGGGAATTCATTATCCAACACTTTTTTGATGCCAATCACCATACGTTAATTGACCCACATCCCCGCTACAGCCAGTTGTATCAGCAAAGGCAGGAGAAGGGGCAAGCCTGGTGTTTAGCAAATTGGGAATTGCCAGATTATGGTGATTTGCTAGCTTGGCACAATTTAGCTTGGATCGATCCGTTGTTTTGGGATGACCCAGAAATTGCTACTTGGTTAAAACAGGGTCGGAATTTTAGTTTAAGCGATCGCCAGCGCATTTATTCCAAACAGCGAGAAATCCTCAGTCGCATTATCCCCCAACACCGCAAAATGCAGGAGGCTGGGCAACTAGAAGTTACCACTACGCCTTACACCCACCCGATTTTACCCTTACTAGCTGATACTAACTCCGGTCGGGTAGCTGTGCCCAATATGACGCTACCTAAGCAGCGCTTTCAGTGGGAAGAAGATATTCCCCGTCACTTGCGGAAAGCTTGGAACTTTTATAAAGACCGCTTTGGACAAATACCTCGTGGTTTGTGGCCTTCGGAACAGTCAGTAAGCCCGGCGATACTTCCACACATTATTAACCAAGGGTTTAAGTGGATATGCTCAGATGAAGCCGTCTTAGGGTGGACGCTGAAACACTTTTTTTATCGGGATGGGGCGGGGAATGTGCAGCAACCAGAACTGTTGTACCGACCCTATCGGCTGCAAACCGCAGAGGGCGATTTGTCAATTGTGTTTCGTGACCATAGATTATCAGATTTGATTGGCTTTACCTACAGTGCGATGCCAGCAAAAAAGGCAGCAGCAGACTTAGTGGGACATTTACAAGCGATCGCTAAAATGCAAAGAGAGAGTCAAAGTGAGCAACCTTGGCTAGTTACCATTGCCTTGGATGGGGAGAATTGCTGGGAATTTTATCCCGAAGATGGCAAACCCTTCTTAGAAGCTTTGTATCAAAGTTTGAGCGATGAACCCCACCTCAAACTCGTCACCGTCTCCGAATTTCTCGAAGAATTTCCAGCCACAGCCACCATTCCTGGTGGGCAACTACATAGTGGTTCTTGGGTGGATGGCAGCTTCACCACCTGGATCGGCGATCGCGCCAAAAATCGGGCTTGGGATTATTTGACAGAAGCAAGGGAAATGCTTGCAAGTCATCCCGAAGCAACGGAAGAAAACAACCCAGAAGCATGGGAAGCGCTGTATGCAGCAGAGGGTTCAGACTGGTTTTGGTGGTTTGGCGCAGGACACTCCTCAAATCAAGATGCCATCTTTGACCAGTTATTTCGAGAACACCTGTTTGGCATTTACAAAGCATTAAATGAACCTGTACCGCCTTATCTCAAGCAACCAGTGGAAATCCACGAAGCACAAGGAAGCCATACCCCACAAGGGTTTATCCATCCCGTCATCGATGGTAAGGGTGATGAGCAAGATTGGGACAAAGCTGGACGCATAGAAATCGGCGGGGCGCGGGGGACGATGCACAATAGCAGTGTCATCCAGCGACTTTGGTATGGGGTAGATCACCTCAATTTCTATTTGCGGCTGGACTTTAAAGGTGGCGTTGCACCAGGTGGGGATTTTCCTACAGAGTTGAATTTGCTGTGGTTTTACCCAGAAAAAACAATGGTTAATAGCCCAGTTCCCTTGGCAGATGTACCAGATGCAGCCCCGCTTAATTACCTTTTCCACCATCTTCTAGAAGTTAACTTGCTGACGCAATCGATTCAGTTTCGGGAAGCTGGAGACAATTATCAATGGCATCCCCGTTTCAGTCGCGCTCAAGTAGCTTTAAATAGTTGTTTAGAGTTGGCAGTACCGTGGGCAGATTTGCAAGTTCCGCCAGATTATCCCCTGCGTCTGATTTTAGTGCTTGCAGATGAAGGGCGTTTTTGCAACTACTTGCCAGAAAATGCTTTGATTCCTATTGAAGTGCCTTAAAACTCAATACGGTTTTTAATTTGTTACCTCTGTGTTCTCTGCGTATTTGTAGTTAAATAAATTACTTTAAACCGCAGAGGCGCAGAGAACACAGAGACAAGAGAGATTTTTGGAGTTACCTTGAAAGCGCTAGTTCTACAAAGATTTATTTTTGCTTTTTGAATTTTTAACAGAAAAGTGGTGATGATTTAGCAAAGTTCCAGTAATGTTACTGGTAGAAAGGAATATTTACCGTAAAATTAAAGACATTTAAGAGCAGATATCCTATACTAATGAATCGCTTTTCTCAGAAAATAACGAATTCTCAAGAGAGCATTTCACAGCAAACTCAACTTGGTCAGATGTGTGCTTCCAAGAAGCTATTCCGCGATCGCTATGAAATATTGCAAGTTCTAGGTAAAGGTGGTTTTGGCATCACTTTTTTAGCCAAAAATGCCGTATTACCTGGAAATCCTCTGTGTGTCATTAAACAGCTTTGCCCGAAAGTGACTAGTCCCCAAAGTTGGCAAAAGGCATGTGCGCGTTTTGAAAAAGAAGCAAGAACTTTAGGTCAACTCGGTAGTCATTCGCAAATTCCCATGCTGCTAGACTACTTTCAGGCGAATGGGGAGTTTTTTTTAATTCAAGAATACGTACCGGGTTTGACTTTAGCCCAAGAAGTGCGGCGAGGCGGGCCCAAAAGTGAAGCCTCGGTGAAACAGTTTTTACAAGAATTATTACCAGTCTTACAGTATCTTCATAAACATCATGTGATTCATCGGGATATTAAGCCCCAGAATTTATTGCGGTGTGAGTATGACAAGCGGGTAGTGCTGATTGATTTTGGCGCAGTGAAAGAGCAATTAGTTGATGCTTGTGAAAACTCTACCAATCAAGCTTTAAATACTAACTTTATTGGCACTAGGGGATTTGCACCGCCAGAACAGTTTTCTCTTCGTCCAGTTTATGCCAGTGATATTTATGCACTAGGTGTAACTTGTATTTATATGTTGACTGGTAAAAGTCCTTTAGAATTTGATTACCACCCAAATACTGGTGAGATATGCTGGCAAAAAGAAGTAAATATTACTGATAGTTTCGCCAAAACTTTAGGCAAAATGGTAAAGATTACATTAGACGACCGGTTTAAGACTGTTGATGAAGTAATAAAAGCTTTAAGTTATGAAAGCTATTTGCCTACTTTAGCTAACTGTCTAACTACCCAAAAATTAAATAATAAAAGTATTACACAATACGAAAACTCTAACGAAACTCCTGATGTATACATGCCACCAGTTGCCAGAACTGCTAATGCTATTCGGAAATGGAGAGCTAGGCTTAAGTAAACAAGGTTACAAAATTAAGTTAGAAGATATTTTAAAAGTTATTTGTGATGTATCAAATACTTGTATATTCTCCTAAAACCCATTAGAAATCGGGTTAGATGGATATGAAAGTGCCTAAAATCACAGCAAAATATTTTTTAAACAACCTTTTATTGCCTAAAGTATCAAATTAACAATTATCATGAGCAATTGGAAATATCAAAAACAAATCTAGTAACCATTGCGACTACATTTCATCGTCAGTGATGGTTATTTAATCAGGATTTTACTTAATACTTAGTCAATTTTCCCTTGTCAATATACAAGCAAAATTACTAGGGGTAGCAGTTTAGAGAAATATTTCTATTCAGATTATTATATAATCGGAAGAATAATTAATTTTATGGCTCTCGTAGTTTTCCACAGAAGAGGAAGACTAACTACTATTTACAAACGCTAACTATATTAAGTAATTCCCCAATCCCCAGAACAGGGTTTTCTACCACAAGTAAGCGAGAGTCAATTTTCTTAAGGGACAGTTCGGGGCAAACTTAGCCTAAGTTGTAATGCAGTCGCGCCTGTCAGATCATGATCTGCTGCTTAAATCCCGATTGCCTAAATCCCCTGAATCCCAATGGAAAGAAGTTTTGCCAAAGTTGTAGCACCCCGTTGGTGTCACTTTTAAGAAATCGCTTCCGTGTCATCCGAGTCCTTTCAGATGAGGGGGGATTTGGCAGAACCTATCTATCAGAAGATGTCGATAAACTCAATGAACGCTGTGTTATCAAGCAATTAGCTCCTAAGTTCCAAGGAACTTGGTCGCAAAAAAAGGCGATGGAATTGTTTGCCGAAGAAGCGCAGCGACTACAAGACCTTGGGGAACATCCCCAAATTCCGACTTTAATAGCTTACTTTGAGCAAGAGGGCTGCCTATATTTAGTGCAGCAGTTTATCAATGGCGATAATTTGTTAAAGGAGTTGCAGCAGCGCAAGGGGTATAACGCTAGGGATATTCAATCTATTTTGCTAGATTTATTGCCCATCCTGAAATTTATCCACGATCGCAAAGTCATTCATCGGGATATCAAGCCAGAAAATATTATCCGCCATAAAAGTGATGGGCGATTAAGTCTGATTGATTTTGGTTCCTCAAAGCAATTCACCGCAAAAGTTCAGCACAAGTCTGGCACATCCATTGGTTCACATGGTTATTCTCCCTTAGAACAAATTAGAGATGGTAAAGCTTTCCCTGCCAGTGACTTGTTCGGTTTAGGCGCTACCTGCTTTCATCTGCTAACGGGAACTTCCCCCTTTCAGTTGTGGATGGAATCGGGGTACGCCTGGGTGAGTAATTGGCGGGAATATTTGCGGAGTCCATTAAATACTGAGTTGGATTTTGTCATCGACAAACTTTTAAAAAAAGATATCCATGAACGTTACCAGTCAGCCGATGAAGTTCTCAAAGACTTAACTCCAAAACAACTCCTTGCCCTACCACCAGCTGGTAAGTCATCTGGAAAAATCCCCGCAACTCAAGCCCCATCTTTACCAAAAAGTTATCCTTTGCTGAGAACTTTAATTTTGGTAAGTGCTTTTATTCTGTTGTTCGGGTTCCAAGAATCTTGGTATAAAAATTTTCGGCGGATTCAAACCAGTTTAGTTTCTAGGCTGAGTCAGCATAATAATTCTGGCAAAGATGACGTGCTTTTAGGTCAACCACCAAAGATTACTTTGGGTAAGGTTTCCTTAGCTAACACCCTCCAAGGACATGAAAACTCGGTTTTATCCGTCGCCATCAGCCCCGACGGTAAAACCATTGCCAGCAGTGGGGGCGATGGCATAATCAAACTTTGGAATCTCTCAATTGGGAAAGAAATATCTTCACTCAATGCCTATTCTCAGCAGGTGAATACGGTAGTAATTAGCCCAGATGGGAAAACTCTGGTAAGTGCCAGTGATGACAGCACCATCAAAATTTGGAATTTAGCAACAGGAAAACAAATTCGCACTCTTACAGGGCATTCTGACTCAGTTCGTGCCCTAGCGATCAGCGCTGATAGCGAGACTCTGGTGAGTGGTAGTGATGACAACACCATCAAAATCTGGGATTTAGCCACAGGAGAGCAAATTCGGACACTGGTAGGGCATACATTCTGGGTGCGATCGGTAGCCATCAGTCCCGATAGCGTGATTCTTGCTAGTGGCAGTTTTGACAAGACGATCAAAATCTGGAATCTGACAAAAGGGTACTCAATCCGCACACTAGAGGGAAATTATCAAACAGTAACAGCTGTAGCTATTAGCCCAGATGGGAAAATTTTAGCCAGTGCTAGCCGCGATCGCACTATTAAACTTTGGGATCTACTGACGGGAAAAGAAA
Organism: Nostoc punctiforme PCC 73102; assembly: GCF_000020025.1. Lineage (GTDB taxonomy): Bacteria > Cyanobacteriota > Cyanobacteriia > Cyanobacteriales > Nostocaceae > Nostoc > Nostoc punctiforme. The sequence goes on along the minus strand of NC_010628.1, from coordinate 1,904,110 downwards.
TTCGCACACTGGCAGGCCACGCCAACACAGTCACAACCGTAGCCTTCAGTGCCGATGGTAAAATTATTGCCAGTGGTAGCCGCGATCGCGCCATCAAACTCTGGAATTCGGCCACAGGAGAAGAAATTCTCACATTAACAGGGCATACCAACACCGTGACATCCGTAGCCTTTAGTCCTGATAGTAAAACCCTTGTCAGTGGTAGTGAAGACAACACCATTAAGATTTGGCGCTTGTCTCAGTAAAAATTTCTCCCCTACTAGAATGTCCCTCTCCGGCTCGGAAAGGGACAAATTTTGCCGAGTAAAATCAGGCAGAGGTTTTTATACAACCTAAATCAATAATTTTCGGTTAAACCCAATATCTCTCTTTTGGTCTGGGGAAAGGGAAATTCAAACCCTTTCCCTTTCCCCTTTCCCCCTTAACCGAAAACTATTGCAACCTAAATTATCAGAAGATAGTCAATCTATATTTACCGCGTTCCTGTGGATTTTTAGAACTGACAACTATATAGTAAGTGTCATCTTCAGGCAACCTAGCTCGGTCAATTAAAGCGCTGTAGGTGCCAGCTTTATCTTTATCCTTATCTATAGCGATCGTCTGTCCTTTTGAATTTAGCAAAGCTACGTAAGGAGAAAATTCTTCATCAACGCTATCTACACGAATACTTACAAGCTGATTTTTTCTTCCTTGGAAATTAGAAACATTGTAAGCGCCTCCATTTTGTTTCAAGGTTGAGCTATTGGCGCTTAGTTGGCCTGCTTCATCTAAGGTATAGCTAGCTCTGTCATTCCTCAAAGCCAAACTATAGCGACCGATCTCACCTGTATCTCGGCTAGTAACTGCAATTTTGTAAATGCCATTCTTAGGCAACCGCGCAAAAATGAAGGCATCATCGCCATCACTGCTTTTTTCCAAAGTGCCTTTTTTGACGATGATATTATTATCAGGATCGTGCAGAAATAACAAAGGATTTAAACTCAAGTTATTTGATCTGCGTGTATCTTTACTACCAACAAGCCTAATTTGAACTAGTTGATTTTCCCTACCTTCAAACTCATAGAAATGAAAATATCTACCTTGAGATTGAAAGTCACTCTTACTCAGAATACCCAATGCGACATCTACAAAGTTAATCTCTTTATAAGTAGGTGTTGCAGGTGCAGAAACTGCTGGACGTTCGATATTTTGGTTGCCACTTCTAGCTACATTTGAACTTGGCTTGCGTCTCCCAGAGCCAGCATTAGAACGATTGGTATTTGAATTAGAAGCCCTGACTCCAGACGATCTAGATGCACTACTATTGGAACGATTAGAATTTGAGTTAGAAGTCCTACGTCTAGATGATCTAGAAGTAGAGTCATCATTTGAAGCGTCCGAGGTTGGCTGGGAAGTTTCTGTATTAGAAGATACAGGACGAGTTTGCTGTATTGGCGACTCAATAGATGTTTTCTTTTTTGGAGATATTGATGCTTGAGAAGCAGGAAGTTGCTCAATTCCTTTTTTTACTGCTTCTGGTTGTCTCTCATCTGGTGATTTAGCAATTATGAAGCCTTGAGAATGTTGAGGTTTCCCCAAAGCATTTATAGGTAGCACATTGCTCGCGATCAACAAACTACTACCCAAAGAACAAATTAAAATGCGGCTTAATTTGTGGCGATAGTTTTTGGTTTCTAGTAGCATAATTACGCTCCTAATTTTGCGGATGATTTCGTATTTAACAGATAGACAAATTTGAAGTCAAAAATTTTATATTCCTATTGAGACTCATAATACACTGTGGTGGAAGTTTGCCTACCATATCAAACAAGAGGATTTTGCTCTAAGTCTTGTTTGATATGGTAGCAGCTGTACTAGAGTGAATATTAATTTTGTAAGTATATACTGAGCTACAAGTTGAAATTGGTGCTTTTCGGATTTTTGCCGGGATATTTTTGTCAAACTGAGCCAGATGCTACTAAGTAAGTGGGCGTAAATAATTGGCGGGATAAGGCAATAGGCAATAGGCAATAGGTGATAGGCAACAAGGGTTTTAGCTTAGTTTGATTTTATTGTGCCAACTTACTTAGACTACTGAATCGAGAAGGCATATTTGTACCAATACTGCTCGTTTAAGGGTAAAAGGAGTGGAAGAGTTGATATATAAGGTTTTTCTCCTTTAACATGAGTCCCTTTCCCCCAAAACCCGACAAGTATTGATATTTGTGCCCCTTGAGAAAAATCGCACATCGCGCTAGTCTTCATTGACGTAACTGCACGCTGTAACATTAGGCGATGACAAATCAACTCTCTCCGAAAATTCCCTCTTGTACTTGGAGCCGTCCCATCGGTTTAGGCTGGGACAAACCTTATACTGTCCGCTACGCAAGTAATATCGATGATGGTCCTTGGCATGGTATGCCTTTAGGTGGCTTTGGTGCAGGTTGCATCGGTCGTTCTTCACGGGGAGATTTTAACCTGTGGCACATCGACGGCGGTGAGCATACCTTCAAAAACGTCCCCGCTTGTCAATTCAGTGTATTTGAATCCAATGGCACATCTACCCAAGCCTACGCTTTATCTACCCAAGGGCCCAATGATGGCGCTCTCAAAGCTTGGCAGTGGTATCCAACGCTTCCCAGTACAGAGGGGACGGGTAATTATCACGCGTTATACCCACGTAGCTGGTTTGTGTATGAAAATATATTCCAAGCACAGTTGACTTGTGAGCAATTTTCCCCAGTTTGGGCAGGTAATTATCAAGAAACTAGCTACCCTGTAGCAATATTCCTCTGGAATGCCCACAACCCCACAAATGCACCAATTACTCTCAGCATTATGCTCACTTGGCAAAATATGGTGGGCTGGTTTACAAATGCCCTCAAATCTCCCGAAGTGCGGGTGCGTGATGATGGTAGTCCGGTTTACGAATACCAACCGCGCTGGGGCGAAAGTCAAGGAAACTATAACCAAATAGTTGAAAATCCACAACAGTTTGGCTGTCTTTTAAGTCGGGTTGGTAGTGATGCTTTGCAAGAAGGAGATGGAACTTGGTGTATTGCAACATTGAAACATCCCCAAGTAGAAATATTTTACCACACTCGCTGGAATGCTGAAGGAACTGGTGATGAGGTGTGGCAAAGTTTTGCGAAAGATGGTTCTTTGTCCAATTATATAGATGCTAATCCAGTCGGAGAAGGTGAACAGTTAGGAGCTGCGATGGCACTCCGTTTTACTCTCCAACCAGGCGAAACCCTCGAAATCCCCTTTGTCCTCGCTTGGGATTTGCCTATCACGGAATTTGCCGCCGGAGTCAACTATTATCGCAGATATACAGACTTTTTTGATAGAAGTGGAAATAATGCTTGGGCGATCGCATCTACTGCCCTACAAGAATACCAAACCTGGCGATCGCAAATTCAAACTTGGCAACAACCCATTCTTGACCGGGAAGATTTGCCCAACTGGTTTAAAATGGCTCTATTTAATGAGCTTTACGACCTCACTAGCGGCGGTACTCTCTGGAGTGCAGCATCAGAACTTGACCCCATCGGTCAGTTCGCGGTGCTGGAGTGTCTAGATTATCGATGGTATGAAAGTCTAGATGTGCGATTATATGGCTCTTTCGCCCTACTAATGCTGTTTCCAGAATTAGAAAAGTCGGTGATGCGGGCATTTGCACGGGCGATTCCTCAAGGTGATGATACACCCCGAATAATCGGCTATTACATGACTATCAAAGCTGAAAGCCCAATTGCAGTTCGCAAAGTTGCAGGTGCAACACCCCACGATTTAGGCGCACCAAATGAACACGTATGGGAGAAAACTAATTACACCAGCTATCAAGACTGCAATTTATGGAAAGATTTAGGTAGTGATTTTGTCTTGCAAGTATACCGGGATTTTCTGCTCACGGGTGCTGACGATGTAGAATTTCTAGCAGATTGTTGGAATGCGATCGTTCAAACTCTAGACTACTTGAAAACCTTTGACCTTGATGGTGATGGGATTCCTGAAAATTCTGGTGCGCCTGACCAAACCTTTGATGATTGGCGGTTACAGGGTGTCAGTGCTTATTGTGGTGGATTGTGGTTAGCGGCGCTAGAGGCTGCGATCGCAATTAGCGATCTTTTATTAACTCACAAACTTGGCGACCTTGGCGGCTTGGCGGTTCAAAAATCCATCTATGAAACTTGGTTACAACAATCTCTTCCTATTTACCAAGAAAAACTCTGGAATGGGCAATATTACCAACTTGATAGTCAAAGTGGTTCCGATGTGGTAATGGCGGATCAGTTGTGCGGACAATTCTACGCCCGACTATTGGACTTACCAGATATTGTACCGAGCGATCGCGCCCTTTCTGCCCTGAAAACTGTTTATGATGCGTGCTTTTTGAAATTCTGCAATGGAGAGTTTGGTACTGCGAATGGTGTTCGTCCTGATGGTTCACCAGAAAACCCTAAAGCTACTCATCCCCTAGAAGTTTGGACTGGGATAAACTTTGGGCTAGCGGCTTTTCTTGTGCAAATGGGAATGAAAGATGAAGCGTTGAGGTTAACACAGGCTGTAGTACAGCAGATTTATGAAAATGGGCTGCAATTTCGCACCCCTGAAGCTATCACCGCAGCTGGTACTTTTCGCGCTAGCACCTACTTACGGGCAATGGCAATCTGGGGAATTTACTTAGTTATTAATTGATTAGCTATCAAAACGGTTCTCATACCTGCGGGTTCGCTGAAAGCGTTTTCGTAAGAGTAGCCGCTACGCGTCTATGGATGCAATACACTTTGACCTCTCTCCAAACCTCTTTCTTAACAGGAGAGAGGCTTTGAATCTTACTCCCCTTCCCTTCAAGGAGAAGGGACTGGGGTTTAGGTCTGTATTCCATGCAATTGAGAACCGCTATAGTATATGCGTTGCCAGAATTAGCCTGTATTTATCTGAGAAAGCAGAGTTTAAATTTGTGATTTTATTTTCCGAGTGTTTCCGGAAGCAAAGGAAAATTTCAGTAATGGTAAGAGTTGAAGTAGTGAGAACTCTAGACTACTCTATACCGACTATATCTTTGTTCTAGACCGAGGTATTATTGTTGAGCAAAGTACTCATCACAAACTCATGGTAATTGATGGTTTTACTAGCATTTAGCCCAAGTGTCGCAGCATCCGTAATCTCTAATTGAGAAATTTTTTAAAGATAAAGACATAGAGAATTCACTGTTGAATAAAATTGACAATATTATATTTTCTAATATTTTCCAGATTTAACCTACTAGAGATTTTTATTCAAAGCATCTTACTACAGATACCGATAATAATTAAAACTCTAACAATCCGCTTCGATTTTTGTTCGCGCAACGTGGCGTAGACATACTTACTTGTGTGGTAGGCAAGAAGCAATAGGAAAGAGCTTTCAAAATAAAATATGAGTCCTATAGCCTAGCTGTTATTAATAGCTAATAATCATGAAATATTTATGATTGGTTTACAGCGATTTTATTTAGATACGTTGAATCTGTAGTTCTTGTAAATCAAGAAACATCGGAATAATAAATATTATTATCTAATTGAACTTATTAATAAAATATGTTCAAGGCTATGGCTGCGAACGTTTTTTACCGTTGAGCAGTTACTATTTTTAGAAGTTATTTTACATCATAGTTAATGGTAGTATTTTCTAGCGACTCGACAATAATAAAAGGTTTAAATTGAGATTGTGTGGGGGGTCAGACCCCTCATAAATTAGCAAGGGAGGACAAAATTAAAAGTTGCACAATAGGCATGTACGTATCGAAATACATTCAGTAAATTTAACTTAAAAATCTACTAACTTCGTAGATGACATTAACGACAAAAAATAGTATATATACGAATGACGTTGTTAAAGCTCAAGGATAAATAAATTTTTTCCACTACTCAAAAAAATATGAAAACTTGCCGGAAATTGCTTAATTAACCAGTAGTAAGAAATACAGGCGTTTTAACAGAGAAAATTGATTGAATTAAAAGTCGATAAAGTTTCAGAGGATAAAACTGCATCTACCAAGAGCTACGCCTAGACTTTTGTCCTACCAGCTAAATGAGAAGACAAAAGATAAATTTTTACCTTTCACTTACTAACAAGTAAAAGCTACAGTTTCCTCGATTAATCGGAGTAAATCTGAGTAATTAGGAATGAGCAGCCAACAAACTTGGTTAAAAACTTGATTGTTTTTAATCAAAGGTTATTTCATGCAAAGAATCATCAGGTCAAATGCAGTCGAAACCTCAAGCCAAGGGGACAGTTCAGCAATGAATCTATATAATTTGTATCCCTACTACAAGCTAGCTCTTACCAAAACTAGTTTACTAGGGGAGTTATCAGCCAAAATCACTAAAACTCTGGTTAACAGCGTCCAGGTAAAGCTCAAACAAACAGTAGAGAAGTTTCAGTCTGTATCTTTACCACTCAAAGCTGCAAAAACTAATCAGAGTTTGGGAAAGTTATGTACGCATCTGTTGATAGATGGATTTTTAGCCTTCGTCAACATCCAACACCGCCAAATTGCTGATAATTTCCCGAAAGCGATTTAACAACTGCAAAAAGATTAATGCAGTTTGTAAACCTCAATTGAAACGACAACAATCGCAGAAACTGAACTAGTTTACTTCATCCAAAATAATTAAACACTATGATGAATCAAGACATTGCTGGTATTAGTAGTAACTTAGATACAACAGTAAAGGCTCAACAATTTGATAAAGTAGTTGAAGCAATTATTGCTGGAAAGTACTCCTGGGCATGTGTTTTAATGCTACGTTTTGCTGGTTATAATCCTCTCCATTACATTCCGTACCGTACCTACAACCGATTACTGAAAGAAAACTCTCAAACCAACAGAACGAAACAACAGCAAAGTGAAAATCTAAAGATGCTGAAACATGCTAATGATTCAAGACCTGCTTATCTTGAAGTAGTTGGAAAGCAAAAAACAGAAATCCGTAGTGTTAGTTTAGACCAAAAATTGGGATAGCTAATTAACAAACATTAATCAAGGAAATCGCCATTAACTCAAGATATTTCCTTGAAACCCTGTGGAGCCAATTAAAAAAGAATTTGAAATCAAGAGATTCTGCCCTAGAGTTGATTGAGTATCTGAGAGCCTGCCATGCTAATTTAAAATTGAGCGCATGGTAGGTTTTCTATCGTAGTGATTAATTTGAATTTGATATATTTTTGCAAAAATCTGCCAAAATGGCAAATATATACTGACGACATTGGTAAACTAATAACAACAACGATTTCAACCCAAATAGAGGTGATTGGCAGCAAGCAAGTTAATTTAAAAACATAAAATCAATGGTTAGTTCTGGCTATGAAATAAATCAAACTGATTACAAAAGTAGTCAGTATGTCATGGAGTAAATAACTCCTATCCCAAGGCTAATGATGCAACCGTTGCTACTGGTGGTTCTTTTTCTGAGGAAGTCTAAGCAAAAAGAATTTGGGGAGGTGGATTCCCCCAATCCAAATTTTACAAAGCTTTCATTGACTGCAGACGATGCGAGTAATGCTTAGAAAACTTTCTATCTTGTGATTGGTGTTGCTTTATTAAATAAAGCAAACGCTTAACACCAATAACAGGAACGGAAACAGAAAAGTTACGGTGAAATCGTTGTCTTGGCTGGTGGAACTAGTAGGTCATACGCTTCTCTTTCAACTATTGTAATCCTAGTCCTCCCAACCTGGATTATCTCTGCTTTCTAAATTTTCAATTTATATAATAAATACTGGAAGTTCAAAACTTGAAGAGCTTCCAGTATTTTTATGTGTAAATAAAAATAGGGTGAGCAATTTGCCCACCCTACTTTTTGTAGAGAAGGTTAATCCAACAATGAATTAAACCTTGGCTAATTCTGGGGTAGGACGCTTGCTGTTGCGAATTGATGTAATAGCCTCCGCATAATCCTTAGCATTAAATACAGCTGAACCGGCGACAATTGCATTAGCGCCTGCTTCCAAAACCTGCCAGGTATTATTTGCCTTGAGTCCTCCATCCACTTCAATCCAAGGGTCAAGACCGCGTTCATCACACATTTGACGTAGCTTGCGGATTTTGGGTAACACACCAGGGATAAAGCTTTGACCACCAAAACCAGGATTAACGCTCATAATCAGTACTAAATCGCACAAATCTAGAACGTATTCAATTAGCTCTAGAGGGCTACCAGGATTAAGTACAACTCCAGCTTTCTTGCCAAGCTCTTTAATTTGCCCCAAGGTGCGGTGCAGGTGTGGGGAAGCATTATGCTCGCAGTGTACGGAGATAATATCAGCACCCGCTTTAGCAAATCCTTCTACATACTTTTCCGGCTCCACAATCATCAAGTGGACATCCAGGGGCTTGGTTGTAACCGGACGAATCGCCTCCACAATCAGAGGGCCTATCGTAATATTAGGTACAAAGCGACCGTCCATTACATCAACATGAATCCAATCTGCTCCGGCTGCGTCTACGGCGCGAATTTCGTCACCAAGACGACTAAAATCGGCTGATAGGATAGATGGAGAAATTACAATGGGCTTTTGAGATAGGTTTTGGGTCATGGCTAGTGGGTTTTTAAGCGTCCTCGTCTGTAAGCATTGTAACAAAACATTGAGCAAGACTCATAACTTTGATCCCGGCCTTTTTAGAGGAGTAGAGAGCAGAGGGAGAATAATAACTCTTAACCCCTAACTCTTGACTAATGACAAATGACAAATGACAAATAAAAAATGACTAAAAAACTAACCTGGATAATTTGGGGATTAAGTGCTTCTTGTCTGAGTGCGCCGGTAATTGCTTCGGCTTTAGAATCTGCTTTGGGAACTAACGGTATTGATGCTTTAAAGCTACACCAAGCTCCTTATAATTTAATCGGTCGTAAGATTGCTATTGGTCAAGTGGAAATTGGTCGACCGGGAATGTTTGGGTGGGATAAGGCGGTGTCTAAAAATCGCGCCATATCTTTAGCGGGAGTATTCTTACGCAATGGGCCAGCTAAGTCTAATAGCGGTGTTGACCCTCACGCCTATAATGTTGCTGGTGTAATGGTAAGTCAAGACAAAGCTTTGCCGGGAATTGCTCCGGGAGCGAGATTGTATTCGTCTGCGGTGGGTTCCACTAAAAGCATGGGTCAGCCAGAAGAGTGTTTATCGGCCCAGCACATAGCGCTACAAAATGGTGGCGATGTCCGTGCCATTAATTTTAGCTTTGGTGAACCTCTCAGTCGCGATCCTAGACCAGAAGCTATTTTAGACGGCAATGCTTTACTAACTTTATGTGTTGACTGGTCTAGCCGGGTTCATGATGTTTTGTATGCGATCGCAGGCAATCAAGGTAAAGGTGGTATTCCTATTCCTACAGATAATTTTAACGGAATGAACGTGGCTTTTTCATCCCGCCGTGGGGGAGTTTTTAACAAAGTAGATGTGGCTAATCTGGCGGGTGCTAACCAAGGAGTGAGTGGAAGGCTAGCTGGAAGAGAATTTAATCTTGGTAGCCGTCGTGCTATCAGTTTAGTTGCTCCTGGGAATAATATTCCCTTACTCAATCCAGATGGCAAATTGAACAAGGTTACAGGTACTAGTTTTGCAGCGCCTCAAGTTACGGCTACCGTTGCTCTATTACAAGAATTTGCTGACCGACAGATACGTACAAAACAACCCCATTGGAGCATTGATTCTCGGCATCATCAAGTAATGAAAGCTGTATTGCTGAATTCAGCAGACAAAATCCAAGATAGTGGCGATGGCTTACGGTTGGGAATGAGCCGGACACTAATTGATAAACAAAATCAAAACTGGCTAGATTCTGATGCTTATAAAGATCCAAACATTCCCTTGGATGCTCAAATGGGAGCCGGTCACTTAAATACATTTCGCGCTTATCAACAATTGAGTGCTGGCCAATGGCAGCCATCAGCTACGGTGCCAGCTATCGGTTGGGATTATCACAAAGTGGATGTTGGAGCATCTGTTGACTATGTGTTAGCAAAACCATTAAAGCAGGGGGGTTTTGTTGCTGTCACCCTAAGTTGGGATCGATTGGTGGAACTCAACGATAAAAATAAAAACCAGCAATATGACGTGGGTGAAAATTTCCGCGATCGCGGTTTGAATAATCTCGACCTATACTTAGTGAAAGCTGATGCTCAAAATTCAGATACTGGTGCTGTTTGCTCTTCAATCAGCCAAATCGATAGTGTAGAACATATTTTCTGCCCCATTCCTGCTACTGGCAATTACAAAATCCGCGTCCAGTTTCGTCAAAAGCTTAATGAAGCAACTCAACCCTATAGTTTAGCTTGGTGGAGTGTACCTATCAATTAAAATAGGTCAGCACAATTTTCATCTGTGTCAATTTAACGTGAGTTTGATGAACCTCTCCCTCTCAGCTTTCCGTTTCCGAGAGGGAGGAGCAACGAAAAACTAAGCTTTTTGCTCCCCTCTCCGACACGGAGAGGGGTTGGGGGAGAGGTCAAATAAGACTTGTCGAACTCACGTCAATTTACAGCATTTTCATCTATTTGAACAACACTCTCCTATCGGGGCGCATAGGCGTGCGTCCCTATGAAAGTTCTGTATTTTATGCAACTAAGAATGTTATTCTATCTCAGGACTTGCAAAACAATAGCCGAAAAGAAAAATTTTCTGTTAGGGGTATTTGATGAATTACCCTTAACTCCTGTAGTTTGGCGTAAATCCTATATCTATAAAAACCCAATAGAAGTGGTTATTTTATGTTAGGTAGTCTACAATACTGTTATTGATAAATAGAAAAGTTCCTCAAAATTGAGATTTTTCATAATTCGTCTGCATAGCCGCTTCAAGTAAGAATTAGCAGCTTTAATGAGTTGTGTTTAATTCCTCTAAGCTATTTACTTGCTGTTACAAAAACTGTAACAGTCTAATTTTCTATTGGATCAAATGCAATAGTTAATCATTGACACAGTATCTGCGTCAACCATGAGCACAGATCGGGAATCTTTGGCAAGTGAGGTAGCAGAATGAATCGGCAAAAGTTTAGTGATGCAAAAGAGAATTTTCTGCAAAGACGTTATGGTGTGAGTCTAGGCAGACGTTATGCTTTGGCAGCTGCAAGTGTTGTTCTATTCAGTGTATTAGGGTGTTCTCAAGTTGAGAGTAACAAAAGTGCCCTTGCCCAATCTAGTTTACCTCAACCAGAAACTCCATTGCAAAAAAAAACACTCAACCCTGATACAAGAATAGTTGAGTCTAGCAATAAGTTTGGCTTTAAACTATTTTCCGAAGTTCTGAAAGATGATAAAGGTGAGAATAATATTTTTATCTCACCTTCGAGTATAGCGATCGCTCTCGCTATGACCTACAACGGCGCTAGCGGCTCAACTCAACAAGCAATGGCAAAAACCCTAGAATTACAGGGAATAAATCTACCAGAAATCAACTCTTCTTATGCGGCAGTATTAAAGCAGCTTTTAGAAAATCCAGATGCGAAAGTACAACTGAGTATTGCTAACTCGCTTTGGGCAAATCAAGATGTTAGCTTTGCACCAGACTTTCTCAAGAGAACCCAGGATTTCTATCAAGCTAAAGTCAGCAATTTAAACTTTAAAGATGCCGCCGCATCTAATATTATCAATAACTGGGTAAAAGAAAATACCAAAGGTAAAATCACTAAAATAGTTGAAAGTATTGAACCATACCAAGTGTTGTTTCTGATTAACGCCATATATTTTAAAGGTAATTGGAGTAACGAATTTGACAAAAGTCAAACTGCTCAATACCCTTTTTACGTTACATCTAGCAGACGAAAACAACACCCAATGATGTCACAAGAAGGTGACTATAGATACTATGAAAGCAAAGAATTTCAGGCGGTTAGTTTACCTTACGGTAAAGATGGAAAAATCAGTTTTTATATCTTTCTACCCAAACAAAGCTCTAACCTCAAAGCTTTTTATCAGAACTTGAATGTTGAAAACTGGGAAAAATGGATGACTCAGTTCAACAAACAAAAAGGCTTTATTCGCCTACCTCGCTTCAAAACAGATTACGAAGTTACACTCAATGATGCCTTGAAAAATTTAGGCATGGAAGAGGCTTTCAGCAACAAAGCCAATTTTTCCGGCATGGGTAAAAATTTTGCCATTAGCCAAGTTAAGCATAAAACTTTTTTGGAAGTGAACGAAGAAGGCACTGAAGCGGCTGCGGCTACTTCAGTGGGAATAGTAGCAACATCTTTGAGAGATGAACCAGAACCATTCCGAATGATTGTCGATCGTCCCTTCTTCTGCGCCATTAGGGATAATCAGACGGGAAACGTTTTGTTTATGGGTTCCATCATTGATCCACAATGAGGAGGCAGGAAACCTCCTGCCTTCTTAAGGTAATGTCGCTTCAGAAATACTCAGAGTGTTGTTAGCGTTTGCTTTCGAGGACTCGTTTGCTGCAATGGGTGCAGTTACCTCCCCCGTGCCGCTATCGTTTGTCTCGCCAGCAAGACGCAAGGCACTTAAAGCAGTTTTAATGACAACAGCGGTGGGTACTGCCACAATTACACCCAAAAGTCCGCCAATTCTTGCCCCTGTTAAAACTGAAATTAAAATCCAAACTGGATTTAAACCCGTAAAACTGCCTAAAATTCGCGGGGCAATTAAGTTTTCGAGAATTTGCTGTACGATTACTGCTGCTATCAAAACTCTCACACCCATTGAGAAATCTTGCAGTGCTACCAATAGTGTAGTCAGAGCAATGCCCACAGAACCACCAAAGGGGACGAGAGCCATTAGACCAATAGTTAGCCCAAATAGCAGTCCAAATGGTACTTTCAGCCACAAAAAGGTAGGAATGAGGGCTGAGGCCATACAGGTAGATAAAATCAACTGGGTGATGAAGAAATTTTGAAAGCTTAGGCGGACTGTTTGGGAGAAAGGAGCGCGAAATTTAGAGGGTAGCCATTCTACTAAACTTTCCCAGAGTTCACTCCCATGCTGTAAAAGGTAGAAAGTCAAAACCATCGTCAAGAGGATATCTAGCAGACTAGTGACTGTAACTACCGCCAGATTTAAAACTTGTCCAGCGATCGCTTGTAATTGTCCTTTGACGCGATCGTTGATTTGTACTACCAGAGCATCGAGGTTAATCGGTAAGCCAAAAGTTTCTGCTTTTTCGTTTAATATCATTAGCTGAGAGCGTCCAGAGTCGATCAACTCTGGCAACCGAGCCACCAGTTGTTGAGCTTGGGTAAGGGCTAACGGAACAAGCGTCACACCCAACGCCAATAAAATCGATAAAGCCAAGAGAAATACTAGGATAGCAACTTGCTCTCGTTTAGCACCATGATGTTCCATCCAACTCACGGGGTAGTTGAGCAGAAATGCTAAAACTGAGGCTCCGACTAAAATGACTATGAGAGAATGGAAATAATTAAAAAATACCGAAAGTGCCCAACCATTTAGAACTAGCAGTGGAACGAATAACGCGATCGCCCCGATTCGCGCTATTGGTGTGAATGTTTGCCACCAGTCGAGTAGCTTGCGTGTCTGCATTTTGAGCTAATTGCGGGATAGAACTAAGTTAAATCTTTCTTTACAGCTTATTATCTCTAACTATATGAGTCTTATTCATCCTTCTAGTTTAGGAGTTATACTAACCCCAATGAAAAATTTTGAATCAAAAGAGGACAGGGAGTGGAGAGCAGGGGAGCAGGTGGAGAATAATAATGCCCAATGCCCACTTGCCCTGAGCGTTCGCGCAGCGTCTCCGTTAGGAGAAGCCGAAGGGATGCCCAATGCCCCATGCCCAATCCCCAAAACCCAGTTGCTTTTATATTTGATTCCGATTATCGGCTTTTTTCCATCTTTGTGGACTCTCTATCGGGGACAGGCCAGCCGGGAACAACTTGCTGTTAGCCGTCTGTCTATCACTTTGGCACTTACTTGGCTGTTGGGATATTTATTATTAAGTACCGGAGCCACAACTTCAGATTTTTTTTCGCTACGTCTATTTATCCTGAATAGTTTTCTCACGTCGGGTTATTTTATAGTGACTATCTGGTTGATTTTGCGCTTAATGCAGGGCAAATCTGGACGTTTACCAGGCTTTAGTACTTTAGCAGAACGAGTGTTTGGTAAGTACTTATCTTAATTTTTTAGGACGAAAATTTTTCAGTAGTTTTACCTATTTCCTAAAAAATTATGGTTGATTTCTCTATATATCTAGTCAAATCCAGTTTATTATTGCCATACTTCAGTAAAACATCTCTAGGTTGGCCCAAAAGCAGGAAAAATGCTGCTATAAGTGTTGTGGTTGACACTACATTAAAAAAGTTAGCACTGATAATTAAGAGTTAGCTATTATGGGTTGATTTGTTTGGATATTTTTAGTCTGCAAATTTACCAAATTTAATTATTGAGTAAGTGTGAGGAAGTCTGTGACCATTCAAAGAAGTTCGGCGGAAGAAAACCAGTCGGGAAAAGCCTCAAAGTCCAATAAAAAAATTCCTCAGAACTCGAAATCTGGACGTTGGCTGTGGTTTTGGGTAGGGATGAGTGGGATTGCAATGGTGTCAGCAACAGCAGGGGCACTTTTGGCGGTGTCTTTAACCAGTACACCTTTGCAGCAAGCCCAGCTAAGTCCACAGGAGGAGGCGGCCTTTGATGGCGATCGCATTTCTGGGGGTGTGATGCGATTTTCACAATTAACTCGCCCTGTGAATCTCTTAGTTATGGGGATGAGCGTACTTCCCCCAGATGTCCAAAACCCTCCCCAAGACACCAAAAACCTCAAATACCTGCCCCAGGTAAACTCCTTTGATGGTCTTTCGGATGTAATGCTCTTACTCAAATTTGATCCAGAGACGAAAAAAATAATCATGCTCTCCATTCCCAGAGATACCCGCACAGAAATAGAGGGGTATGGAGTGAAAAAAATTAATTCTGCTAATGTCGAAGGTGGGCCAGCTTTGACTGCCAGAACCGTCAGTAATCTCTTGGGTGGGGCAGGAATTGATCGCTATATCCGAATTAACGTTTTAGGAGTTGCCAAGCTAATTGATGCTTTGGGTGGCGTAACAGTTTATGTCCCCAAAAATATGAAGTATCAAGATGATTCTCAACATTTGTACATCAATTTGAAGGCGGGTAAGCAGCATTTAAACGGCGAGCAGGCATTGCAATTACTGCGGTTTCGCCATGACGAACTCGGTGATATTGGTCGGATTCAACGCCAGCAAATGGTCATTCGGGCCTTGATGGATCAAACACTCAACCCAGCTACTGTTGCTCAATTACCTAAAGTTCTGGATGTAGTTAAAGACCACATCGATACTAATTTGACGGTTGAAGAGTTAGTGGCGCTAATGGGTTTTGGCGTGCGGACAAATCGCTCTAATATGCAAATGTTAATGCTGCCAGGCCGCTTTAGCGAAAAAAATGAGTTTGATGCTAGCTATTGGTTGCCCAGTAAAGATGGTATTGCTAAACTGATGGCTCAACATTTTGGCTTGGAATCAGATCAGGAACAGCAGGCGACTAATCCACGTTCTTTACGTGTAGCAATTCAAGATAGTACAGGTGGCGATCGCTCTAATCTCCAACCATTAATTAGAGCCTTGGAAAAATCTGGATATCGCAATATTTATATAGCTAAAGCATGGGGTGAACCTTTAGAGGTAACTCATATTGTCGCCCAGCAAGGAGATGGTGACAGCGCCGAATCAATTCGTGAAACTTTGGGATTTGGCGAAGTGCGTGTGGAAAGTACTGGCAACCTTGGCTCGGATGTCAGTATTCAAGTAGGTCAAGATTGGTTGCAACAAAAATCTATTTTGGAGAAGTCGCTGAGTAAATAATTCGTAATACTTCTCTACGAGAGGCTGCGCCCTAAGCGTAGCTATGCTGCAGGCTTTACGACTACGCACAGTACAAGTTCGTAATTCGTAATTAATTACACTGGTATAAATGCTGTTGAGAGGGAATTTACTGACTGGCTGAGTTCCTGGAGTTTAGCTGCTACTGCACCATTGGTTAACAATTCTTCTGCTTTAGCTAAACCCTCTGGCATATCTGAACAAATACCACTCCGCCATAAGTAAAATCCACCATTCCACAAGGCTGTTTGCATTAGTTCACCTGGTTTACCTGCTAAAACATCCTGAATATCTGCCACCAATTCTTCAGTAGTTCCAAGGGGTACGTTCTTGGTAGTAAAGCCGTAATCACGGGGTACGAGGTGCAATCTTTCTACCTCTTGGGATGCTAAGGATGAAGATAAGCTGATAATTGCAGTGCGATCGCGCGGTAAGTCGCAACTACCTTCCAATCCTTTGACTAATGTAAATTTCGTTACTTCCCGCAGCCCTAGAGCTATCTTAAACATCCCTTCTGTCGGCGGATGCACAAATCCAGCAATGACGTGAGCATCCCCAACATAAGGACACCAAATTAGCTCCATTGTCGCCAAGGGTGGACGTTTGCCAAGTTGGTCGCGGTACTCCCAAATACTGTTAGTTAAGGGAAAATGCTGAGGCAGATAAATAAAGCCGATTCCCGTTTGCTCAAAGACTTGCTGGGTTTTTGCCAGTGGTAGGTTAGTCCAATCGACTCCTAAACCTTGCCAAATATCGATCAAGGGTAAGCCGTACTTTGTTGGCAGGCGATCGCCTCCGTGCATTATCACTGGTTGTCCAACTGCGGCGAGTAGTAAAGCTGTTACTGGACTAATTGGTGCTGTACGGGTTCTGCCATCATAAGGAATGCCAAGAGCGATCGCTGGTCGTCCAGAGTCGAATGGTTGTAGCTTTGGCCCCAGTTCATCATAAGCATCCAACATTCCCGCTAACTCTTCCCCCGTAGGACGCTTGATTCGATGAGCAATCAAAAACGCTCCGATTTGGGCTGGTGTAGCTTCACCCAGCAGCATCATTTTAGTGGCGCTGGCTGCTTCGACGCGAGTTAAGTTTTCGCCTGTGTGGTTTCCGCTACCTACTTTTTTCAGTAATTCCCTAAATACATTGCTCATTTGTCCTTTGTCCTTTGTCCTTTGTCTACTGTCATTTGTCCATTGTCCTTTCTGAAAATGACTAATGACCAATGACTAATGACACTCAAGAAGCCGATCGCTGCTGGTCAATTTGTAATGGGATATTTTCCCGCACGAGTTGCCAAAAGTACTTAATGGGGGGAATTTGTAGTCGATCTTGAGTTGTTACCATAACTACCCGCCGAGTCAAACTTGAACCATCTGTTAAACCACTAATATTATTGTTCTCTAAGGAACGAACCGCTAAAGTAGGGTCAAGACGTGCTTCCAGTAATGCTGATTGAGGTAGCAAAGCGATTAATTCTCCTTGGCGCACCACTCCCCGAAAGGCATCTAGGGTATTTACCTCTAAAGCTGCCTGAAGTGTAGCTTCCATTCGCTCAAATCTATCTTGTATTAAGCGCTGCATCCCATAACCATCTTTAAAAACCACTTGGGGATAAAGAATTAGCTCCGACCAAGGGACACATTCATATTGTGCCAGGGGATGATTAGCTGCGGTGAGAACTTCTATTGGTTCATCATAAAGTACTTCTACCACCATTTCCCTAGCAGTGGTTAAAAAGCGATTATTCATCACAATTGCTAAATCTACCAATCCATCTTTGAGGACTTTCAGGGCGCGATCGCTTCCTAATGAAGTCACCCGCAATTGCACATCTGGATAAGCATGACAGAATTTTTGCAACACTGGTGGTAAGTAAGATCCACATAATGAGTGAATCACGGCAATGCAAAGTTCTGGTTGCTTTCCAGCGATTAAATCAGCTAATTCTTGTGTAGCTGTCTCCCATTCTTGGCAAATTTTGCGGACACGGGGTAGTAAACATTCACCTCCCAGCGTTAATTTGGCGTGAGTAGTTCTATGAAAAAGTTCTACACCCAAATCTGCTTCTAATGCCTGGATTTGGCGGCTAATCGTCGATTGGGTAACACCAGATGTTCGCGCTGCTTGTTGAAAGCTGCCGGTTTGTGCGATCGCTAGAAAGGCTTGCAACTGCTCTAGGCGCATTTTTATGTAGCCTGAATTACATTTATAGCTTTCACTAAGTTAACGGTTTATTCTCCGCAATTTAGTATAGTTAGTTACAGTAATTTTCCTGTGATTTACATTTGTATAAATCAGGTTTTACCTCTCACATCAGGAATTATCCGCTTTACATAGAATTTTTTGGTGAATTCCGCCAAAAAAGACTTATTCAATATATGAAATTTTAAATTCATCACATTCATTATTTTGAGCAAAAATTTTGAATACTTTAGTCTGTAGAACTTTTGTATTCAAAATACTAATCTTTTTCTTCATGCAGCCCAGTAAACTAGACCAAATTTTAGGACTAGAACTACAGCGTCGTCGTACAGAAAAAGGTTGGTCACAGGAGTATCTTGCAGAAGTCACAGGTCTGCACAGGACTTATATCAGCCAGCTTGAGCGAGGGCTAAAAAGTCCATCTGTTAGAGTTCTTAGCCATATCACTAAGGCTTTGGGTATGACAATGAGTGAATTTTTACAACCTGTAGAGGAATCTCTGAGTGTTGACGGACAGCGAGATTGAAAGATTAAGGCAAGCCATTATTGCGACTATTGCATCTCCAGTCATAGGGTCGATAGAAGATTACACATGGGAAGCAATTTTTCATTATGTTAAAGATATTCCTCTATCAGACCCCGCTTTGGAACGAAGCAAGCTTCTCTATGATGCTGTTGACTTGGTGACTAAAACAGGTTGGTCACTCAAATCTCTCCAACTGAATAGCTTCAACTTCGGAAGTTCATTTTTATTTGTAATTCAGAGAGCAGACATTATCAAGAAGTCTATCCAGCTAGGTTTTCCTGGTTTAACAGAGCAATCCTCGCCTAATGAGCTTGGAGCAGCCATTATCCAACATTGGAACGAGAAGATTATTTTGAGTCAGGCAGCATAAGGCGTTGTAAATAGTTATGAAAGCATATTACTCAAAACTATCAAAGGTTATGAGTATATTTACTGCGAGTTTCCACTTAATCCTCTTGACCCAAATATATTTTCTTGGGCTTGGACAGTAGATAAAATTACTGGGAGTTCAGGGGCAGGACTACAAGGAAGCATTGCAGGCAAAACAGAACTGGTTTGGTACAAAAATCAGAAACAACTTTTCAGAGCTAGAACTATTCCTCAACAGGCAGTTCGCATTACAGTTGAAAGAGTTCGTCTTACACTTGATCGATATGTAAAGACAGTTATCTCTGCTTTGGAAGATCAAATCAATACTCTTATCGAATACTATAGTCTTCATAAAATATCGTCAAGCAACTCCCTGACTTCTGCTGTATTTAATCTTGGAAATTTCAGCAATTGCGATCCTTGTGTTCTCACCAGCCTGGTAAATTTAACAGAAATATGGGTTCACTCCCTCTAACTCTCCATCATCTTTGAGAGAATTTACCACTCAGCCAAAGCGATCGCTATTCCTTGTTGCAAATCTGGTGTGAGTGCGGTGTTATTTGCTAATTGCTGCAATTTTTGATGTGCAACTTCACTATCCAGATTTTTGAGTGCAGCGATCGCGTGCAGTCTCACCGATGCATTAGAATCAGCTAGCAGTGAAATCAATGGTTCAATAGCTTGTATTTCGCCTAACTGCCCTAAAGATAAAGCGATCGCACTTTTGATGTTGACAATCTCTGTGGCTGGATGCTGCAATCGCAGTATTTGCAATAATATTTCTACCGCTTGTGTAGTTTGCGGCTTTTGTACTCGCCCCAAAACGGTGGCAATTTCTTGCCAAAGTGTCTCTGAAGTGATTTGATTAAATGCTGTTTGCAAATATTCCAAACTAGATGGTGTACCCACCCAACTTAAAGCGCGGATGGTTTTTAATTGCAGCTTTGTTGATGTTTGGGGTGAAATCAACAAATCAAATAAATGTTTTGCAGCGTCATTACAACCCATCCGAGAAAGGGAAACTGCGGCTGCACAACAAACATCAAGGTTAAAGTCGTAAAGCTTGGGTTGCAGTCTTGTTACCAAATCTAATGCTTCGCGCAAATCGGGGCGAAAACCTAAACCAAGGGCTGCTGCACGCCTAACTGTAGCAGCAATATCATTCAAAGCGTTTAACAAAACTGTTGGTATACGTTCGTCATGAAAACTGCTGAGGGCTTCAATTGCAGCAGTGCGGATTGTGGCTTGTGAATCTTGCACTACACTCAACAGTGGTGTGATGGTTTCTGTTTGGGGAATACAGGAAAGCGATCGCACTGCTAAAAGCCTTGTATCTTCTTGTTTCAGGAGTTCAGATAGGGCAGCGATCGCAACAGTACCCATTTGTCCTAGTGCTGTGGCTGCGATCGCTTTGAGTTCTTCATCCTCATCAGTTTTCAACAATTCAACTAAGGGTGCGATCGCTTCTGGCTGCTGAAATTCACCCAAAGTCCGTGCTGCATACCAGCGTAATTCTTCCTCTGCATCTTCATCTTCTAAGATGTCAATGAGTGGTGGAATAGCAATATTTCCCAAGTGAGTCAAAACTTTGGTGATTTCCCAGCGTTGTTGAAAATCTCCCATCTCTAACACTGAAATTGCTAATGTTAGCAGATATTCTCGATTTTTAACTACCTCTGGATGTTGTGAGTCTGACCCTAAAACTAATTGTTGTAAATATTGAATCAGTGATGACCAATCAGCTGCATTATATGCTGTCTGGGCTTGCACCAAAAGCTGGTTGATATTACTCACCATACCCTGAATTATATTGTTTAAGTTGGCTTGACTACAACTGAATTACCTTCAATTTTGGCGGCGTAAGTTTTAAGCGCTTCTGTAGCTGGGCCTTTTAGCACCTTACCATCAACCCCATATTCTGAGCCATGACAGGGACAAGCGAATTTTTTTGCCTCAGCTTTCCATGCTACGGTGCAACCTGCGTGAGTACAGGTAGGGTTAACAGCTGTCATTGCGGCTTTAGATGTACCGACTACCAACACAGGCCCAGCAGGTGAGTTTTTAGCCAACAATTGACCAGTTTTATCTAATTCTGCCGAAGTGCCTACTGTTTGCCAATCTCCAGATGCAGAAGGTGTTTGGGAAGAACAAGCTGCGATCGCTACAGGTAGAGAACTCGCTATCAAACCCAAACCTACCCAATTAATAAAATCACGACGTTTCATAATTGCCACTCAATTTTGGATTTTGGATTTTGGATTAATCTATGGCAATCCAAAACCGCTTAGATCATGTCAAACACTCTTTATCAAGCGCTTTAAGTGGCTCATTAGCCGACCTTGATGCAAAAAATGCATATTATGCATCCATTTTCAGCAATTTTACTAAAAAATCGTAACAATTTATACGATTTTAACAGAAATCTCGTCTTAAGTTATGAGTATCGAAATTGTTACATGAACATTATCTAAACCTGCTTGACAAATTTTACAGATGTAAATGGCGACAAGTTTTCCTTAACTAAGCAAGGATTTGAAGTTTCACGTTGGAATACTTTTGAGTAACAATAATCAGCCGTAATCAAATATTAAATTTTTATTCCCTAACCCTCGTAGATACACCACCTAATGGAACTACGGGTTGATTGATATCGGGCAATTAGCAGCACAAATTCTCACGAGAGTCAGCCTCATGACAGACACAACAACTACGACTACCAGCCTCAATAAATTCGAGAAATTCAAGGCGCAAAAAGATGGACTCGCCATCAGGGATGAGATAGAGAAATTTGCCGCCTTGGGCTGGGAAGCAATGGACGAAACAGATCGCGATCATCGGCTCAAGTGGGTGGGCGTATTTTTTCGCCCTGTTACCCCAGGCAAGTTTATGATGCGGTTACGGATGCCTAATGGTATTCTCACCAGCAGTCAGATGAGTGTTTTAGCCCAAGTGGTGCAGCGTTACGGAGATGATGGGTGCGCCGATATTACCACCAGACAGAATATCCAATTACGGGGAATCAGAATTGAAGATTTACCAGATATCTTTAATAGATTTCACGCAGTTGGTTTAACCACTATCCAATCAGGGATGGATAACATCCGCAATATCACAGGCGATCCGGTGGCGGGGTTGGATGCAGATGAGTTGTACGACACACGAGAGTTGATACAGCAGATTCAAGATATGCTCACCAACAAAGGTGAAGGAAACCCAGAGTTTAGCAACTTACCACGGAAATTTAACATTGCGATCGCAGGTGGAAGAGACAATTCAGTTCACGCTGAAATTAATGATTTAGCTTTTGTTCCCGCATTTAAGGAAGCGAATGGGCAAGAATTCTCTAAACCACCGATATTTGGCTTTAATATCCTCGTAGGTGGCTTTTTCTCAGCTAAACGCTGTGAGGCGGCGATTCCTCTAAATGCTTGGGTGGCTCCAGAAGATGTGGTAGCTGTATGTAGAGCAGTTTTAGAAGTCTTTCGTGACCACGGGCCGCGTGCCAATCGGCAAAAATCCCGCTTGATGTGGCTAATTGATGAATGGGGTTTAGAAAAATTTCGAGCAGAAGTAGACACTCGTTTGGGTAAATCGTTATTACCCGCAGCCGCAAAAGACGAGATCGACTGGGAAAAACGCGACCACATCGGAGTATATAAACAAAAACAACCGGGGCTAAATTACGCAGGTTTAAATATTCCCGTCGGGCGACTGTATGCCGAAGATATGTTTGAAATCGCTCGTCTAGCTGAAGTTTTTGGCAGTGGTGAAATCCGCTTTACCGTTGAGCAAAACATCGTTATCCCCAACATTTCTGACTCACGGTTAGCAACATTTTTCACAGAACCGTTGCTAGAAAGATTTTCTATTAATCCAGGTTTACTGGCGCGATCGCTAGTATCTTGCACAGGCGCACAATTTTGCAACTTCGCTCTCATCGAAACCAAAAACCGCGCCCTGGAAATGATTAAAGCCTTAGAAGAAGACTTAATCTTCACCAATCCAGTCCGAATTCACTGGACAGGTTGCCCAAACTCTTGCGGCCAGCCCCAAGTTGCAGACATCGGCTTGATGGGAACCAAAACTCGTAAAAATGGCAAAACCTTGGAAGGTGTTGATATATATATGGGCGGTAAAGTCGGCAAAGACGCTCATTTAGGAACTTGCGTTACCAAAGGCGTACCGTGCGAAGACTTGCAGCCATTATTGCAAGACTTACTAATCAAAAACTTTGGGGCAAAACTCAAGCAAGAAGCCTTAGTAATTAGCGGTTAGTAACTGCTATTTCCAAAAATAAGATCCCCCCACCTGTGGCGACTCCTTTAAGAAGGGAGTAAAGGAAGAAAATAGCCACCCTTTTTAAGGGGGGGTTGGGGGATCTTTGTTCGATAAACAAGCTAACCCAACAGTTTTACAATCTCCCGCACTTCTTTACCTCTTCAATTAGAATGCTTAAAAAATTATTTTCATTCAGCGATCGCTACCGCATCTTACATCAGACTTGGTTTGCTTTCTTTCTCACCTTTGTCTGTTGGTTTAACTTTGCTCCCTTCGCTACAACCATTGGCAAAGAACTACATTTAGCCCCTGAGCAAATCAAAACCTTGGGCATCTGTAACCTCGCTCTCACAATTCCCGCCCGGTTAATCATTGGGATGCTTCTAGATCGTTTTGGTCCTAGAATCACCTACTCAATCTTGCTGATGTTTGCAGTAGTTCCTTGTTTAGCAACAGCCCTAGCGCAAGACTTTAATCAATTAGTCATCAGTCGTTTGCTGATGGGAATTGTCGGGTCTGGGTTTGTTGTCGGTATCCGCATGGTGGCAGAATGGTTCCAGCCAAAGGAGATGGGAATTGCTCAGGGCATTTATGGCGGTTGGGGCAACTTCGGAGCTTTTGGCGCAGAGTTTGCCTTACCGATACTTGCAATTTCTACTAGCTTTTTCTCTGGTGGTGCTTCTAACTGGCGATTAGCGATCGCACTTGTAGGCATCATAACTGCTATTTATGGCGTAATTTACTACAACACTGTCCAAGATACGCCTAGAGGCAAAGTCTACAAGAAACCTAAAAAGAATGGTTCCCTAGAAGTGACTAGCATCAAAAGCTTCTGGGCGATGATGATCTCAAATTTTGGTTTGATTTTCGCCTTGGGTTTATTAGCTTGGCGCTTAGAACAAAAGAAAATTCACTTCCTAACTCTGAGTCAAATGTATTTGACTTGGTTGGTATTAGCAGGATTGTTTGCTTACCAAAGTTATAAAGCTTGGCAGGTAAACCGAGAACTTCTCACTGGCAAGAAAACTTACCCTGTATCTGAACGCTTTCAATTTGGACAAGTAGCTTTACTCGAATTCACTTACATAACCAACTTTGGCAGCGAACTGGCAGCCGTTTCTATGCTCCCGGCATTTTTTGAGAAAACCTTTGGTTTAGAGCATGTTGTCGCTGGGATGATTGCTGCCACCTATCCCTTCTTAAATTTGGTTTCTCGTCCTAGTGGTGGTTTAATTTCTGATAAATTTGGTTCGCGTAAGTGGACGATGACCATTATCAGCGTTGGTATCGGTGTTAGTTATTTGATGGCACATTTTATTAATAGTAACTGGCCGATTCCAGTAGCGATCGCAGTTACAATGTTTGCCGCTTATTTTGCTCAAGCTGGTTGCGGTGCAACCTACAGCATCGTACCCATGATTAAAAAGGAAGCCACTGGACAAATTGCGGGCAATGTCGGAGCTTACGGTAATTTTGGCGGCGTAGTTTACCTAACAATTTTTAGCTTAACCGACGCTCCCACACTATTTAGCACAATGGGTATAGCTGCACTAATCTGTGCTTTTATGTGTGCCTTCTTCCTCAAAGAACCAAAAGGTTCCTTTGCTCCAGCCTACGAAGGTGAAGCATCAGAAACTGCAACTAAAAGCTCTGTTTTCTTAACTGAAGAATAGACTTATCCTTTGAAAATCGAGCATTACAAGAGATATTTTCATCTTGTCTTGTGAGTGCAACTCATGAAGTTTTTTCTCAGCGCTGACGGACACTTTTTTCAACGGGGGGAACCCCCGCACAGAAGTGTCCTCCTCTGCGCCTCTGCGGTTTAAAAATAATTTATTTAACCACAGAGACGCAGAGTAAAGATGTTTAAAAAGATGAGATTGCACAATCAAAATAACAAAATGGTACAACTGCCATGAGTGAATTTACCAAAACTCTTTGTCCTTACTGTGGTGTTGGCTGTGGACTAGAAGTTTCACCCCCAGCCCAACTTGGCAAAGCAACTAATCGAGATGGTCAAGGAAATCCGACTTGGCGGGTGCGGGGCGATAAAGCCCATCCATCTAGTCAAGGAATGGTTTGTGTCAAAGGCGCAACGATCGCAGAATCTTTAGATAAAAATAGATTACATTACCCAATGGTGCGAGACTCTTTAGATCAAGAGTTTCGGCGCGTTAGTTGGGATGAAGCTTTTAATCTCATCACGCAGCGTATTCAAACAGTCCGCTTCACCCAAGGGCCAGAAGCGTTATGTATGTATGGTTCCGGTCAGTTTCAAACCGAAGACTACTACATAGCCCAGAAGCTTATGAAAGGCTGTCTGGGTACTAATAATTTTGATGCCAACTCCCGTTTATGTATGTCTAGTGCTGTGGCTGGGTACATTCAAAGTTTTGGCTCAGATGGTCCGCCCTGCTGTTATGAAGACTTGGAGTTAACCGACTGTGCATTTTTAATAGGCACTAATACAGCCGAATGTCATCCAATCGTTTTTAACCGACTAGAGAAATATCACAAAAAGAACCGCAAAGTCAAAATGATTGTGGTCGATCCCCGACGCACGCCAACCGCAGAAGCCGCCGACTTACATTTAGCCATTCGTCCGGGTACAGATATCGATTTGTTGAACGGTATCGCTCACTTATTGATGCGCTGGAACTACATCGATACCATGTTCATGGACGACTGCACCAGCAACTTTCCCGCTTATGCTGAAGTGATTCGCCACTATTCCCCGGAAGTGGTAGCTCGTCAATGCGGAATCAGTATTGAAGATTTAGAAACAGCAGCCCGTTATTGGGGTGAATCTAGGCGGGTACTTTCTTTGTGGTCGATGGGTGTGAATCAATCATCAGAAGGGACAGCCAAGGTAAGAACTATCATCAATCTGCACCTGATGACTGGACAAATCGGCAAACCTGGGGCTGGCCCTTTTTCCCTGACTGGTCAGCCGAATGCAATGGGAGGACGCGAAGCCGGAGGTTTGGCACATTTATTACCTGGTTATCGGGTTGTGAAAAATCCTCAGCATCGCGCAGAAGTTGAGGAGTTTTGGGGACTTAAACCAGGACAGATTTCACCCAATCCCGGTTTGACTGCTTGGGATATGATTACTGGCTTGGAAAGTGATGCTGTCGGGTTATTGTGGATTGCAGCTACTAATCCGGCTGTAAGTATGCCAGATTTGGAGCGAACTAAGAAGGCGTTGTTGCGATCGCCTTTTACCATTTACCAAGATGCTTATTATCCCACAGAAACCTCTGCCTATGCTCACGTTTTGCTACCAGCAGCCCAGTGGGGTGAAAAAACTGGTGTGATGACAAACTCCGAACGGGTGGTAACTCTGTGTCAAGCATTTCGCCAACCACCAAGAGAAGCTAAAGCAGATTGGGAAATTTTCGCTGAAGTTGGACGGAGATTAGGTTTTGAAAAAGAGTTCGCCTTTGCTAACTCGGCTGAAGTTTATGCTGAATTCGTCCAATTAACTCAAAATCGCCCCTGCGATATGACAGGTATCAGTCATGAGCAATTGACACAAGGCCCAACTCAATGGCCTTACCCAGCCAAGAAAGTAGAGTCAGTATTTATCGATACTGAAACAGGACTCTTAAGTTTTCAGCCAGAAGAAGAAACTTTCTCTGACAAAGAAGCCGAGAAGAAGCGTAAGTACCATACACTCAGAATGGGAAAACGGCTTTACACTGATTTACGCTTTCATACCCCTGATGGACGCGCTCAATTTGGGGCATATTACTCAAAGGGATTGGCAGAACCACCAGACCCAGATTATCCTTTTGTGCTAACTAATGGGCGACTTTACGGACATTGGCATACCCAAACACGCACCGGTCGCATTGAAAAAATTTGCAAAATGCACCCCGAACCGTTTATCGAAATTCATCCCCGTGATGCGGCGAAGTTAGGTATTTTAGATAATCAGTGTGTGCAAGTGCGATCGCGTCGGGGTAAAGCTCAATTTCCTGCTAAAGTGACAAAAGCGATCGCACCTGGTACAGTTTTTGTCCCTATGCACTGGGGTTCATTATGGGCAGATAATGCCGAAGCTAACGCCCTCACCCATCCAGAATCTTGCCCGGATTCGCTGCAACCAGAATTAAAAGCCTGTGCTGTGCAGCTGATTCCAATTTCTGTAGAAGTTGCAGTCAAAGATTATCAATTCCAGTCATCACAATGCTAAGGTGCAAAGTATATCTCTCAAGAGGTAATTAACAATCACTAATAAGTAATTTAGTCAATAATAAATAACCAATAGTTATTATCATTTTTTATGGCTCTCTACTCTTGACTCATAGCAATTACCATATATAAAGAGGCTAGATTTCTAGTAAGCAGAGATTTTACTAGCACCAAGTTAAGCTATGGGAAAGAATAAAAATCAGATAGTAAACTTACAAATCATCTTTTTTTAATCCTCTAGATTTATCTATAGGATTTTATTTTATTTAAAAATCAGGTGCAGCAAATGAAAAAGTTAATGAGGCAAATTCTCGGAGCTACCAAAGATGAAAACTTCATGCACATCATTGAAAACATAGAGGTGCTAGTTTCTAAAGTTCTATCTATTTTTATGGTAGTTGTAATTTTGGTTGCAATCGGAGACTTAGCAGTTTTTATTTTTAGAGAGTTATTGACAGCCCCTTATGCTAAGTTTAACACAACCTTATATAAAATATTTGGGCTATTTTTGAATATTTTAATTGCTTTAGAAATTTTAGAAAATATCACAGCTTATTTGCGAAAGCACGTTTTTCAGGTTGAATTAGTTATTGTCACTTCTTTGATTGCCGTAGCCAGAAAAATTATTATTCTTGATTTAGAAAAAGTTGGAGGTGTTGATATAATTGGTTTAGGAATAGCTATTCTCGCCTTATCAATTAGTTACTTGATAATTCGTCTCAGTAATGACAGAAACACTCGTTAAAATTAAAGATCAATTCAGATATTTTCGAGTATTATTTGTATATAAATATAGTTTTGGCTGAATTTACCACAAGCAACAAAGTATACTTATAATTAAGAACAGCCAAAACTGAATTTGGTAAAGATTATTAGTGTGCGATCGCTAGTTAACTCTTGTTTTTAATTAGTTATTTCTGTAAGTTAAATATAAAATTATTGATGTTTAAAAATCGTTAATTTAGAATAATCAAATTTTTAATACTTGACTATGACATATTTTTTTCAATTTGAAGCAGACTTTGTTGATTCCCTTCGTTGTATCCCCATGCAGGTGCGTTGCAATTTAGATACTTGTGGCATTAAGCTAAAACTATCTGATTGGAATCAAATGACTACAGCCGAGCGTCAAGCTTTAGTCGAGTTACCTTGCACAACAGAAACGGAAATTCAGTCTTACCGCGAACATATTCAACAATTAATTCTAGAACGCACAGGTATACCAGCTACAAAATTACCCATTGAGCCACATCCTGCATGGCTAGACTCTAGCACTGTACCACCTAGCCTCCAGGAAAAAGCTCAAGAAATAGGTGTAAATCTGACACCGCAACATTGGGCAGCTTTAACACCCTTACAGCGTTTTGCCTTAATTAAACTCAGCCGCCCAGGACATGAAAGCAAAAACTTTCCAATAGCGATCGCAGAATTTAATCTGCTTTAATTACAGAACAAATGTGTTCGGTACATTACACTTTGTTAACTTGCCACCATGAAATGATACATTACCGCAGAATTATTGCTGTAATGTGTCAAAAATTCGTGCATCTGCTCATGCCTAATAGACTCAACTCTAAATTAATATTTATTTTATAAACAATTGATAAATATTGATTCTAGACTATTGACTATTAACTAATAGGTGGAGGTGCTTACAGTTATTAGCAACTGCTGATGTACTGCAAGGGAAGAGATGCACTGGCTACCCTACTTGTAGTCCAGATGTCAAGAGTGCTGGAGGGGTTTATGTTGATATCCCTGTTGATGAGGCAATAGTTGATGGTAATTTGGTGACAGCACCGGCTTGGCCTGCTCACCCCCGTTGGCTGGCAGAATTCCTGATAGTACTTGGAACCAAGATTGAACACCCAGAACTGGCTACAGTTATTTGAGCCAACACACCGAAAATCTTTTGGGGGGATATTCAGGGTAGTTTCTTTACCTACTCCCTGCTTCAAATAAACTGTGGCAAAAACAGCTGACCTTTCAGGTGACGCTCCTACAAACGTTCGAGTACTCGCTACCGTGCTAACGCCAGTTACTCATGGGGAAACTCCCTTCTTTACAAGACGCTTTGCGTTCGCAGAGCGTTCCGTAAAGCCTTCGGCATAGCTCCGCTTAGGGCGCAGCCTCTCGTAGAGAAGGAAAAGCGCTAGCCTGTCTCTTTGGAAGAAGATCATACAGCTCGCAATAGACCACCAGAAATTATATATTTTCTAAATGAAACTAAATGCAGTAAAAATTACTGTTTTTTGATAAATTGCTTTGGATGAAATTTACCGCTAGGATGTCAAAAGCAGACAAATCATATAGTCTGATTCATCCGCATGACAAGCCCATTTAGGACAAACTCTCAGTACATGGAATACTTATTAACATTAGGTGAAACAATTTGAAATTTCCCTTCTAGAATTTTAAATTTCTTAGCAGTAAGTGAAGCTATAGTGGATTTAGCAATGCTGCTGTTAATGTGGCTAAGGTTAGTCCTGCTGCCAAATTATATGAAGAAGAATTAGTTTAGAAACGCACACTAACTCGATGACAGGCAAAAACGCAAGACATAATGCATTTCTGCGGCTAGTGTCTGGTAATGGGGCAGCTTCTGGATCAGAATCTCGCTACTCGCTGCCCCCCAGCAAAGAGATGGTAATTGGACGCGACCCCAGCTGCCAAGTTGTCTTGGATGCCATGATGTACCGGATGGTATCTCGTCGTCATGCGGTGGTTCGTCCCCTCTCTTTATCGCCAGATAGCAAATTCAGCTGGGTACTTTGTGATTTAAATAGTGCTAATGGCACTTATTTGAATGGACAACGCTTGTATGAATGTCAGGAATTGCACCCAGGCGATCGCATTTCTCTAGGTGCTGATGGTCCGCAATACGTTTTTGAGTACGAATTTACTTACCAAGCCCCGGCCACAACAGTTAACCAAGTTACACCATTACCTTCGGCAACAAATTACCACGGCCACACCCAATTAAAGCAGCCAGATTCTGTTAGCTTCACTCAGCTTTTCCCTATTATTTCCACTGGTAAAGATTTAACTCGAAAAGCTTACCTTGTACCGGGAATACTGACCGTAATCTTTGTAGTGTTAATGTTTGCTACAGTCGGTCAGCCCCAAGCTAATCAAATTATCGTTGCAACTTATATCGCCTTCGCTGCCTACTATTTTGTTTACCAACTTTGCGGTAAACAGAAGCCTTGGTGGGTGCTAATGGCTGCGGCATTGAGTACAACGTTGATTTTACTCAGTCCACTGTTGGATCTATTTATTTTCGTGTTTCGCGGTATTCTTCCTGGAAACTTGCCCTCACCCCAAGAATCGACCACCTTCACAGAGTTACTGGTACGGATGTTTTTTGGTGCTGGGTTGATGGAGGAATTACTCAAGGCATTACCTGTGTTAGGGGCGTTTGCCATTGGTAGAATGTTATCTTCACCTTGGCGGGAAAAGATCGGCGTTTGGGAACCCCTAGATGGTATTCTCCTGGGAACGGCTTCTGCTGTAGGCTTCACTCTATTGGAAACTCTTGGACAATATGTGCCCGATATTGCACAACAGGTAGGCATAGGCGCTGCTGGTCAACTAGCGGGTTTACAACTGCTAATTCCGAGAATTTTAGGCTCTGTAGCAGGACACATGGCTTATAGTGGCTACCTGGGCTATTTTATCGGATTGGCTGTTCTCAAGCCCAGTAGAAGTTGGCAAATTCTTTCTATTGGTTATCTTAGTGCTGCTGCACTCCACGCTCTGTGGAATGCGACAGGATCTATCAATGCCTTGCTGTTGGTAGTTGTTGGGGTGTTATCTTACGCCTTTTTGATGGCGGCAATTCTCAAGGCACGGGCGCTATCACCTACGCGATCGCAAAATTTCGCTACCCGATTTCTCGGCCCAAAATAAGAGATGAAGAAACTGGAATCAGGGAGCAGAGGAGCAAGGGAATAATTTGAATATTTATATCTTTGGATAGATGGCCTAGTTAGAAAATAAGCATACCGTAAATTTACTCTGGGATAACTATGCCTAAAAAATAAAAATCATTAAACTTCTTGCAAAAGTCTTGATTTTCGATTCTTTTTTTGCGCCTCTGCGGAATGTAAATCAACATCTTTGCAAGAGATGACTCTAAACGTATAGCGATTACAAAGCGTGGGCTATGCGAACACAGCGGATGATGAAAATTTTGGCTTTCTCTACTTTTTCTATTGCCCGTTACCGATCAACTGTCACTTATTCCCGATTTTATAGTTCAGACTGAGACTGGTTGAGTTGAGTAAAAGCATAAGAAGCGATCGCTAAAGTGACCTTTGCTTTTTCTACTTCTGATAAAGCTGTCCACTCGCTATTGTTAAGATTACTTATGGCAGATGCCGCGTTTTTCGATTCGCTACTTCGCATAGCGTAAGCAAAAGGACGAGCTAAAACTAAAAGATCCTCAGTTCCCCAAGTTGGTAAAACTGTCTGAACGCACTCAACTAGTTGTTCACCCATTGATTGCTGGACAGCAAAAATCTCAGCAGCTTTCTGGGCGATGGTATTGAGCAATGTTTGGGGGACACAGGCGGCAAAAGTATTACGTAGTGTTTCTTGAAGATTCAGCACTAGTGCCTGTTGGGGATTGTTATTATAGCTTGACGTAAGGGAGATATTAGACCAAAGTGTGTCTAGATTGTTATAAAAATCTTGCGATCGCGTTGTCAGTTCTTCCTCAAGCAAATCTTGCATTCCGAACTGTTGTTCTAATTCATGAAAATAAGCTTCTGATTCTTCATCAGCTGGATTCCAGGGATAGGTAGCATCGTCTGGTTCTAGTAGTGCTTCTAATAAATCTAAATCTACTTGAGATGGCGAAGAAGAGAAGGTGTCTGAGCCGTTAATTTTTTTAGCCATTTTTTATTTTCTCCCGATTATTTGGTGGTATTGACAACTACAATTCCTCACAAGAGATTTCCGCAAAAACAGTTGATTTTTTCTCTGGAAAAAATAGATTTTAAAAGCTGATGTTAAACATGAAAATCCATTTCTGCAATAGCTATACTAGGAGTCTTCAATAATAAACTCCCAGGTTTCGCCTCTAGCACTTCCAAACTTTAACTGCATTCCCGATTTCAGTGGTACTTCCTCTCGGAGGATTTGTTGCCATCCATTAGGGCCTAAAAACCAGGTTGTACCGTATGTGGAAAAATCTTGCAAATAATAAGTTCGCACCAATGTAGCATCAGTAAGAGTATTACGGCAGAAGATTTCGGCGTGGCGTTTGGATACAGATGGTTCGGCGATGACAATATCATTATCTTTCGTGCGGCCGATGCGGGTGACTCCATAACGCAACAACCAGGTTTTACCTTTTGGAGTGAGCGATCGCAACGAAGCAGTCGGAAGCGGTGAACCGACATCAGGAATGGCTGTGTCTGGCAGTTCGGTAATACCTTCATCTAGATTCTTAATGAGTTCGCCATTAAAATCTGGATGCAGGTAGAGAACAGGTAAAGTCCAAGCTGGTTGATTAAATTTATACAGTGTTAATAACTCTTGTCTAGCCAGTGATACGGCTTCATCTATGGGTTTGTGCGATCGCAAAGCTTCGGTAAACGCTTGAATAAAACTGTGGCTTTCGCGATCGGCGATTTCATCGCGCATCCCCAAAACAGCAGGCACACCATGACGAATTAGTACTTCGGCTAAACTACTGGCAGGTATGGCTTGATGATTGATAGCAGCTGGTTGTGCGCCCCAACAGGCATTGAAAAGTGCTAGTTTCACACCTGTACGGGTCAATACTTGCGCCAATTCGATCCCATTCAGGGGCATATCTGGTCGTAAAAACAGTAATCCTCCGTCTGCTCCTGGCAAACCATGTCCAGCGTAAAAGAAAACGTTGTATGCTTTGGTTTCTAATTCTTGAATCAACTCTTGTGGAGTTGGTTGTATAAGTTTATTTACTATACAAGGTGCATATCTTTGAGAATTACCACCCACAGGTGTATCTACAAGACTTTGCTGTAAAATAGCCGCTTCTTGTTCTAGTTGCAGCTTTTCATCATGACCTAAAACGAGCAAAATACTTAAAGCTTGGTCAGTTCGCAAATACGGTAATGGGTCAACTTCACTGCTGGTACGACTAAATAGCAAATCTTGGGAGAGAGACATTGCCGATTGGCCAGGCTCACGCTGCATAATTTCCCAAGGCAGAGCGATGAGATCCGGCTCACGAATTTCTAGCCGAAAGCGCAAACGTGTATGCTGACCCATAGCAATCCCGCGACTGCGTTCTAGACTACCGAGAATTTGCCCGTCAAATACCCAGCGCCATAAATTCATTCCCAAGTATTGCATCAGACGACTGCTGTAAGGCCCAGTGGTTTGACCAGAAGGGGGCGAAATCCAATCTATGGAGAATTGGTTCGACTTTTGAGATGTTGAGTTTGGGGAAATATCTAGCTGACTATGGCCAGCAAACATCTGCTGCCATTCTTGCCAAACTTGATTGAGTTCAACAGGCCATACACAGTCACGTAAAACGTAGCCACTGGGATAGGGAGCCTTGACCACCCAAATGGCGAAGTTGTCAGTGCCAGTGTTTAAGAGACGGGCGATCGCCAAATTCAGGGATGGCATGGATTCATAAAATTAAAAGCTAAAAACAATGGAAGGAGGCAGGAGGTAGGGTAGCGCAGTGGTAGCGAGTCTACGAACATCAGGTAGTTTTCCTCCAGGAAGAACTGCCCTCTGCGGCTCGACTGAGCGATCGCCGAACGTCCTCCTGCCTTTCTTGATAATTTAAAATAACAATTCTTCAAGGTGAAAATTTTCTATTTTTTGACCTTGTAAGTTTTTTACTTTGATTGTTACTTGTTATTATTCCAGGTTTTTACCAGTTTATCGAGTATTTGATTAAGTTGGACTGGTGTCAGCTGATGGAGTAGCTGGCGGTTGCGTGACGGTTGCACAGGGATTTGGTACATCTGATTGTAAAACAGATACACCAAAGCTTTTTAGTTGGGATAACTCCAGCAATACTGTTTCCGGTAAAGGTTTCAAATTGGGTGGAATTGAGGAAGTTACTGCTGGTTTATTAGTATTAGCTGGAGTTGGCGTGTTTTTACTTGGACAGACTCGCATAGAAACCGAAAGATTTCCAGAACCAGATTTTGGATTTGGATTTGTGTTGATAACTTGTAAAAATGCTCCAGGGGGAAGCGATGGTTTATTTCTCAAGGGGATTTCCTTGTTGGTTTGAATTACCCAGCCAGGAGAAAGGTTATCAAGCGATCGCGCTGTGGGTGTTGCTTGGGTGGTAGGCTTTTGAGTTGGTGTGGGATTGGGAAGAAATGGAAATAAGCCTGATGGCGATCGCAATTCCTTCACGAACAATCCTAAAGAGCCCGCTATCACCACAAATATTAAAGGAACAATCCACTGTAGCGGTAATTGGCGATTTTTAGCAGGCTCAGTATCGGGAATCACCTGAGTTTTGTGGTTTGGGCTACCTAAAAGGCTTGCATCTGCTGCCCTGGATGCAAAATCAACAGTTTTGGCAGAATAACTCTCTGGAATGAAAGCTTTGATGGTAATTTCTGGTTCCCAGTATTGGACTTGATAATGGACTAAAGCGATGGTGACATTATCGTGTCCGTTTTTAGTATTAGCAATTTCGATTAATCTATCGGCAACATTGGCGATGTTTCCTTCCCCAAGTAGAATCGGCAAAATTTCTGTTTCCCAGTATTCCTCCACCCGATCAAAATCACTCAAACCATCGGATGTGAGCAGAAAAATAGCATCTTCGTCGAGCATAAACCGTGCCGATGTGGGATGCAGTGAAGTGCTGGGCCCCATACCCAAAGCCTGGACGAGAGAGCCAGCAGAACTTTGTTGTACAGCATCGCGGTAAATGGCATAGCCTAGCCGCACCTCACGGGAAGCGACATCATCATCAAGGGTAACTTGATAACAGCCTTGGCGGGTAATCCAGTAAGCACGACTATCACCTACATGGGTAATGTACATTTCGTGTGCAACAGGCAATGCCATGACTAAAGTCGTGCCCATACGCTGCCGCCCTTGGCGATTTTCACTGTCATTGCGCTGACTAATTTTGTCATTGGCAATTGCCACTGCTTTTTCTAGGTCATTAAGCAGTAGTGAGGGGTCTATGTGGTCGTAGGGAACTTTTGTTAGTTGCTGTACCTGCTGCTGGATCGTTTCAATGGCTAAATTTGAGGCGACATTGCCACCTTCGTGGCCACCGATGCCATCACAGACGATTGCTAAAGCCGTTGGCTGGGGTGGTTTGCTGATCAGAGTTCCACTGGGAGGGCTACAGGCATCTTCGTTGCGTTGGCGACTTGGGCCAGTGTCAGTTTTGGTGATAATTTTGATCGTGGGCGTTTGCGATCGCCCTAATTGTGCCAGTCCCTGGTCTAAAACTGTAATCAATTGGTCAGTTGAGTTAATCTCTCCCTGAATTAAGGAAAGGCTAACCTGCTCAACAAATTCAGTTATGGCTGGTTTGGCTTCATGTACCAATTGCTGCCAAAATTCACCTAACTGTGGCAATTCTGGTGATATTTCGCTGTCGAAACGCAAATCCAACAACCGGACTAACGATCCTTCTACCCGTAATACAGATGAGTCAAGCAAGCTAGAAGCGACACCTTCACTTGCCAGAGGTTGCCACAGATGAGCTATTTGCCATAACCAATTGAGTTGGCGCATCGATGTTGCATCACGCCAAGCGGTGGTTAACTCGCTGCCCAAATACACTTGGATTGTGTCATCTACTAATAGTGGCGGTTTAAATAGTGGCGGTTTTTCTAAGAGTAATATTTCTCTTTCATGAGAAGATCCGTCAGCTATAAAAATCACTCCATATACCTGTGGTACATGTAAGCGATAGGGAATGAGTCTCAGGTAAGCTCTTAGAGGCTGTAAATTCTCTAACTCAGGTGTTAGCGCTAAGAAACCAGGTTTCGTGTCTAAAAGAATAAATTTATCAACGACTAAATAGCGATCGGCTAATATTTCTCCAGGGCTACCCACACTTGGGCCATCTACCACAGCCCAGAGATAATTTTTGGGTAAGGGCGTGGAACATCGCTGGCAAAACTTGTGAGTCAGGGGGTTGGCAGCCTGACAATTTTCGTTTGGACAGTAGAGCGTTGCCGCGTCATTTTCCATAGTTTTCGCACCGATCAGCGATTGGCAATTTCTTTAACAGCATTAGTAGGGACAATCTAGACCGCTCATCTTTCTTAAAATTGACATACCCAGACTTTAGATGATGATTTTAGCTGGTGGATATCAGCAGGTGCTAATACTTAACTTATCTAAAAAACACGCTCCTAAGTCAACCCTCCAGCCTCATCATAGCTTCTATTGCTCTGTGACTCTCAATCGCCAAAGCAACTAGCTCCAACCCTGTTAACAAAGCATAACCCAAGCATAACTGCGCCCCAAGCTTTTGCTGAATTATCGCATCATCAAGAGGCAGAGAATGTTGGCATTTATTTAGTTTATAAGTAGGATAGCAACAATTAACTTTAATTAAGAATTAAGAATAGCAAATATAATTTTGGCAAAAGTAGCGCATGAATTCCCCCTTCCTACGTCGGGAAAGGGGATTTTCGTGGGCTTTTGCTGATGAGTTTCCTGAATTGTCAGAAGGGTTCAGCCAGACTCCTAGCAACTTTTTAGCTTACTTGTTTGTCGTCAATTGCAACTTGGGGGACTCCCATGCTGTAGTTGGTAACGCGGGCAGACAGATTGTAGCTGATTTCGCCGAGTTGCAGGAGCGATCGCAGATAATGCTCTAAGTCTGACCCCACACGGCGCAAATTATAGTCCGTGAGGTCTGCGCCACTGGATGCTTCTACTAGTTCATCAAATTTTCGATAAACTTTTTGCAGCGCGTCTTCATTCCAGTTAAATTCGTTATCTGGGTCAATATCTAACGTTAAGACCTGTTGACTTGGAACTAGGTCGCCATCCCGGTCGATCTCGCCTGCAAAAATGCGGACATGACGGGTTGTGGACTTGAGCAGCATGGGGTTATCCATAAAAGGGTGTAAGATTTGGGTGGATTACACTGAAATTATTGTAAACGCTATATTCAAGCTTGAATGCTCTCAATTTACAAGCTTTGAACGCAGTTTCAAAAGAGTATATTGAATGGGCATAAGTAAAAATATCACCTGTACTGAATTAACTTACTACTTCTGTTATGAGTTCAAGACACATTTAGCAGCTAGTACTGACAGTAGTGCAATTATTTTTCTGTAAAAATTACTTTTTTATTTAGGGTATACAAACAAGTCAAAGTGGTGTGTGAATCTTAACTAATGCTAGGGTTTTCTTACTCATAAAGCCTCAAAGCCAGTAAGGTGAAGCATTCACAAGGAATAATTTGATCTGTGTACATTTTTTTATGGAGAACAAAAGTTTTTACCTTAATAATTCTGCTGACGAATATCTTCTGAATTTTCTATTGCAAAAAACGTACATCAAGTAATTTCACTGAATAGTGCTACATCGACCTCTGGCTTTAATAAGTTCAAAAAAATCAAGCAATTTTACTTACGTATAAACACCAAAATTAAAGTAACAAGTCCAACTGTTATTGACGTTCACATAAAGTTGATGTAAAAAGCTTTAAAAAGGTTGAACAACTTCTTACAGAAACTTTATTGTGTAGAATCTTAAAAACTGAATAATAGTTATGGCTTACCATAAGCTACATCTGGCACAGGAACATCAAAATCTAGACAGTGAAAATTTAGCTTGTAAATAAAACACAGGAGAGTGAAATGGATTACAAAAGTGATTGATGAAGAAAAATTCTTAATTCAAGCACTTTGGATTCAAAAGAGATATAAAGAATTTTTGCTGGACATCTACCTCCTTACGCTCATGACAACCAAGTAAAGGAATCTCAATAGCTATGAACTCCAAAGCATTACCACGCCAGATAAATAATCTCGAAGTAGGTGTTTATGAGTGCGAAATCCATCTCAAATTCCGGTTGATTGAGGAAAAGAGTCTATTGAGCGATCGCGAGCAACTCTTACAAGTGCTACTTGATGCTTTAACCGAAGGTTCTGATGACTTTCTAGAGACGCTACAAGCGTCCGTTAAAGCGCAGGAAGTGTCTGAGTTTAAAGCTTCACCTCAAATGCGCCGTCAGCTTATGCGCTTGCGTAATGCTGCTGAAAATCCACCTACTTAAATGTGTAATTTAAGTAGTAAGAAGCATGAATTGGGCATCAAATCAAATGTTGATCCCATAGCCCCGTTGCAATAAAAACTAAGCAGCAAGTAGAATTCATCAAATCTTGTGATTTTTACTTTGTGAAAGTCTTATTTAGCAGCGCAAAGTCCCAGGAACAGTTTCCTCTATTAAAAAACTTTGTAGCAAAGGGTACTGGTAGAATCTGAGAGCCAACTCAGCCGGGTGCATTTTACCGAGTTTTTATCAAAAATTGCAGGAAGAAAAACCTGTGTCTTTACAGATGGGGAATTGCACAACAGGCGCGAATCCAATGAAAACCTAAAAGACCAAAGTAAACATAAATAACCTTGCTTTTAGCTTTTTACTTTAGCTAAGTGCCTGATTTGCTAAAATACTTATGTTTTATCTATTACCAGTATTAGGTTATGGTTTGACAGCCAGTTACCTATTACCAATTACCTAAGAGTAAGGGAGCAGGGGAAGATGAGGGAGATAAGGAAGAAGCAGGGGAGCAGGGAGCGCAGGAGGAAGAAGTATTGATTTTCTCCCTTGCGCTCTGCCCCCTGCACCTCTGCCTCTTTTGCCCACAATACCTATTTAGCCAGACCGTGTTCTAGAGCAAAGCGAACTAACTCTGTACGGCTATTAGTGCCAGTTTTACTAAATAAACGGCTGACGTACTTTTCTACATTGCGGACGCTAGTTTCCAAACGACGGGCGATTTCTTTATTCATCAACCCTTCAGCGACCAAGTTTAAAACACTTTGTTCTCTGGGAGTCAAATCAATTTTAAAAGGGGCTGGCGATTGGGAAATGGCATTTCTTTGGGTTAATAATGCTTTAATTTGGGCAATCTGATTGGCTAGTTCAGCAAGATCGGGTGTTTCAGCGTCATCTCCTGTAGTTGTAGTCTTAGCAGCGCGGCGGGCTAGCAAATTTTCGACTATAGCCACTAACTCATCAGGATCGAAGGGTTTGGGTAAATAAGCATCAACACCAGCATGATAGCCTTGGATGCGATCGCCAGTCATACCCTTAGCAGTTAAAAATACTACTGGCAGTGCTTGGAAGCGGGGGTCTTCTCGCAGTTGCTTGAGGAACTGATAGCCATCCACCTGGGGCATCATGACATCGGATATCACTAAGTCAGGTGTATTCATCTGCATCCATTCCCAACCTTCAAGGGCGTTACTGGCGACTTGAACGCTGAAACCGCTCTCTTGCAAATAGTCTTTCACGGCTTCCCGTATCCCTGGTTCATCATCCACCAGTAACAATTGTGCTGACATTTAAGATTTCCTTGAGTTTTCCTTTTTCCAATTTAGCGAAAGTTGACAGTCATTGAACATCCTGAATTCATCTCTACAGCCCCTAAAACTTCTATAGTTGACATCTTGGCCTCGTTCAACCCTTTAGCTTTGTAATTATCCTCCCTTCATAAGGACGGGCTGACTGGAAAGTTTACCAACATTTTCCTGTCGCAATATCCCAGTAATTGATTGTTTAATCTTGGCTATGACTGAGGAGAGTTTGCTCGCCGTAGTTCAGACTGATTGACTGTACTCAATTTTGATGATTCTCTAGTCTAGCAAGGCTGTCTCCAGTAGCCAGATGCCAAATTTTGCTGGTGGCTAGGCGTAAGCCTGTTTTAGACATCGCTACTATTGCTAATCATTTAGCTACCATCGGCGGTGAAGAGAATACAGACAATAGTTTTCGTCATCGAGAATCTGTGTGTGGAAAAAGTATCTGCCAAAAAGCCAGGGTTTTTGCCGGATAAAGAAAACCGAGTTCTTAATTTTGGATAAAGTCGAGCGAAGAAAGCGGGAACGACTGCGTGAGACATATTTATATTTTTGATTGGCAACCCTACAAAATACTACATACAGTTTTCTGCAAAATAGCACGTACTATTATGCGATCGCACCATCCAAATTAGGCACGTATATGTGCATAAAAGGTGAATGTATTTCCTAGTCGTTTCCCTTAATCTGAGTATTAAAGAAACGGTTCATAAATCGAAAAAGACAAAAATCGTCAATTTGTCAACCATTGCTGATGAAATTTTTGTAACTTTTATTAATTCAGATTGAGAGGTGTATTATGTTTTCTAAGGTAGTTCGCAATACAGTTTTAGTAACAACTTTAGCATTTCCAATAGTACCTTTAACAAGTCAGAATGCTCTTGCAAACGATATCCGTGATTTCTTGGTTTACAACAACAATGAGTTAGAAATTACTCAACTATATGTATCCTCAGCAAAATCTAGATATTGGGGTAATAATATTCTCAATTCAGATATTGTTAACGGTTCATTTGACATGATTACATTTGGCAATAGCAGCAATCAATGTACCTATGACGTTAAAGCCATTTATAGCGATGGCACTTATGATCTCATGCGTCAAGCTAATCTTTGCAGCACCTATGGAATAACTTTTTACGGTCATAGAGGCGACTATCAAGAATATTAGGAATTTTCCAATGGGATTTTGATGATTGCATAAAAGTGCAATCATCAAGAAATTTATTATGGTATTTTAATTAAATAATATTCTCTTCCACGCTGAGGTCTGGGAACACAATTACAGAGGCTCTACTAGTATCATGTCTGCTTGATTACTTATTAAACAGAAGTCGGATATAGCACTAGACACTATCTTTTACAGATTATATAAACAATGGGTTCCTACCTTCGATTTCAAAAGCTTTTTTTCATATTATTTTCCTGCATAAACATCACTCCAATCGCAGTATTTGCCCAATCGACACCCCCATCTGGAGTGACAATTCCCCCCGATATTCCAGGGAAAGTGGAAGAAACCATTCCTCAACCATCACCATCACCAAGTATTGCTCCTACACCGCCTGCACAACCTGTTCCTATACTCCTATCACCCCAACAGGAAAATCAACCCAATACCACTTTTCCTAGCGGCGAAAGTTTCTTTGTCAAAGAAATCCAAATTACAGGCTATTCTGTTTTAAAAGATGAAATCACCAAGTTAAAACAACCCTTAGAAAATACAAACATTACATTTGAGCAATTATTGCAACTGCGATCGCAAATCACCAAACTCTATGTTGATAATGGCTATATCAGCAGTGGTGCATTTATTCCCAACAATCAAGATATCGCTAGCGGTGTTGTGCAAATCCAAGTTGTGGAAGGCGAACTTGAAGGAATTTCCATTTTAGGGTTAGAAAGATTGCAAGCTGGATACGTGCGTTCCCGGATTGCACGGCTGGCGGGTAAGCCTTTAAACCAAAAACGTCTCGAAGAAGCGCTGCAATTATTACAACTTGACCCCGTAATTGAACGAGTCAATGCCGAGTTAACCGCAGGTAGCACCCCAGGTAGCAATATTTTACAGGTGACAATTACCGAATCGCC
Organism: Nostoc punctiforme PCC 73102; assembly: GCF_000020025.1. Lineage (GTDB taxonomy): Bacteria > Cyanobacteriota > Cyanobacteriia > Cyanobacteriales > Nostocaceae > Nostoc > Nostoc punctiforme. The sequence continues at coordinate 1,862,057 of NC_010628.1, read as the reverse complement.
ACCATTCCATGCTGGGGTGAACTTTGCAAATAACCAATCACCTAGCGTTGGTTCAGAACAAGGGAGTGTTTTTATTGCTCACGATAATTTATTAGGGTTTGGAGATAAATTCAGTGCTGAATATGCTGGTAGTGAAGGGTTAGATATTTACAATATCAATTATTCTATTCCCTTTAACGCCCTAGATGGAACTATTGGTGTCCGCTATAGTAACAGTGCTAGCCGGATTATTGAAAGCGAATTTCGTGATTTAAATATCCGCAGCGAAGCCGAAACCCTTTCTTTTAATATCCGTCAACCGCTAACCCACACGCCAAACAACGAATTTGCTCTCTCATTGGCATTCGATTTACGGCGCAGTCAAACCTACATCCTCAATGATATTCCCTTCTCGTTTACTGAAGGCCCCGAAGATGGAAAATCAAGAGTTACGGTAATTCGCTTTTCGCAAGATTGGTTACAACGTAATGCTAACAGTGTCTTAGCGGCGCGATCGCAATTTAGTTTTGGCATCGATGCTTTTGATCCAACCATCAACGATAGTGGTACTGATGGGCGTTTTTTCTCCTGGTTAGGACAATTTCAATGGGTGCAACGGCTATCTCCCCGCATTTTGATGTTGGCCAAAGTTAACACTCAACTTACTCCTGATTCCTTACTTTCGCTCGAAAAAATCAGTATTGGCGGAGTAGATACAGTGCGCGGCTATAGTCAAAATCAACTTGTTGCTGACAATGGAATAGTTGGAGGTGTGGAAGTTCGTATTCCCCTAGCATCGAATGTGGAAACATTACAGCTAATACCCTTTTTTGATATTGGCACAGCTTGGAACAATCGCGGTATTAATGCCGATCCACAAACCATTGCTAGCCTGGGTTTAGGCTTGAACTGGCAACCTTTAAATGGTTTGGTATTGCGTGCAGACTATGGTATACCATTTATGGGCACAAGCGATCGCGGCAGTTCACTGCAAGATAATGGCTTTAATTTTTCAGTTCGCTATCAGCCGTTTTGAACTACATTTACAGAAAAAGCGATCGCACTATAAATCAAGCTATTCTTCTGCTTCAAAAATAATACCTTCATACAGTGGTGCGATCGCTAACTCAAATTCGATACTGGATAGGGTAATCATATCTCCCTCAGTGTAGGGATAATAAAGCCACATTTTGCCCTCTCCCCGACAGTAGCGTTCGACGGAAATTTTTTCCGAATCTATCAATAAATATTCTTGTAAAGAGGGAATTTTCAGGTAATTGGTGAATTTTTCACCCCTATCTTTCTCGCTTGTACTGGGGGAGAGAACTTCGGCAATAATTTTCGGGTTTTGAATAAATTTGCGGGCATTTAGATCTTGAGGGTCGCAACTGACGATAACATCAGGATAATAATAAGGACTTTGAGGAGTAACTTGTACTTTCACATCCGACACATTCACTCGACAACCTCTAGCCCGTAAATGTGGGTATAAGACTCTGTAAAAGTTAAGTGCAATATCATTGTGGGGAATTGTACCACCTGTCATTGCAAAAACTTCGCCGTTGACATATTCGTAACGAAGTTCTTGCTGGAGTTCCCATGCAAAATACTCCTCGATGGTCATTTTTGGCGGTTGCTGGAGGATGGCTACCATAGTCAGATTTTCCAGTTTGTTTTGATTTTAGCGAATCAACACTAATTAGAACATTCTCGACTCAATAGCAACTGTCCATTATTCAGCCGATATAATCCTTGTGGTTCAATAATCGGATCGCCTTTCTTCCAGAGACGGGATGTAGTTTCTACACCTCTCACCTCTCCAGTTGTGTAGGTAGAAACCGAAACCCCTGGACGATTAGGGGTCAAAGCACCAGAACCTGTTATGGTAAAAGAGTTTTCTTGTCGTTTGATGCCACGTGAAATGCAACTATTGGCGATGAGTGCATTGGTGTCGATGACTGGGGATAATTCGGTGAAGCTGTTTAGGATGGAACTGGTATCGGGTGCGTTAATGTTGATCGCACCTGCAACACCTAATTCCGAACTGGCAGTAATATCACTTTTCTCGGTTGGCTTTGGACGCGACTCAATACCAAAAACACCTTGCGAGTTAATTTTGACGTTCCCACCTGTTCCTGTGAAGGCGTTGGCTGCGATGTCGCTGTTTTCTTCGGGGACGGCAATGATAAATCTTGAATTGATGTCGATGTTACCACCATCCCCACCTGCTTGCGCTGTACCTGCGGTGGTCGAAATTTGGCTACCGTTACGCAATATTAAGCGATCGCTAGCAGTTAAATTAATATTTCCACCATCGCCAGAGTTAGTTATTGCTTCAATAAATGCTTTTTTATCAAGTGCTGTAGAAACAGAATTAATATTAATATTTCCAGCTTTACCTTGCCCAAAGCTGCTTGAACTGATGCCCCCGCGATTTAAAAATAAAAAATCTGTTGTCAGGTTAATATTACCTGCATTGCCCACAGCGTCTTGATTGACTGTACTAAAAACACCTAGAAAAACCTGTGGTACTGATACCGTCAATAAAAATGCGATCGCGTGCATCAATGGTAATATTACCTCCATCGCCTCTAGAAGTAGTACTAGCATTGACTACTCCACCATTGGTTAAGGTTAGCGTCCCTGTTTTAACCTGAATATTTCCACCATTCCCGCTTCCACGAGTAAAAGTATATGCCGCACTTGGTAGATTTTCACCATTGGTTCCGTCAAAGGTAACGGCATCGCGTGTATCGATAAAGATATTACCACCATTACCAGAACTATTACTAAAAGCGCCGAGTGTAGCACCATTTTTTAGAAATAATTCTCTAGCGTTGATGCCTATATTACCAGCGTTCCCCGTGCTTTTACTTGCAGTTGAAGTGCTTACGAAAGCACCTAAACCATTTTTTCCACCATCAATAGTTACTGTATCGCGGGCGTTGATGCTGATATTACCTCCATTTCCCTGTCCATCTGTGTCTCCAGCAATGACTGCACCGTTAGTAACGGAAAGTGATCCTGTTGTAATTTCGATGTCACCTCCTTTACCTTCACCACTCAGCAAATAACTAAATAAACCGCTACTTATATCGAATTGGCCAGTACTCAAAGTTACATCCTTTACAACACCATCAATTTTGACAGTATCACGAGCATTGATGGTGATATTTCCAGCATTACCTTTTCCTTCTTGATGTGAAGAATATATCCCACTGCCATTTGTTAAAAACAGCGAGCCTGTTTTAATTTGAATATTTCCGGCGTTACCATTGAATGCTTCCGTAAATGCACTACTAGATTTTCCATTACCGCCTACACCATCAAAAGTAATAGTATTTCCAACATCAAGAAAAATATTACCTCCATTTCCTTGTCCGTAGTTACTAGTATTTAGTCGTCCGCTATCTTTAAATAGTAAATTACTTGCAGTGATGCGAATATCACCACCATTGGCTATTGCATTATTAACAACACTTTCAGTTGACACTATACTGCCAGATTTTGCCCTGCCCCCAAAACCTGAAACTGTGACATTATCGCGGGCATTAATAGTGATATTTCCTGCATTACCGACTCCAGGAGTAAGGGTAGATATTGTGGCACCATTAGTAACAGAAAGTGATCCCGTTGTAACTTGAATATTTCCTGCTTTCCCAACACCTCCACTATTTAAGTTGCTTTTCAAACCACTCGACTGATCGTAATCCAAGTCAATAAGGAAAAACTTCCCCGCGTCAATGAAAACGCCATCTAGCTTGACATTACTAGAGGCTTCGACAGTAATATTTCCAGCATTACCTCGCCCTAATACATTTGTTGATATTTGACTACCGTTAGTTAACGAGAGGGAACCTGTTTTCAGATAAATATTTCCTCCGTTACCTACTCCTACCCCCTCATTAAAAACATCACTACTAGCGGTGCTATTAGTATCAAAGACTATGTTATTCAGGGCGTTAATGCTGATATTACCACCGTTCCCTTTGCCACTGGTACCGCTACTAATAAAGGCTCCATTGGTAATTTTTAGGGTACTTGTTGTGATTTGAATATTACCTGCATTGCCTTCAGCAGTGGGTTGCACATAATTAATAATCCGGCTAAAAATATTACCTTTATTACCATCTAATGAAATATTATTACGAGCATTAATGATGATATTACCAGAATTACCTTTTCCATAAATGCTACCTTGAATTTGCGACCCATCATTTATTTCTAAAGAATTGGTATTAATAGTAACCTTTCCACCATTACCTATAGCGCCTTCATTTACCTTGACAACAATTCCGTTAGCTTCCCCTGGTCTTGAGTTACGAAAACTGATATCACCTTGAGCATTAATATTTACATTTCCTGCATTGCCTTGTCCGTAGAGATTAGCATTAATTAGTCCAGTCTTTTCTAACGTTAATGTCCCAGTTGTAATATTGATATCGCCAGCATTACCAAATGCTCCTTCTTGCACTACGTTAGCGATCCCACTTTCATCTATTAATGTTGTATCTGCTGTAGCATTAATAGTAATATCTCCACCCTTACTATTAGGAGTACCTAAGCCTCTATCTATTCCCGCTCTTAATATACTTCCCGCAACTAAATTTACATTTCGAGCCTGAATTGTGATATTCCCACCACCCGCACCGCGAACATTAACTTCTGCACCATTACTCAGCGAAACATCGGCGCGTTCTACATTCTCAGGTATAACTAAACCAAAATTATCACCTGCAATATTCAATCCCACATTTCCCGGTGCAGCCAAACCTGCTAACTCAACATTTCCGCCATAAGCGCGAACACTCCCGCCATCAATATTGATATTTCCACCAACAAGCAGCAAACTTTTACCATCAGCAACTCGCAAACCCGTAACATCTTGTCCAATGAGATTTGTCCCTGCGGGTGCTTGGGATTGATTGATTATTCCCCCATTTGCTTGGATTTGATTAAACAGCAATACTGAAGGATTAATAGTCAACAATGGCACTGCTTGGGGATTTGTCGCACTAAAAACCCCCTGATTACCAAACTGCAAACCGTTCGCAGTCGTCCCCACAAATGAACCCTGCACATCTAAACTGGCATTATTCCCAAACACAATCCCATTGGGATTTATCAAAAATAAATTCGGGCTAGAATTACCAAATGTGCCGAGTGTACCCAAAATTTCTGAACGATTATTACCTGTCACCCGTGCCAGAATATTTTGAATATCTGCGCTAGGACTGAAAAAATACGCTGCTCGTCCCTCGCTGATATTAAATTCTTGAAAGCTGTGAAATAGATTGCTTTGGCGAGTTGCACCACCTGTAATTACTTCTATGGGTAGTCCCTGAAAGTTGCCTATAACTTGAGAGGACTCAGCCCCAAGTGTGTTATCAGGCACGATATTGCTTTGTTGTGCCTGGGTTTTGCTAGTGAGGAAACTTACACTTAAGCAGCCCAGCAACGCTGCCAATCCGAACTGCAAACACTTGTTTAATTCGTATTTGATCGTCATTGGGTGCTATTTATATAGATTACTTGAGTATCTAATAGAACTGCACCTTTGGATCATTAACAACGTTAATTATGCACTTTTCTGCAATGGTGCGATCGCATTTCTGCATTATACAGGTATTAAAACTGCACACAAACAAGCAGAAAAAGTCGATGCGTAGCATGAAGATGTCGGATATTGTGTAACTCATCGGCAACAGTAAAACTACTGAATGCTAATTAGTCCCTTGCTATTTATGGACTTACCGACCCCATAAAAGGTGATATAGTGAAAGCCAACATTGTAGTTAAAAATGGTCACAAAATAACAGAAAAATAAATTCTTTGATTCTGCTCTCAACAAATAGCAATTTACAAGATCCCCAAACAATTAAATTTTGGAATTCACTGCTAAAAAATCCTATATGTAAAGTGATAAAACGATTTTTCCGTGACGAATAATTTACTAGTACATCCAAAAAAATTCTAATTTTGCCTACAGAGTTAAGATAAATCTAGCAATTCTAAATTATTCGCTAAAACCTCTCTTCATTCTTCTCTCTGCGTAGTGATAGTTGCTGCAAGCCAAGGAACCCACCCAATGCACTGGCTTATCTGTGCCTTTGCGGTTCATTCAAAAATATCAGATAGGACCTAAAACTCCAATTAACTCATCAAACACATCCAAAAAATCATGAATACAAATACATCTATAACAATTCAAAAACCCAAAACTGACGAATTGTTATTATGGAATCTCCTTTTTGCAGATACAGGTCGTCAAGTATTGCTCGTTGCTTATGACATCAAACTATTCCCTCTCCTATCTCAAAAACCATGCACTTTAGCAGAAATTTGTAATGAATTAAAAATTTTTCAACGCCCAGCAGAAGCTATTTTAGCAGTTCTTGCATCTATTGAATTATTAGAAATAGAAAATAATTATTATTCACTTACTCTTCTTGCCAAAGACTATTTGGTCAAAAGTAGTCCCACATATTTCGGTGCTTTATTAGAAATGATGATATTTGACGAACGTAAGCATATATCCTCATTTGATAGTTTAAAGAAGTCTTTATTTACCAATAATTACCCTGGCAAAAAAGTGATGGAATCTTTGGTTAAAAATCATGATTTTATGCGTACCATCACCTTTGGTAATAATGTTAAACTTATCCGTGGTTTTATCTCTAGTATGCATGGGCCAAGTATGGCGGCTGCATTAATTTGGCCAGAACTCATTGATTTATCTGAATATAAATTGTTTATTGATATTGGTGGAGGTTCGGCGGCTCATTCAATTGGTGCAACGTTAAAATGGCCGAATTTGCAAGCCGTTGTTCTCGAACTACCTACAGTGTGCGAAATAGCTCAGGAATTTATCACGCATTATGGCTTACAGAATCGGATTGCAACACAAGAGTTTGATATGTGGAGTGATACTTTTCCCGTAGGCGATCTTCATTTTTATAGTGCTGTTTATCATCATTGGCAACAAGAAAAATGTCAAGTTATCACAAAAAAAAGCTTCAATAGCCTATTACCTGGAGGGCGGATTATCCTCCATGAGATGCTATTTAATGAGCAAAAAACAGGCCCTTTCCCAGTAGCAGCTAAAAATTTGAATATATCTTTAAAGCTGGGAGGTCAACAATATTCAGGTCAGGAATTGTCAATGATGTTGGAACAAGCAGGTTTTATCGACATTGAAATTAAACCAGCTTCGAGTTACTGGAGCATCATCACTGGTCGTAAACCCTAATTTTTAATGCAGAACCAGGACAAGCGATCGCATTAGTTGGAGCTACTGGCGCAGGAAAAACTACTATAATTAGCCTACTCTCCCGCTTCTATGATGTGTCAGGCGGTGCTATAAAAATTGACGATATAGAAGATATCCGAAAAGTTACACAAGCAAGCCTACGTTGTCAAATTGGCGTTGTCTCACAAGACACCATGATTTTTAGCTATAGCGTTGCCGAAAATATTGCCTTTGGCAATCCCCAAGCAACAACAGCAGAAATTGAAGCGGCGGCAAAGATTGCAAATATTCATAACTTTATCTTGACCTTACCCCAAAGCTATGAAACGCAATTAGGAGAACGGGGGATAAATCTCAGCAAAGGACAACAACAGTTAATCAGCATCGCCCGCGCAGTTTTGGTAAACCCGCGCATCTTGATTTTGGAAGAAGCAACTAGTAACATTGATGGCCAAACAGAGAACTTAGTTCAACAAGCGATCGCTAATTTACTTCAAGGTCGCACCAGCTTTATCATCGCTCACCGTCTGGCTACCGTCACTAACGCAGACAAGGTATTAGTCATTGAGCAAGGACAAATCATCGAACAAGGTATACATACACAATTGATGGAGCAAAAAGGAGTATATGCAAACCTTTATTCTCTACAACTAGTAAATAATATCAAAACCAGTGTGAAAATAGGTTCTAGGAATTAGTATTTCAGTCAAGCTAGTTTCTAGATTTTGTACCAAACACTTAAGTGCTTAGAAAATAAGGACTAAAGCCCTTAAACATCTCATTTTTTCTCCAACTCTGTGTTCTCTGTGCCTCTGTGGTTCGTTCCTTCACCCTTTAAACTAAACTTCGCCCTCATCTCCCCAATCCGCCTTGGTGTTCACAATGAAAACCTTTATGCTCCCAAGCTTGCATATCTACATCGGCAAGCTTGGTCACATTTGAGCATTCCGGTTGAATAATTTGACTTAAAATTGCCCACAATAGGCTACGCGTTAAATCTAATCCAGTTTTGCCCCAAGATTCACTATTGCCAGGAATACCCGACTCCTCAACAATTTCAGGCTCTACCCAAATACCATGAGCGCCCAAGAGAATCTGTGCCATCCATTTAGCTCTGGGTAAGTGACTTGGCGAAGTAATCAACATGACTTTATGCACTCCCCAACGCCGGAGAATTGGAATACCATAATAAAAATTTTCAAAGGTAGAATTCGCACACTTTTCTAACCAAACGTTTTGTAACTCTACTAATTCCGGCTGAAAAATTAACCATATACAGGGGTCTGGGGAACCATGAGAAATTAAAATTGGGGTTTGCGGGTATTGTTTTGCCAGTTGGGCCACATAAGTTTCTCGACGAATACTGCCACCAAGCACTAAGAACGCATCTATTGGCTGTGAAGAAGCAAAAACTAAGGTTATAGTAGTAAAAATCAGCCAAGTGCCTAAGACAAAGTACAATACACCAGTTAGTTTTTGTAACAATTGCCACAGATTAGCAAATTTTTTTTTAATAGAAATTAACGATTTGATGGTAAATTTACGTTTCATGACTTCGGTAAGAAAACCTGATTTAATAGCTGTCTAATAAGGCTGCAATTAAGCGATCAAAGTGCTATCTTATAAAAGTAATGAATCAGTACAAACATGACGCTAATCAAAGTGTCACATCTTCAGTATAGCCTTCCGGAGACGGCTAACAAACTGAGAAATGGTTGTTAATAATGCAGTATCTTCGGCATCATTACAACGATAAAAATGATGAAGAAAGCATAGCTTAGTTTGGGGTATAAAAACTTAAAAATTTCTGGAAAGCCTGATTGCTAAACTGTCAACAACACAATTATTCCAGTTAATATACATGAACCAATCTGCGAAAAGTTACTCACCGCTCCAAGTAGCCTTGATTGGTGGAGCGATCGCTACGACTGCTACGATGTCTGTATTCGGCTCCGCTTGGACTCGTGGTGTCCGTGCCGCCTTAGCTCTACAAGACAGCCCAAAAACGATAGTTGACCAAGTTTGGCAACTGGTAAATCATGAGTATGTTGATGGCAAATTTAATCAACAAGATTGGCAAGCAACTAGACAAAGCCTGTTGAGCAAAGACTATTCTTCTCGGGAAGAAGCTTATGCTGCCATCCGCGAAGCTTTACAAAAGTTGGGAGATCCTTACACTCGATTCATGGACCCCAAACAGTTTGAAGCCTTGACTAGTCAAACATCTGGGGAAGTCTCTGGTATTGGCGTTCGGATGGAAGTAAACGAAAAAACTCAGCGCCTCACTGTTGTCGAAGCCATAGAAAATTCTCCAGCACTGAAAGCTGGGATCAAAGCAGGCGATGAAATTTTGGCAATTGACGGCAAATCCACTCTCAAAATGAAAGTGGATGACGCTTCCAAGTTAATTCGTGGCAAAGCAGGTACTCCCATCAAACTCCGACTGGGACGAGCAGGGCAAAATGCCTTTGAATTGAAACTGACAAGAGCAAGTATTGAAGTACCAACAGTACGTTATACCCTCAGACAAGAAGGAAATCGCCGCGTTGGTTATATCCGTTTGCGGGAATTTAGCGCCCACGCCGCAGATCAAATGCAACGAGCCATTCGCGATTTGAACACTAAGAAAGTTGATTCTTATGTTTTAGATTTGCGGGGAAATCCTGGCGGGTTGTTACAAGCGAGTATTGAAATTGCTCGGATGTGGTATAATGACGGCGGAATTGTCAAAACAGTAGACCGTGTGGGCGGTACTGAAGAAACTAAAGCTAATCGCACTGCTCTAACAAATCGTCCCTTGGCAGTATTAGTGGATGGTAATTCAGCTAGTGCTAGTGAAATTCTCACAGGGGCACTCAAGGATAATAAGCGGGCAGTAGTCGTAGGTGGTCAAACCTTTGGTAAAGCGCTAGTGCAGTCAGTTCATGAACTTGCAGATGGTTCCGGCTTGGCTGTCACCATTGCCCATTACTACACTCCGGCGGGAACAGATATTAACCATAAAGGGATTGCCCCAGATGTCAAGCTAGACTTGACAGAGGCACAAGAGCGGCAGTTAGCTTCTAATCCAGATTTAATCGGAACTAAGAGCGATCCGCAATATGCCCGAGCGATCGCCATTTTATCAAATAACAACTTCGCCCAGCCGCCAGCAAATCAGCCCACTCGACCCATGAGCCGCGCCGATAACCTGAAATTTTAGATTGATGTAAATGATTTCTTCATAGGTGTTTATATAGTAGTATTCCCAAATCCAGATTTTTGGAGTTACGAAAACTGCTTAATATACCGTTCTAGGATTTCGGTTTGGGAATACTAGTTAGTAATCCCATCTCTCAAATCTCAGATTTATGAATCATCAGCCAGTTGATGCAACCACCGCCACCAGCCCTTTACCAATGGTATCGGTGGTTGTTCCTATTTATAACGGTGAGGCGGATTTACCAGAGTTAATCAATTGTCTGTTATCTCAAACTTACCCAAAAGACCGGTTAGAGTACTTATTGGTAGACAATAACAGTAGCGATCGCACTCTCACCATCCTCAAAACATCTGCCGTAAACTGCCCAATTACAATTCGCCCCTTGAGCGAAAACCAAATTCAAAGCTCTTATGCTGCTCGTAATACCGGGATTCGTGCTGCTGTGAGCGAAATTATAGTTTTTACCGATGCAGATTGTCGCCCACAACCTCAATGGTTAGATGCATTAATTCAGCCTTTTGTCAATAAGGAAGTAGTAATTGTCGCTGGTGAAATTTTGCCGCTACCAGGTACAACTCTACTAGAACAACACGCAGACCGTGAAGAAACTTTGTCGCAAAAGCATACCCTTAACCATGCCTTTCGTCCTTATGGACAAACCGCTAATTTGGCGATTCGACGCATTGCCTTAGAAAAAGCGGGTTTATTTCGTCCTTATCTTACCACTGGTGGCGATGCCGATATTTGCTGGCGGATTTTGGGGGAAAACATCGGGCGTTTGGAATTTGCCCCAAATGCGATCGTTCAGCACCGCCACCGCGCCACACTTAAGGAACTGCAAAGCCAATGGCGGCGCTATGGACGCTCAAATCGCTATCTGCACGAACTACACGGCGTAGATTTGATGCGAGAAATTACACTTAAAGAATGTGGCTATCGTTTGGCACGTTGGTTATTGAAGGAAGTACCACGAGATATTAAAAAGGCGTTGACGCAGCCCGGCGCAGGCATCGTGAGTCAAGCCACCCTTGTAAATTTATTAAATACTCCCATTGGTTTGTTCACAGCGAGGGCACGTACTGCTGGGCAACAAGACTCCAAATTACCAGAAAATGCCAAGATAATTGATCGTCTGTAAAAATACTAGGGAGTTTGCCAGGATAACTGCAATTCCTTCCATATCAACATTTCATATAGGAACCTGCTCTGATTTTTGTTCGCGCAGCGGGTGTAGCCATACTTACTTGGCTTAACAGAAAACGAGAAAGAAGGCTCATTGATTTGTACCTAGCTTCGCAAAAATCATCAATATAATATAAGATTGTTGGCAAATTTAGAGGGAGTCTAAACCATCAGATCCAATCCATCTTAATTTCTTTCATTTCTGTGCGTTTCAACCCACTTGAGCTACTAACTTGTAATTGATTGCAGCGCCGGAAAACATCGCAAAATCAAGGCATTGCGGATGGGATGTTTCACTGATAAACAAATGCTCCTCTCAGCCCAATTGCATTGGTTGAACCCTAGAAATTCACTAAGTTATCCAACGACTGAATCTATCTTAAGAAGTATATTAAAAAACACAGAAAGCAAATATGCTATTATGGATAAACTATTACCTGTAATAAATTGCATTTAAAAGCATGTTTAAAAAGTTTCAAAAAATATAATTTTGTAGTTCTGATTTGGCTTGACTGCAACAAAAAATCAAGATTTTACCTAGAACTGAGATACCTTTCTGTGCTAACTGTGGCAGCAAAAGACCTTTTTAAAACATCCTCTAATGAGCAATATGAACGTGGATGTATTTAGCCAACAGATAGAAAAATTGCACTCACAGATACAGAAACTATTGCAATGCGATACAACTAAGCCAAACTCAGAACAGGAGATCATAACAGAGGCTTTCGAGGAACTTAACACCGCAATAGAAGAATTATTGACAGCCTCTGAAGAATTAAAGGTAACACGAGCGGAAGTAGAGAAAGAGCGCCAGCGTTACCAAGATTTATTTGAGTTCGCCCCAGATGCTTACTTGGTAACTAATATCGTAGGAACAATCCAAGAGGCTAACCATGCAGCAGCAACCTTACTGGGTGTCAACCAAAAGTATCTAGTAGGTAAACCATTAATTCTATTTATTGCTCAACAAGACCGTCAGTTCTTTTGCTCTCAGATGAACAATTTTCAAGAGCTACTGAATTGGGAACTTAACCTACAACCACGGGGTGGAAAGCCTTTCCCCGCAATGATTAAAGCATCTGCTGCGTACAAATTACAAGGGAAGCAGGTTGGCTGGCGTTGGCTGTTGTGCAACATCAGTGAACGCAAAAAAACTGAAGAAATGTTGCATCAAGCTTACGATGAGTTAGAAATACGAGTAGCAGAACGGACAGCGGAACTGGTAAAAGCAAATCAAAAATTGCTAACTGAAATTACAGAGCGGAAACGAGCCGAGTCACAACTGCTGCACCTGGCGTTTTACGATATACTGACAGGTCTGGCAAACCGCGCTGCATTTATGAACCGCCTAAGCCATGCAATAAATTATTCAAAACGGCATTCAAATTATTTATTTGCTGTGCTATTTATCGACCTAGATCGATTTAAAGTGATCAATGACAGTCTTGGACACCTAAATGGAGATCAATTACTGCTTGCTACTGCAAGTAGGCTACAAGTATGTGTACGTTCTATAGATACAGCCGCACGCCTTGGAGGAGATGAATTTACAATTCTGCTTGAGGGAATCCAAGATGTGTCAGATGTCATCACTGTAGCTGAACGGATTCAACAAGAACTAGCATTACCGTTTGAGCTTGAAGGACAAGAAGTGTTCATAACAGCAAGTATTGGTATTGCCTTGAGTTCGACACTAGATTATAAACATCCAGAAGAAGTATTGAGGGATGCAGATACAGCAATGTACCAAGCTAAGGTGCAAGGTAGAGCGCGTTATAAACTATTCAACTCAGATATGTATGCTAATGCTCTGGCGAAATTGCAGTTAGAAACCGATTTACGTCGAGCAATTGAGCGCCTAGAGTTTCGAGTTTATTATCAACCGATTGTTTCGCTCACTAAAGGCTCTATTTTGGGTTTTGAGGCTCTGTTGCGCTGGCAGCATCCAGAGCGTGGTTTGCTTAATCCAGCAGATTTTATTTCCCTAGCAGAAGAAACTGGACTAATTTTCTCCATTGGCAAATGGGTGTTGCATGAAGCTTGCCGCCAAATGCAAGCTTGGCGGATGTGCCATGATTCCAACTTGCTAGAAAAAATAAGTGTCAATCTCTCACTCAAGCAATTTTCCCAGCCAGATTTGATTGAGCAGATTGGGCAAATTTTACACTCAACTGGTCTTGATGCTGACACGCTAACACTAGAAATTACTGAAAGCGTAATTGTGGCAAATGGCGACAAGGTAACTGCTACATTTTTACAACTTCGAGAGATGGGTATTAAGTTATCAATTGATGACTTTGGTACAGGGTACTCCTCATTAAGTCGTCTTTATAACTTTCCAATTAGTGTGTTGAAGATTGACCGTTCTTTCATCAGCTTGATGAGCGCAAATAAAAAGAATTTAGAAATTATTGAAATAATTGCCACATTAGCGCACAAGTTGGGTGTGGATGTTCTAGCCGAAGGAGTAGAGACAAAAGAGCAACTAGCATTTCTAAGAAAGTTGAAATGTGAATATGGTCAGGGACATTTTTTCTCAGTTCCATTAAATAGTTCAGAAGCAGAAGCATTAATAATGGCAAATCCTCTGTGGTAAAGGTTATTTAAAAGAATGTTTGGTTCTTTGAGCGACTTCTGCTACACTCCAAAAAATTGCCTGCATAATAAATAATTAAACCTGCTTATATTTACTTTATAAATAGGCTCTGACTCCCACGATCTGAATCTTCTTGCTGTTTTAGATAAATTGCAGAAAACTGCACACTTTTCAAAATTTCAGTTTTTTCTGCTGATTTCTGGTAATTTAAACAATAAAAGCTAAATAAACATTTTATCTATGTGGAAAAATATGAAAGCTAAAAGTAAATATCTTAAAATATTATTCTCTGCGCGTTGGTGGATGCAGATGTTGCTGAAGGTTGGAAATCTCTGCAAGAGGCTAATTTATTTCTCTACTCAGCAACACCAAAAACCAAATCTGCATCATAGATTTATTAAAGTATTATTTTTGACAACTTTACTAACATATCTTTTATTTGGACAAGTCGTATCTGCACAAACTCCAAATGTGACCGCATTAGTTGAACAAGGAATTAAAGACTATAATACCGGAAATTTTCACAATGCGGTAAAACACTGGGAAGATGCATTAATTAAGTATAAAAATAATCCAGCAGCTACGGCGGTTGTAAATGAAAATTTGACGCGTGCTTACCAACAACTAGGAGAAAATAAAGCAGCGATCGCATCCTTATCAGCAGCAATTCGTGACTATGGTGCTGTAGCAAATATCCAGCAAGTGGGACGTATGAAGTCAGAACTAGCCCAAGTTTACAGCAATTTGGGACAACCTCGCAAAGCGATCGCACTTTTATGTGGTCAACTAGCCGATAAAAGTCAAAAAATAGAATGCACTCCAGACAGTGCTACACAAATTGCCACCAAATACAACGACAAAAGTGGTCAAGTTGCAGCTTTGGGCATTCTCGGTGAAGCATATCGCTTAATCGGCAATTATGACCAAGCAATTAAATATTTGCACGTAGCACAACAAGTTTATCCAGCTTATGACTTTTTGGTGTTAAATAGTTTGGGTAATGCTTACAAAAGTCGCGCTCAATTGCGAGAGTTACAAGCAGATTCGGCAAATAAAGCTGGTATTTATAGTAAAGAAAATGAATTTACTCAAAAGTCTATAGAAGACTATAAGCAAGCTCATCAATATTTTCAGAAAAGTACAAAACTTGCTAGCGACCAAAAACAAACTTTAGCAGAGATGCGAGGATTGCTAAATTTAATTCAGTTGGGTTCCCAGACAAATAAGAACAAAGTTATTAACGATCGGGAGTTTAACCAAAGCGTTAACGATGCTTTGAAGGTTCTTGAACTCTTACCCGATTCAGCGACAAAAGTCTATGGGGCAATTGATTTAGCATACTTGCAATCAGATGCTAAGGAGTTATGTAAAAATAAATTGAACAATTAACTGACTACTTTGGGTTTGATAATATAGTTCCACTCACCATGAAAAGAATTTCGTTCGATTGCGATAGTATCAAGCTCTTGGTCTGTAACCTTGATTCCCGTTTTGTAGAGATTTGGATCTAATCTAGCTTCAACTTCTAATCCTTGTGTGGTGGTAGTATTGCGAATTAGATTAATCACAACTTGCAAGCTAGTTAATGGTCTGCCTCGCCAGTTTTGGGTAATGTGACAAAACAAGCGATGCTCAATCTTATTCCATTTACTTGTGCCTGGAGGAAAATGACACACATGAATAGTTTTACCAGTATCAGTTGCTAATTCTTGTAACTTCAATTTCCACAATCGTGAGCGATAACTATTGCTACCACCGCAATCAGCCGTAATCATTATATGCTCACTGCTGGGATAAACTTGTTTACCCATTGAGTACCACCAATGACGAATAGACTCGACTGCAAACTCTGCGGTATCGTGGTCAATGCCAACATTTACCCATCTTTGATTTGAGGTTAAGTCATAAATTCCGTAGGGAATTGCCTTGCCCAACTTGGGGTCAACAAAATCATGCATTTTCACCTCAATTGGCTGTTCCTTTTCACACCACTCGGTTCCAGAATTTTTAAAATCTCCAATTAATTCTTTTTTTTTGTATCAACTGAAATTACGGGTTCGTTCTGGGATTGAAAGTGCAAGACTTGGTTGGAAATATGTAAAAACTGATCATCTCTATCTGGATGAGATGAGCCATCACGGGTTTTACGATTTGATTGTAAGCTGTAGCCAAGCGATTCAAGTAAGTTATAAACACTTTTAGGACTAGTCCTATGTCCCCCAATGTTTAATGCCGCAGCCAGTTTCACAACACTTTTAGAAGTCCATTTTAGAGGAGATTCTGGGTCTCCCAGTGTCACTGGTTCAATCAGCGATTCTAAATCTGATAGCAGCATTGCGTCTTTTTCTTCAAGTAGTTTACGTCCAGCACCTGACGAACGAATTCGATTACTATCATCATTCGAGGTTTTTTCCCCCGAAGCGTCTAACAATAACCGTATCCCAGCATGGATTGTAGTCCGGGATAGTCCAGTTGCGAGCGCAACCTGACTCACGCCTCCCCAGCCCAGGCTTCGGGCTTCAATTGCTGCCCAAATACGCCGTGTTTTCTCATTCAAATAAGGCGATAACGAATCGTACTTGTCTTGAATGCTTTCTACTACCTGCTTATCAGACATATAAGCCTTTAATTCGGTTACATTCTGATCATCTTACCATTCAGCAAATTGTTCAAGTTATTTTTACATGATGCCTAAAGGAACTTCACCTTTTACTTACTGTCCAAATAAATTTATTTTACCCAATGCAGATGTATTAAGCTTGCTACAAAAGTCAGTATCAGCAAGTCAAAATTTACAAGATAATCGTCTACTTTCTTATTCTAACGGTGCTTTGGGTCATTTCTGGGAGTGCCAATCAGAGCAAGAAACAGAAGCATTAAAATATACCCAAACTGCAATAGTAGCAGCAGATAATAAGTTGAGTGCCAAAGATAGCTTGTATTTGTGGGAGTGGCAAGCGGGACGAATTTTAGATCGACAGAATCGAAAAGAAGAAGCGATCGCATCCTATCAACGAGCATTTGATACCCTCGAAGATATCCGCAGCGATATTTTAACCGCCGAACGAGATGTACAGTTTGATTTCCGCGATGTTGTGCGACCATTGTATCGGACATTGGCACAGTCGCGGCTCGATTTGCTAGGAGTTGGTGCAATCGCCGATGAACGACGCGCCAAGGAATTATCAGAAGTAGTTAAAACCATAGATGCTTTGAAACTAGCAGAATTACAGAATTATTTTGGTAATGATTGCATTTTAAGTTCCTTGAATCCCAAACAGGTGGGAGAACTTCTCAAGGATAATAGTGTAGCCTTTAAGAATACTGGGTTTTTGAGTTCCATAATTTTAGATGGCAAAACTGGGATGTTATTGCAATTACCCAATCAGACCACTAAATTTAAGTGGATTGAAGACCTCAATCAAGAAAGTATAAGTAAAATAGTTAGCAGCAACATCCTACAGCAAAAAATTGCCGAGTTTCGCACAGGATTAGTTAAAGGACAAGAAGAATTTAACTACGATACAACAACGGCGGCACAGCTTTATGATTGGATAATTCGCCCCTTTGCTGAAGATATCAAGCCGGAGAAAGTCAAAACCCTGGTGTTTATTCAGGATGGATTTTTGCGTAGCGTTCCAATGGCAGCACTTTACGACAGCCAACAACAGAAATATTTAGTCGAAACTTATGCAATTGCCACAACCCCCAGTTTACGACTTACCACACCTAAAGCCCGCGATCGCAGTACACAAAAAGCATTAATTTTGGGTTTAACTGAAAAATCCACAATTGACGGGAAGACTTTTGATCAACTTTTTGCTGTTCCCAATGAAGTTAGCGCAGTTGAAAGTATATTTCCTAATCATACCGACCTCATTGATGAAAACTTTTCCCCTGAAAATTTTGAGAAAACACTTGACAAAAACACATATCCTATTGTTCACATAGCTAGCCACGCCCAATTTGGGATCATTCCTGAAGACACTTTTATTGTCACAGGCAAAAACCAAAAACTTACCATCAGTCAATTAGAAAACTCACTGCGAAACCTCACCAGCAAATCGGATAGCGTCGAATTACTCACATTGACTGCATGTGAAACCGCAGTTGGCGACGATCGGGCCACACTAGGATTAGCTGGAGTTGCATTGCAAGTTGGGGTTAAAAGTGCGATCGCATCTTTGTGGAGTGTCACAGATGACTCAACATCGGAACTAGTCAAAGCATTTTACACCAATTATCGCAATACTGACATGAGTATTGCGGAGGCATTGCAAAAAGCCCAAATTAGAATGATTCATGCTAGAAAATTACCGCCATCTGAAGGGATAAATCCCAGCTATGATAATCCTGTATATTGGGCACCAATGATTGCGATCGGTAATTGGCTTTGAAAGCCCAAATCACCAACTCCTTTGAGGATAAAATTGGCGAATAGAGGATGCACTGCAACGATTCTAGGTTGATAGCCGAATACTCAGAAAGTGACTGACAAAAGAAGCGTAAATAAAATGAATACAGCGATCGCAAATTTAGGAGAACCACATTTATAGAATCATCTCAAACTCTAATTGATGACTCTTAAAAAAATCATGAGTGAAATGATCCACCACATTTGTATCAGCTAATTCCAAATTATAAAAATCCACAGTTTCATGGTCAAAATGGGGGCCAGCGTGCCAAGTACCCTCATGTAGCTTGATAAAACAATTCCCCGGAATGCGAAAAGCAGCAATCTCTTCTAATACTGGTTCATTCACCTCATTATGTGGAGGACAAACAGTAATTAACCAATCCTTGCCTTCCAAAGAACCCAGACATTGAGTGCATTGTACATGGCGAGTAATTTTGTGAAACTTTCGCCCTCTCTTCTCCAACCGCATGATATAAAATCGTGGAATCCCGTTTTGCAGGTTTAACTGGGCATCTTCCACATCGTAACCTTTGCCATCAAGACTAGCAAAAATTACTTGTCCATAACGCCGAAAGTTTTCAGAACTCACCCATTGCGCTTGCAATTGTTGCACTGTCTTTGATGTGCCCATATCAAATCTTTGATAGAGATTGCTTAGGTTTATTTTCCCCCAAAATGACCAAATTTTATTGCTCTAAATTGTGGAAAAATAACCTCAGCTAGCTAAATAACTACGTACTTGTTCCTTTTGTCGTCGGAGGAGACTGAGAGCTTTTTGCTCAATCTGACGTACCCGTTCTCGACTAATACCCATGCGATCGCCAATCTGTGCTAAAGAAAGTTCATAGCCATCAGTCAGACCAAATCGCAGGGTTAATATTTCTCGTTGTTGCGGAGACAACTTTGCCAACAAGTCTTGTAAGTCTTGGTGGAGAGATTCTTCAACAGCATAGTCTTCAGGAGAAGGGCCGTCATCCTCTAGGATGTCCTGCAATTCTGTATCTTGTTGTTCGCCAACTCGTGCCTCTAGCGAGAAAGGTTGACGAGCCAAGTATAAACACTCTCTAACTTGGCTAGGTGTCAAAGATAACGCATTAGCAATTTCAGCAGTAGTGGGAACGCGACCTAGCTGTTGAGATAATTCTCGCTGTACCCGTTTAATTTTGTTCAGTTTCTCAAAGACATGAATTGGTAAGCGAATTGTCCGTCCTTGTTGAGCGATCGCTCGCGTAATTCCTTGACGAATCCACCAGTAAGCGTAGGTAGAAAACTTATAGCCAAGAGCAGGATCAAATTTATCCACCCCTCGCTCTAAACCCAAAGTACCTTCTTGAATTAGATCCATAAATTCCAGATTGCGGTGCTGGTATTTTTTCGCCACTGCTACCACTAACCGGAGATTAGCCTGAATCATTTTCTGCTTGGCTTGGTGGCCCTGACTTAACTGTAGCTCTAGCACCTCAGCACCTAACTCCACTCGATCTGCCCATTCTTGCAGTGTGGGTTCATGGTCTAATTTCACAGCTAATTCTTCTTTAGCAGCTAGTAAATTCATCATTAGCTGCACTTGTTGGGCAAAAATAACCTCTTGTTCGCGAGTCAACAAATCTACACGCCCGATCTCTTGCAGATAACTACGCACAATATCATCTGTAGCTCGAGGTTTTTTATCTGCGGCTAAACTTTTTTTCTTCGTTTTTTGAACTTCGGTAGGTGGAGATGTTAAGTTGCTCATGGTTATTTGCTCCTCTGTAACCTCATCAATTTAGTGGTATCAAGTCTAGATATTCAGACCCACAACCATTTCACACTGCTAATCAATCAATTGGCAATACTGATGAATTCTGGTCTATGATACATTACAAGTCAATTGTTGGAGATAATAAACCCAAAATCAACCCACCCTATAATACTAACATTATCACCAGTCACAAATCAATTACCCTAAAGTATTATCACTATATCCTTTAAAATAATCCAACTATTTTATTCTGAAAAATTGCATATTTTCAAACAGAATTATGTCTACTTAAATTCTCCAATGGAATTAGCAGAAAAAGGAAACCTTGACCGAGCAACGATTTCATCCACACAAGATTCAGTCACTAATAGTAAATACCAACACAATTCTGAATTATTAAATTACAAAGCTTTTAAAATTCTCATAGTCTGAATCTACATCTATGTAATTCCAATTAAATGAAATTAATTAAATATAAAATATCCATTTTTTACTTCTATTTTTTATTAGATAATAAAACCATCTCAAGCCGAGTACATAGCAGCCGATTTTGAAACATAAACGAATGCACTTCTCCTACTCAAGAACAGCTTCCTTTATGAATCCGGTTCAATAGTTATAATTAGGGATTTAGGATGACGATGACGCAGGTATTTGTGACAATTGTACTTGTGTCATACTGCACGCAGACATCTGCATTGAATGCGGTATCATCAATTTGATTGCTCTTGGAAACATTTTTTGGAATAAAAGTAGTAACAGTGGTAAGACTAGCACCAAGGGTAGTACTTGGCAAGACAGCAGCACCCGCGATCGCTACTAATATCTTATTGAAACGAAAAGATTTGCGTTTAGAGGTGGATAGTTGATTCTTGCATAACATACTTAAACAACAAGATTCTTCACCTATCCAATCAGTCGGAAATCATCGAAGACTCTTAAGGAGAAAACATCTTGAAGCCTTCTCAATTCCTTGACACAATTACATATTCGTGTATCAAGATAGATAATTGACTTGTGGCAAAGATTTTTAGGAAAATAATAATAGGTTGAAACTTGAACCGAACTCTTCAACCATCACCTTAGTAGATATTGGTTAAGAAAAGTATTGACTTCATTAGCGCATAACCCGACATAGACTGTCTTACCTGCCTTCCTGAGAATGTCTAATCCTTGACCATTATTGCGGGGGTCTGGATCAAGTATAGATACATATATTTCATGTATACGACAATCTTCTGCGATCGCTAAAGCACATGCAGGTGTGCGTCCATGAAAAGAACAAGGTTCAAGAGTTACATACATTTTCAAAAAATTGAAACCTTTGCCTTGAATCCGTTTAAGTGCGTCAGCCTCAGCATGGTGTTTTCCTGGTACTTGCGTGTACCCTTGAGCTACTATCTCTTGGACATCTACGTTTACACAACCTACTGGTGGGTTTGGCAAACATTCAGGCAAAGCTTTTCTGCTTTGAGCTAAAGCAGCCAACATAAATATAATATTATCCATGTTTTAGCGTAAATTATCTAGATAAATTACACTACCAAAAATTAGTTATCTCTGACTAAAAAAATTCCCATATCAAAATTTAGTAACTGTCACACTAATACCAGAATCGAGTTTAGGAACCTTAAAATACTCAATTGGTTCAGTAGGTTGAGAACTTTGGGTATTTGCTGGCTTCTGACATTCCTTAAAGAAAGCATCTGGATTATTGATGAACTCAAGCGGACTCATCTTTTGGCATCCTCGTTCCTGCACTAGCGAAACTGATTCAGCAGTTTGTTTGGGATTATTGGTCTGTCCTATAAAATTACTCCATGTAGTGGTAATCGTCGCTGGTTCCGTCAATAAAACTCCAGCCTGATTGCGATCGTGAAACGGCTCCTTTGGAGCATCAACCGTTATAATGGGAACATTCTCTTGGTTAGCATAGACACTCTGAGGTAGAAAGAGTGCGCTAATTACAACCACTAAGGTGATAAAAGAGGATTTCATAATTCAATCTCTTAATGTCAGTCTAATAATTACAATTCGCTAGACACAGATACCCAAAAATAGCAGTCTAGTTTGAGTACTTCAGATTAACACAGGTACTATAGAGTATGGTTAAACTTCATTAAAAATATAGTGGAGTCTAAGTGTATATAGACTTTTATCCAGGAGGAAGTAGTTAAGCAATCCATCCTCTAAAACATCTGAATTTGACACTACCCTCTTATCTATCTTCCGTTGTAACTGTACTAATTAATATTTCGTTACCCGTATTACTAGCCGTTTATCTCTGAAGCGTGTTACTATACAGTTACACAGATAAGACAAAATCTAAACTGTTGGATAAATCTTGGAAGGCTTATTTTGCCTCTATAGCAGAATATAAACAAGGTAATTGCAAGTTTACAGGTAAACCTAAAATATTGGGCTATAAACCAAGGATGGGAACTGTGTTGTAATTTTCACACTTCAAGCCACATCAAAAAACCTTCATTAGTCTGGGCAAATTCAACTGAGTACGAGTTATTACAACTTCAATACTCAACTCACATAATCTTAGTATTGCCAGTCCTGGATAATTGCCAAACTTATCGTTATTCAGAGTAAGAATTAATTGTTGCCGTAAGCTTTTTAAAAGCTTACGTAAATATCCATAGAATCTTTACAATTGTCTCTTTTCCCTACGAAAAGCCTACCTCTGAAGTCCTTACATTGCTTGTAGGCTGGCAAAATTGTATATTCCTTACCCTTAAAGCATTAATTCCTCTCATCTTTTCAAAATTAGCGAATGTGCAGAGAATATACTGGCATATTATTATATGAATTTTTTGTAAAGTTATTCAATTAAGTGTTCTTACATAATATGATATTAAATGTTAAGTTACTAATCAACAATTACAACAGTATCAACACAAAAGTGAGTTAAGCAAAAAAAAGAACGCTAGCTAAATAAATTACAAAGAAAATTGTGAATTATTCTGTTGATACTCTTAGGAGAGTATGAATCTCTGCCTGTTAAAATCGCTACTTATTAAACTATCTAATATATATGCAGCGAACAGGTTTGGCGTAGTTTATTCGAATATATACCGTAAGTCAGTATATCAGGCAATACTTTGGTTTTAAAACAGTTGAAAATTAACAGAATCATCAATATGATACAGCGAATATTACTAACACGAAGTAATCTATAGTACTATTGCTCTAAAATACCGAGAAAAATCTACTACAAATACAAATAGTCATTATTTTAAAACTTTTTTATTATGGCGATGGAAGCTTTACCACAGTTTGAAGAAGTAAATATTCAGAAATACTTAGAAGTTATTCAACGGCGTTGGCTACCTCTAGTCGGAATTTTTAGCATAGCTGTTACCTTTGGATGCTTGTATGCCTTTTCACTAAAACCCTCATACAAGGCAGAAGGAAGTTTGATGATTAAAACAAATCGATCTTCCTCACTTACAGGCTTACCGGACGACATAGGACGGCTGGAAGCTTTGAATATAAACGACAATCCCCTGGAAACTCAGGTGAGAGTTATTGGCTCAAATCCAGTTATTGACAGAACAATTAATACCCTCAGCCTCAAAGATAATAAAGGCAAAACACTGTCGATTCCCGACTTGGCAAGCCAACTAAAAATAGAAGGAATCAAGGGCACTGATGTTGTACAAATTTCTTATAAAAGCAGCGATCCTAAACTGGCTGCCAAAATCGTTAATGAAGTTATCAAAAGTTATATCGATTTAAATATCCAGGCTAATCAGGATGAAGCACGGACAGCCAAAGGGGTTCTTGTAACAGAAGTACCCAAAGCAGAGGAAGTCGTCAGGAGAGCCGAATCAAAACTGCGAGTATTTAAAGAACAAAATAAAGTTATTGTCCTGCAACAAGAAGCAACCGCAGCAGTCGATACAATTTCCAAGCTAGGAAATCAAATTTCCCAAGCTCAAGCTCAACTAGATGATGTCAAAGGTCGTTTACAACAGTTAGGCAGTGAAGCTCAGTTAGATTCACGGCAGGGTGTAATCGCATCTGACTTGAGTCAAGCACCTGGGGTTCAAAAAGTGCTTATCCAACTCCAAGAAACGGAAAGTCAACTAGCAATAGAGCGGACTCGTTTTTCACCTGAACACCCTACAATCACTAGCTTAGAAGAAAAAGTCGTAGCTCTTAAGAACTTGTTGAAAGAGCGGACAGGACAAGTTGCTGGAACAGCCCAGATAACACAAGGAAGTTTACAGCTTGGGCAACTGCGGCAAAGCTTAATTGCAGATATTACTCGCGCTCAAGCAGAACGCGTTGGTCTAGAAAGACAAATTGCCACCCTCTTGCGACAGCAAGATGCTTACATCAAACGAGCAAATAATTTGCCAAGACTAGAACAGACTCAACGAGAGCTAGAACGGAAGCTGCAAGCAGCTCAAACGACTTACGAAACCCTCTTAAAGAAACGCCAAGAAATTGATATTGCACAGAACCAAAAGATTCCTAATGCTCGTGTCATTTCCCTAGCTTTAGTCCCCGCTAAAGCCGAAGGGCCTCGCAAAATCCTGTTTATTGTTGGTGGAGGAGCAGTTGGTCTTTTCTTGGGTATCATTGTCGCCTTTAGTTTAGACTTGATAGACCGCTCAGTGAAGACAGTTAAAGAGGCGAAAGAAGTCTTGAAATACACTGTTTTAGGAGTAATTCCTACACAGAGCAAAAATCCTAAAACTCATTCTTCCATAGCAGGAATTGATAGACCTATTCCCAAAATTATTGGCAGAGATATTCCTTATTTCCCTCTTGGTAACGCCTACCAAATACTCCAAGTAAACTTGAAGTTCCTCTGTTCTGATAAACCGCTCAAAAGCGTTGTAATCACCAGTTCTGTTGGTAAAGAAGGAAAGTCTGACGTATCTGCAAATTTAGCTGTGACAATGGCTCAAGCGGGTCGTCGAGTTTTACTAGTGGATGCAGATATGCGTAACCCCATACAGCATCATATCTGGGGTCTAAACAATACAGTTGGACTAAGTAATGTCATTGTTGGTCAAGTTTCTTTAGATGCAGTTGTTCAAGAAGTGATGCCTAATCTAGAAGTTCTTACTTCTGGAATTTTGCCTCCCAATCCAGTAGCACTGCTAGATTCTCAACGGATGGCAACATTGATAAGTAACTTTAGTAAAGATTACGATTTAGTTATTTTTGATACACCGCCTCTTTCAGGGATAGCAGATGCTGCTGTTTTAAGCACCCTCACTGACGGTATCCTATTAGTCGTTCGCCCTGGAGTTGTTGATTTGAACAGTGCCAATTCAGCTAAAGAATTTTTAAATCAGTCAGGTCAGAAGGTGTTAGGAATAGTCATCAATGGTGTGAATATTAAAAATGAGTCTAATAATTATTTGCCTGAAAGCAAAAAACGACAGATTGAAGAAGATTTAGTATCTAGCAGCTTAACCAAATTTACCAAAGATCATTAATCGTATATATGTCACTGCAAGTATCTTAATTTATTTTATTTTGCATTTGGGAGGTATTTCTATATGGATAAAGACAAAATCAAAACATCTTGTTTAATTAATAACTACAATTATGCTGAATTTGTTTCAGAGGCAATTGATAGTGCTTTAAATCAAACGGTTAAATTTGATGAGATTATTGTTGTTGATGACGCATCCACAGATAATTCTGCGGAAGTCCTTGGTAGATTTACTCAAATAGAGAATGTTAAATGTATCTTTAAAGAAAAAAACCAAGGACAATTATCATCCTTTAACGAAGGTTTTTTAACAGCGACTGGAGAGATTATATTTTTTTTAGATGCTGATGATATTTATGAACCTCAATATTTAGAAAATGCCCTAAATTTTTATAAGAGACGTAGTGAATGTGACTTCCTATTTTGTGCATATAAAAAATTTGGGACAGAAGAAGGAATATTTCAAGCTGATGCAGTTGATTTAGATTTGGGTTATTCAGTAATCCGAACTTTATGCAATGGTGAATGGATTGGCTCTATTACTTCAACATTGTCAATACGTCGAGAAATAATTACCAAATTTTTACCTATTCCAAAGACAGAAGATTGGCGTGTAAGGGCTGATGACTGCCTGGTATGGGGAGCCTCTTTGGTAGGGGCTAAAAAGTTTTATATGTCTAATCCTTTAGTGATGTATAGAATACATCAAAATAACCAGTATCATAACAAGAAAATTTTAGATATAGACAAAAACTATGAATACAAAAGATTTTGGAAACGCAATTCTTTATTTAATTACATTATTCAAACAAATAATTTGAGCCTACCATTATTATTGGCTTTCACATCTCTTGATGAGCTAAAAACAATCCCATGTCCGAAACTCCAAGATTTTATTTCATATTTGAAAATAATATTTTTGTTTGAGCCTAACTTTTATTGGAAAATTAAGGGCAGTGTTTTGTTATTCAACTACTTTTTAAAAATTTTAATGAGTGGGAAATTAAAAAATAGTAGCCAATAATAATTATATAAAATACTAATTTAATTCAATCTATTTTGATGAATTTAGCAAGCTATTAAAAATTTGCATATTGTTATAGAGAGTGTCACATGGTTAAAAAAAGTAATGCTAAGTAAATTAAGACTTAAAAGCTTATCACAATTAAAATCTCGTTCTGGCTTACGTGCAATTATTGCTAATACAGGTTGGTTGTTTGCTGACCGCATTCTCCGTATGGGTGCAAGCTTGGTAGTAGGAGTATGGGTAGCACGCTATTTAGGGGTACAGCAGTATGGTCTATTTAACTATGTTTTAGCCTTTGTTAGCTTATTTAGTCCGATTTTTACTCTTGGACTAGATGATGTAGTAGTTCGCCATATTGTCCGTCAATCATCAAACAAAGAGGAAATTTTAGGAACCACTTTTTGGCTAAAGTTGCTCGGTGGAATTGCCTCTGTCTTATTAGCAGTTGGCAGTATCTTCTTCTTAGGTGAGCATGAAACACTGAAGATATGGCTAGTTGCAATTTTAGGAATGGCAGGGATTTTTAGGGCGGCTGATACTATTGAACTGTGGTTTCAATCACAGGTGCAGTCAAAATTCAGTGTAATCGCTAAGAATATAGCTTTTCTGCTAAATACTCTCATCAAAATAGCACTAATTTTAACAAAAGCACCATTGTTAGCTTTTGCTTGGGTAACATTAGCAGAATTTGCAATGAGTGCAATTGGCTTGCTGATTGTTTACCAAGCCAGAGGGATCTCGGTGTTGTTATGGCGTTGGAACTTTACTACTGCCAAAACTCTTTTGAAAGAGAGTTTACCTCTAATTTTTTCGGGGTTCGCCATCATGATTTTTATGAGAATCGATCAGGTGATGTTAGGTCAAATGATTGGAGATGAGGAGGTTGGAATTTATTCTGCTGCGGTTCGTGTTTCTGAAATTTGGTATTTTATTCCGGCGGCTATTGTCTCTTCTGTTGCTCCTTCAATTTACGCAGCTAAGGAAAAATCAGAAAGTCTTTATTATCAGCGAATAGGACAATTACTCCGTCTCCTGACATATATATCCTTTGCAATTGCTCTGCCAATGACATTTCTATCTGACAAAATAATTATGGTGATGTTTGGAAGTGGATATGCACAAGCAGGACCGATATTAGCAGTTCATATTTGGACTTCTTTGTTTGTATTTATGGGTCTTGCAACCTCACCGTGGTTTATTGCTGAAAGTTTGAATCATGTTTCTTTAGGTAAAACTTTATTTGGGGCAATATTGAATATTATTCTTAATTTATTGTTGATTCCTAAATATGCAGGATTTGGTGCTGCGATCGCAACAATAATATCTCAAGCTTCTGCTGCTTTTCTATGCAATGGGTTTGATAAAAGAACACAAAAAATATTTAATATTCAGGTGCGATCGCTACTTCCTTTTTATAAGTTTTGATTATTGTTTATCTTTAGCCTTATCTATAAATTGAAATTAGCCAAATTCATCCAATATGCAAACACCAATAACTTTTATTATTTTTAATCGCTCACAAAAAACAGAGAAAGTTTTTGAAGCTATTCGCCAAGCCAAGCCAAAAAAACTTTTTGTCATTGCAGATGGTCCCCGCAGCAACCGTGAAGGGGAAGCAGAAAAGTGTGAAGAAACTAGGGCAATTATTGAGAGAGTTGATTGGGAATGTGAAGTTATTAAAAATTATGCTGATCTCAACTTAGGTTGTGCGAAACGAGTATCTAGTGGTTTAGATTGGGTATTTAATAATGTAGAAGAGACAATTATTTTAGAAGATGATTGTATACCTCACCCAACTTTTTTCAGATTTAGTGAAGAACTGCTGGAAAAATATAGATATGATACTAGAATTGCCACCATCTCTGCCCAAAATGTTCAATTTGGGCGAAAACGTACAAATTACAGTTACTATTTTTCGCGCTATAACCACTGCTGGGGTTGGGCAAGTTGGAGACGTGCTTGGCAACATTATGATTTGACTATGAAACTTTGGAAAGAGGTACAAGAAGAAAATCTTCTACATGACATTCTTATAGATCCAAAAGCAGTAAATTCCTGGCGACGAATATTCCAGTCTGTTTATGACAATCCTACAGGTATAACCTGGGATTATCAATGGACATTTGCTTGCTGGATGCAGGGTAGCTTAAGCATTATTCCCAATGTAAATTTAATTTCTAATGTTGGTGTTGGTGCAGATGCAACTCATTTCAATTCCAAGCAAAAATTTTCTTTTATTAATATGTCGATGGAAGCAATAGAATTTCCCTTAAAACATCCACTATTTATTGTGAGGAATATAGAGGCAGATATTTTTACGCAGAAAACAGTCTATAAAGCAACTGCATTGGATATTCTTAAAGAAGAATTGAAGAAAAAATTAAATTATTCAACAGTCAAAAAATAGTAACCCATCTAGTAAATTAATAGACAGATGAAATGTCAGAAATTAAGGTAAAATTAACAGAAAAAATATTAACTGTCTTACTATTACTCATCACTGTAGGGGCATTGACCATACACCCTGCACAAGAAATTTCTATATCTACCCTTGGAGGCGACAAGCTAGATACTATATTCAATATAGTTTCATATTTAATTCTATTTTATTTCCTACTTGTATACTGGAAAGGTTTTCTTTATGTAACTACTAAAAGTCCATTACAGTTTCTTTTAATAACAATAGTTATATTTTCTCTTTTGTGGTCAGGAGACTTAAGTTCTAGTCTTACTTATATGAGAGGTTTAATCCGACTATATTTTCTGGCAATCTATTTGGCAATGCGTTATTCTCTCCGCGAACAAATGAGACTAATCGCTTGGGCGCTTGGTGTATCTGCATTATTATCTATGATATTTTCTGCATTCATACCAGGTTATATTCATCAATCACCTGAATTAGTAGGTATGTGGAGTGGAATTTATGGTCATAAAAATGAATTAGGATATATGATGGCTTGGAGTACAGGAGTTTTTTTACACCTTGCTCTTAGTAGCCATCGATATCGTTGGTTGATGTGGGGAATATGTGGGATATCTATATGTTTAATTATCCTCTCACGTTCCACAACATCTTTAACGATTATATTAACAATGATATTACTTTTACCTGTCTATAAATCATTTCAAAAAACTAATTATAAATTACAAGTTATTCTAATTACTTCGACTTTAATGTTACTCATTATCGGTTTAATATTACTTATCAATAATGCCGATACCATAGTTAGTACTTCTGGCAAAGACCTTACCTTTAATGGACGTTCCGATCTCTGGGAGCTAGTGATGTCCAAGATTTGGGAAAGACCCTGGCTAGGTTATGGATTTTCTGGATTTTGGACTAGTACTTCTGCATCTAATCTAAGAGCTACTTATGATTGGGCAAGTAATGCTCATAATGGTTTTTTAGAACTATTGTTAGAATTAGGATTTTTAGGTTTTTTGACTTTTGCAGCAGGCTTTTTTCGGTTCTTTGTAATGGCATTAACTCGAATTATTTCTGTTGCTAAAAAACCGGAAGATTATTGGCCAATGCAGATGCTAATTATCATTGTAATAGTCAATTTTTCAGAAGCAAGATTATTAACTCCCAGTTGGAATTGGTTAATGTATGTAACTACGTCACTATCTTTGACTCTTGAATATGAACGAAATCATAAAAATATTTTAGTTAGTAATTACGAAGTTAAAGAAAATGAAAGTTTTACATCTTAGTACTCACGATATTGGTGGGGGTGCTGCAAGGGCTGCCTATCGTTTGCACACAGGTTTGCAAGATATAGGACTACAGTCACAAATGCTAGTTCAGGAAAAATCTAGTAATGATAAAACAGTAATTGCCCCTAAAATTAGACTGTTTCAAGGCATCGCCAAAGCCAAATTGACATTTGAATGCCTACCATTAAAGCTTTATACCCAAAAGAAAAATACTCCATTTTTTATTCAATGGTTGCCAGATAGAGTTATTTCTAAAGTTGCTCAGATTAATCCAGATATAATCAATTTGCATTGGATTAGCGGAGCTTTTATGCAAATAGAAACGTTCGCTAAGCTAAAGCATCCTCTAGTTTGGACTCTTCATGATATGTGGGGGTTTACTGGAGGATGTCACGTTATTGGAGAATGCGATCGCTACAAAGTATCCTGTGGAGCTTGCCCTCAACTCAACAGTATTAATGAGTGGGATTTATCCCGTTGGGTATGGCGGCGCAAAGTAAAAGCTTGGAAAAATATTAATTTAACTCTGGTTTCCCCAAGTTCTTGGTTAGCAGAGTGTGCTCGATCCAGTTCTTTGTTCCAGAATTTGCGAATCGAGGTGATTCCTCATGGATTGGATACTCAAAAATATCGACCTATTAATCAACATTTTGCACGAGAAACACTGAAGTTACCTCAAGATAAGAAGCTGATTCTCTTTGGAGCTATAGAAGCAACAAGCGATCGAAATAAAGGATTTCATTTGTTGCAGCCAGCTCTACAAGAATTGAGTAAGGCCGGATGGAAAGACAACTTTGAAGTGGTTATTTTTGGGGCATCTCAACCGGAAAATCCACCCGATTTAGGCTTTAAAACATACTATTTAGGGCATTTATATGATGATCTATCTTTAGCAACTGTTTACTCGGCAGCTGATGTGATGCTTGTACCATCTCTGCAAGAATCTTTTGGACAGACAGCTTCTGAATCACTTGCTTGTGGTACTCCAGTTGTTGCATTTAATTCTACTGGCTTAAAAGATATTGTCGAGCATCAGCAAAATGGCTATTTAGCTAACCCTTATGAAGTTGACGATTTCGCTAAAGGAATTGCCTGGATACTTGAAAATGAGCAGAGGTTAGAAAAACTGTCATTCTATGCTCGCAAGAAAGCAGAACAAGAATTCACCCTAGAACTTCAAGCACGTCGTTATTCAGCTTTATTTGAGGAAATATTGATGGTAGGCAAGAAATCTCCATTTAGTAACTAATTTAGTAAATAAATACTTCATAATATGTCAATACCTATAGCTTTTATAATTTGTACAGAACCTGGGCGCTTAGAAGCTCAGTCATTAATGCTTGCAGAAAGTATTCGTAAGTTCTGTGGAGAATTGAAAGATACACCTATATATAGTTTTCATCCTAGAGTCGGTGAACCAATATCAAAGCAAACCCAAAAAGCATTTGAAGCATTGCAAGTAAATCATCAACAAGTCCCTATAAATCAAGAATTCCATGAATATTATTTAGCAAATAAGCCCCTGACGTGTGCCTATGCAGAACAAAATATTGATGCAGAAATATTAGTTTTTCTAGACAGTGACAAATGCTTTTTTTCTGCACCAAAAGAGTTCTTATTGCCTGTTAATTGTAACGTTCGTTTACGTCCTGAGTATGGTCAAGGGATTGGTTCTACAGGTTTGCGAGACTCTCAAGAATGGTACTGGCAAAAATTATATGAAGTGCTGGGGGTAAAGCGTGAGGTATTTGTTGAAACACCAATTGGTAAAAAAAGGATTAGAGCTTACTGGAATTCTGGTTTGGTCGTTGTGAGAAGGAGTGCGGGTATATTTACAGCTTGGAAAGAGAATTTTGAAAAAGTCATGCGTCTTGATATCACTCCTCCCCAAGGTATTTATTTTGTTGAGCAGTCTGTCTTATCTGTAACATTATGTGCCTTGGAAGAAAACGTCGAACATCTTCCTGCTAATTATAGTTATCCATTACCTTTACATAACCGTTTATCAACAGAATTACAAATTAAACATTGGAATGATATTATATCAATTCATTATTTCAACTTATTCTTCTATAACGATTGGAATACACAAATAAAAAAATTGAAAAAACTTAACATCAATTCCGAAAAATATCTATGGTTGTGTCAAGAGGTTGTCAGATTAAAAATGCCTCGTGTATCAGTTTTGCACAGATATATGTTGGTAGTTAGAAGAATGGAACAAAAATTACAAAACTTTAATTTAGATATTAATTTAAGTAGCTGGATAGAAAAAATGGCTAAACTTTAAACGTAATGTAAATAGTTACATATAGCTTTATTATTTGTATTGCTCATTTCCATATAAATTACGTGAGATAAATAAGATGAAAAAAGCAAATATAGCTGTAGTTATGACCTGTCATAACAGGCGTAATACAACTCTTGCCTGTCTACATACTTTATATGAGCAAAAACATCATTGTGATGTTTATCTAACTGATGATGGTAGCTCTGACGGGACTGCACAAGCTATCAAAGCAGAATATCCAGATGTACATATTCTTCAGGGTAATGGTAATTTATTTTGGGTAGGAGGAATGCATCTTGCCTTTGATGAGGCGATAAAAAATCAATATGATTATTATCTATGGTTGAATGATGACACATTTCTAGAACCCAATGCTGTCAGCAAATTATTACAGATTCATCAAGATTTGACTGCACAAGGTTATCCAGACTCAATTGTAGTTGGTTCAACTAAAGACCCAATGACAGGAAAAGCAACCTATGGAGGAGCAGTAAAATCTAAAAAGTGGTATTCTAACAAATTTGAATTTTTAGAACCAATTTCGATTATTCAAAAATGCGATGCTATGTATGGTAACTGTGTGCTAATCCCTAAAACTGTTGCTGTAAAAGTTGGCAATATTGATACAGTTTTTATTCACAGTTTAGGAGATTTAGATTATGCCCTCAGAGCGCGTAAATTGGGTTGTCAAATATGGATAGCTCCTGGATATATTGGTACTTGTACTAAAAACTCTATCCGTAACAGTTGGGTAGATACTAATTTAAGTATATTACAGCGCTTAAAAAAGGCGCTACAAATTAAAGGATTTCCATTAAAACCCTGGACTATATTTTGTATCAGACACTCTGGGCCGTTATGGATATTCTATTGGTTTTTACCCTATATAAGAGCAATTATTGGTTACAGAAATTTGGCAATTTCTCCTACATTTTCTGAAGATATTAACCAAAGCAACTCAGAAGTTTGATTCTGCTACTAGGATAGTTAACTAATCATGTTTGGATAATTAATAAACATCTAAATCAGTCAAAAAATGTAGTTTCAAAAATCAATTTCTTAAATATTTAAATCATCAGTATTATGGGAAAACGTTTACTTATTGTCTCAACACTTGATTCTAGCCAACCATTTGGTGCATTTACTAGACCTTTTTATTTAGGACAATATCTTACTAAAGATTTTGATGTTCTTCAGCTAGGATTAGATTGTTCATCTGTTAAGTATGCACCTTCTATTTCTATTGGATCAAGAAGCCTGAAGTCATATATTAAAACTATAGAAAAATGTATTGATGAGTTTTGTCCAGATATCGTTTATGCTCAAGAAACATTACCTGGATTAGCTGCTTTAATTTCACTGAGGCTTAAAAAACGCAGAAATTCCTCTCTTGTCTTAGATTTTCATACATTTTCAGCGTATGAATATTGGATGCGCTTGTTTTCAGTTGCCAATCCTTTCAAAGAGTTTGTACAATGTATTAAGACATATATTGCTCAGGGAATTCTGATATTTTCTGGTAGTCCAATTATTGCAGCAGGTGACTCAATTCCTAAACTAATTTCACAGTGGTATGGTAAAGCTCCAGAGCAGATTTATAGTATCGGAAATGGAGTTACTGAAGACTTACTAAGTACTGAATCTTTTTTGAGCAAAGACCCTTATCAAGCATTTAGACCAGCAAAAATAGTGCTTCTTATTGCTCCTAAAACATTTCAGTTTCCAAGTAATGATATGTCTGTTTCAATGACTATTCAGGTTGCTAAACATATTGAAAATCATCAGGAGAAAATACATTTTGTTGTTATAGGTAGGGATAGTAGTGATATTTCAGAACCAATACCTTCTAATATTTCTTTTTTGGGATTTTTACCTAAAAGAGAGGATTTTGTTAAACATGTTAAATATGCAGATATTGCTTTGTTACCGTTCTCTAAGCAAGCAGTAGCAGGTGGCGCTCGTAATAAAGCGTTAGATTATTTCGCTAGTAGAAAGTTAGTTGTATCAACACCAGAAGGATTGCGAGGTTTAGAAGAATTTCGGCATTTAGAGCATCTTTTAGTAACAGGATACTCTACTGAAGATGTCGCTAATACAGTGCTAGATGCAGCTTCAAATCTTAAGAAATATCAGTTACTTGTAGATACAGCATATACCTTAATTACAGAGAAATATTCCTGGAATGCAAGAGCGCAGAATGTAGCAAAAATTCTCATGGAAGTAAGAGCTTCTTAGTGAAATTTATTTATTTCAAAGAATATATCGGCCTAAAAAATTTAAATTTAATTTTTTTAGCATTGGAAATTTGAAATATTTAAATATTGCTATTACTTAATTTTTAAATACTCGCCTTTCTTCTGAAACCAACTTTCATAATTATAAAAACAAAAATTCTTTCAGTCATGAAAAATCGATTTTCTTATAAGCTTCTTGGTGTTAAAGTTGATGCACTCTCTATCCCAGAGTTAAATTTATTAATTGAAGAGTCTATTGAAAAAACCGAGAAATGGATTATTGCTAATCACAACTTGCATAGTCTTTATCTCTTTCATAACGATCCAAAAATGCAAGCGTTTTATGCCAAGGCTGAATATATTCATATTGATGGTATGCCTCTATTGTTTATTGGAAAGTTGTTAGGTTTTCCAATGAAACGAGAACAAAGAGTAACCTATGCTGACTGGGTATGGCCTCTGATGGCAGAAGCAGCTAATAAAGACTGGCGTGTATTCTATTTAGGTTCAAGGCCAGGAGTGGCAGAACAAGGAGCAAGTATTTTGCGCCAGAAATTTCCTGGTTTACAGATTGCTTGCGCTCATGGCTATATTGATATGGATAAAGATAGTGAAGAAAATCTTGCGACTCTGGCTGCAATTAATGCTTACAAACCTCATGTATTAATGGTGGGGATGGGTATGCCACGCCAAGAGTATTGGATTTCGGAAAATCTGGAATATATTCATACCAACACTATTTTGACTAGTGGAGCCTGTATGGACTATGTAGCAGGAGCATTACCTACTCCTCCTCGCTGGATGGGAAGGGTTGGATTGGAATGGTTGTATCGCTTATTATCTGAACCGAAAAGACTTTGGAGACGTTACTTGCTTGAGCCTTGGTTTGTAGCTACATTATTTTTACGAGAAATTTGGAGTGTGCCAAGTCAACAAAAAAAAAATAGAATGTTGTTATTTCTCACTACAAGATTCCACAAGTTTGTAGCATAATTGAGTTTCGTCCAGCCTCACCAGTACGTCACTCAATTTGTCACAAATTTATGAAATACTGTATTAAGTTTAATTACTAATTACGCCACATACTTTATCTTTCATCATTGTCAATAAGGAAGAATATCCCCACATCCTGAGTTCAAAATGACATTTAAAAGCGCTATTTACGTCTAAATGAGTATTAAGTTGCTTGCTGAAAAGCCTGGGCAATAGCGTTGCGAGCAAGTTTAGGTTGCAGGTTTTCATCGAAGGGAAGTGGACGCAGAAATTTCCAAAGACTTGGATTGTTTCTAAAGGTTTTTCCTGGCATCCAGTCGGGATGACGTATCCAGGTATGACGGTCGGTGATTCCCCATGTAATTACAGTATCAACTCCAGCCGCAAAGCAGAGGTCAAGATATCGCTTGTAACTGTCGGCTACCATCTGATCTAGCTTTTTAATACTATCAGGCAGTGGGGCATCAATGATAATGTCTAATTCTGTGATTATTGGTTTAACTTGAAGATCGTTAAGCCGTTTTAAGACAGAATTAAATCCTTTCTTATCAAAACCATAAGCAGTAGAAAACCATAGATGTGACTGTATACCTGCACCATCAATTTTAACGTCACTATTCTTCAGATATTCGACCATTTTTAAGAAACGATCTGATTTCCATGTAGCGCCTTCGATGCCGAAATCGTTTAGGTAAAATTTCTTGGTGTTATCAACTGAAGCCGCAATTAAAAACAAATCTCGAATTAATTCTCGTTTTACCCCTTTACGCAAACCGTAGGTAGCATTATCAGTTTCATTTTCACTATCAGCGATAATTTCATTGGCAATATCCCAAGACTTTAAAACAGGGCTATTGCGATAATGCCCCATAACTCCTTTAATATGGCGTTCTAGCATTTTAAGAGTGGGGGGGTAAGGTAGCCAGTCTGGTTTTCCCATGTGCCAGAAAAGGGTATGCCCATGCAATTGTATATTATGCTTTTGGCAGAAACCAGCGATCGCATCTGCTGACTCAAAAGTAAATTTTCCTGGCTGTGGTTCAGTGGCGTTCCATTTTAATTCACCATTTGGTGTCACTATCGAACATTCACGAGCAATTAGGTCAGCGTAACCCTTCTCTTGTAGCAAAAATTCACTAGAAACTGCTGCGCCATAAAGCTTCCCTTTGGCAGCTGCTAATTGCCGAAGGGGAGAATTGACATTTGCACTTGCACTTAGATAATTTGCCGTAGCAGCATTTGTGCTACCATCTTCCTTCTGCCTATCCTTTTGTAAAAACCCCATAGTCAATAAGGCAGAAAGGGTTGTGTATCCTGCTCTTTTTAAAAATTTTCTGCGATAAGGCATAAACGATATTTAATAAAAAGCACAATTATTATATTACAGAATAATTTTTTATACTTTTTAAAGTATCGCACTTGCTCGATATCCCATCCTACACTGAAGTGCAAGGCTGATAGCCAAAGTCCACTCAAGTGGACTGAAATCATAAATTGATTCAACAATTATTACTTTAACCAGCAAGTTGTTGTGGGTACTAGGACATCATCAAGTCAAGCTTTTCAGTTCTTTAAATCTAGCTACTGGGAGTCCAGAAGGTAACTTCATCAACTTTGGGCATGACCATGATTATATTTCGGTTCACTTGTATGAGTGCAATTCAAGTTGTAAACTTACTCAACTCGATTTTCTCAACTTTCGATCGCCTCACTGAACAACATGGTTTGAAGAGAATCAAGACTATTAACGATGCTTATATGGTAGTTGGTGGCTTACCTACACGCCGCCCAGATCATACTCAAGCGATCGCTCTATTTAATACTGAAAATAACCAAAACTTCAACAACCGTATCGGCATCCATAGTGGTTCCGTAGTGGCGGGAGTAATTGACCTCAACAAATTTGCTTACGATCTCTGGGGAGACACGCTAAACATCGCTAGCCGCATGGAATCTCAAGGTATTGTTGGTAAAATCCAGGTTACA
Organism: Nostoc punctiforme PCC 73102; assembly: GCF_000020025.1. Taxonomy (GTDB): domain Bacteria; phylum Cyanobacteriota; class Cyanobacteriia; order Cyanobacteriales; family Nostocaceae; genus Nostoc; species Nostoc punctiforme. Next base: position 1,823,980 of record NC_010628.1, on the reverse strand, counting down.
GAAGATATTTATAAGTCCTTGTGTAATAAATTTTTATTTCAAAAGCGGGGTGAAATCGAAGTTAAAGGGAAAGGGAAAATGACAACTTATTTTTTGGTTGGGCAAAAGGGATGAGGGGCATGGGGCATGGGGCATTGGGCATTGGGCATAGAGAGGAGACAAGGGAGAGGAGAGACTTGTTCAATAATTTCCCCCTTGTCCTCCTTGTGCCCCTTGTCTCCCTCGTCCCCTAATCCTTTCCTGCTCCCTACGTATTCGGAATCAGCCGCCCACAGGGATAAGTCGCTGTTTGCTTTTGGGCACTTTCAGCCACTGCTGCGGGAACCTGATCCGATGGTTGGGTTTTGGCTGCTAGATAGTCTTTTTGCAATTTATCCAAAATGGCTTCTCGCTTGTCGTAGATACGCTTCAGGGGACGAGGCTGGCACTTATTCAAGACGTATGCTGTTACTAGTGGTAGAGCGATCGTACTATCGGTATAACAAACAATTGTGTTAGGTAACTCTTCCGGGTCAATTTTACCCCAGCTAACGGCTTCTGATGGGGTTGCTCCAGACAAACCGCCTGTATCTGGACGTGCATCGGTAAACTGCACAAAGTAATCATGTCCTCGTTCTTCTAGTCCTAATACCTCATGAAGTTGCGGTTGAGTTTGTAGTAAAAAGTTCTTAGGACTACCACCACCGAGAATTACAGCCGCACTTTTACCACCTGACTCACGGGCATTATATGCGATCGCAGCAGTTTCATTTACATCAATTGATGGATCTAACACCAACTGCGAACCTTCCAAAGCCAAAGCCGCCACGTTCATCCCAATAGAGCTATCTCCTGGAGAAGACGTATATATAGGCACGCCATACTCATAAGCTGTAGCAAGTAAGCAGGAATGCTGCACACCCAGTTGCTTTTCTACTTCCCGAACATACTTACCCAACAAATAGTGAAACTCAGCAGTTCCCATCCGCTTCTGAAACGCTTCGCCTTGCAGAATCTTGCGGATGAACGCATCAGTTTCTAGTAGTACATCGTAACCAAAAATAATGTCATAAATGCGAATAGTCCCTTCCTGACGCAGTTTCACATCATCCAAAAAGGGATTACCAGCAAAGAGTTCAAAACCCAAACCGTAGTGCATATCGTGGTAAAGATTTGCACCAGTACTAATCATCCAATCAATAAAGCCGTTGCGAATTAAGGGTGCAAGCGCTGAAACCCCAAATCCTGCTGGTGTCATCGCACCGGAAAGGCTAACTCCGACAGTAACACCTTCGGTTAGCACATCACGACTCAGAAGTTGGCAGATTTCCCGCAACCGCGCTGAGTTATAGGCAGTGAAGTATTGATCGATCAAATCCACTACATTGATATCATTTGATATAGGTGTAGGTGCAATTTTTTGACCCAGCTGTTTAGACATTTTGGCACTCCCGAACAGTAAACACGCCGAATCTAATGGTATCTAGGTTTTAACTAAAGTGATAGCAATTTAAGTAGTACAGCAGCAGGTAAATCCACCCACGGCATGAAGAAGTGGTCATTTCCCTCTTCCCCCTGCTTCCTGCCCCCTGCCTCTTCGTTGAGTTTCCAAAAATATTAAATTTAATGGAAGATTTAATAAATCGAGAGAGGTGTACGCTACCTAGATGTGAATGCGTCAACAGAGGACTCAACCAATGGGATATGTAATTGCTACTGCAAACATGAAAGGTGGCGTTGGTAAAACCACCCTCACCGTCAACTTAGCTACCTGTTTAGCTAAAAATCATGGCAAGCGGGTGCTTGTCCTTGATTTAGACAGCCAAATTAGCGCCACACTCAGTTTGATGTCGCCTTTAGATTTTGCCAAGCGTCGTAAACAAAGCAAGACATTTAGATATCTGATCGACGAAGTTATCAATCCAGACCCACAAGCAAAACTCACAATTCAAGATATCATTCAATCCCAGGTTTGTAATCTTCCCGGACTGGATTTATTACCAGGAGATATTGACTTGTATGATGAATTTGTTGTATCAGAAATGCTACATCAACAAGCGACTGCACTAGGAGAACAGGACTTTGAAACGATTTGGAATCGCTTTGAAAGAGTCCTGATTAATAATATTTTAAAACCAGTGCGTCAAGAATATGATTTTATCCTTCTCGATTGTGCCCCTGGATATAATTTATTAACTCGTAGCGCTTTAGCTGCCAGCGATTTCTACATACTTCCTGCAAAACCAGAACCCTTATCTGTGGTGGGTATTCAACTACTAGAAAGACGCATCGCCCAATTAAAAGATAGTCATGGACATGAAACCAAAATAGATATAAAAATGCTGGGAATTGTATTCAGCATGTCTACTGCTAACCTTCTCACGGGCAGATACTATAAACAAGTGATGCACCGCGTTGTAGAAGATTTCGGTGTAGAGAAAATTTGTAAAGTACAAATACCAGTTGATGTCAATGTTGCTAAGGCTGTTGATAGTTTTATGCCAGCTGTTTTAAATGCTCCCCAATCAGCTGGTTCAAAAGCGTTTTTTCAGTTAACTCAGGAGTTATTGCAAAAGCTATAAAGACCTAAGCAGTAAGCTAATGAGGGTAATATAGCAGTCCTAAATCATTCATTAAAGATTAGATCCCCGACTTCGTAAAAGTTGCCGGGGATCTGGACGGCACGAATTTTCATAAATTAGATAGTATTGCTATAAGTAAGTTATCTTTTATATAAGTCCAGCAGTTATACGGAAGCTATATGCAGTGAGATTCGGCTATTGAGTGAAAAGGTCAGTAAATCTTACTAAGAAACAATGCTTACTCAAAATTCTATACCGACAGAGAAAAATCAGAACTTGGTAATACGTTTACCACGGACTCTGAGTTATCTCGAAACCTGGGGCTTTGGCTTAACGGGTCATGTGGGATGGATTGGTACTGCCCCTATTATTCATGCGGCGTTAGGGCCTAAAGCGATTTTAGTTTGGTTTGTTGGCACGATCGTTTCCTTCTTACTGAACTTGCAGGTACAAAGTCTAGGTAGACATTGGCCAGATATCGCTGGAGGAACACCGAATTACACCACAAGGCTATTAAAAAATTTTCCTGGCTTCGGTCGTTACGTAGCATTAGGATACTTTTTTAGCTGGGCAGCAGCACCGGCACTGTATGCAATTATTCTGACAAACCTAATTAAAGTCAATTTTGAAACATTAGGTATTTCTTGTCCAGAAACTTTATTAAAAGTTCTATTTACAGCAATTCCTTTTATTTTAGCGTTCAGTGGCACTCGTGCTTTAGCGCTCCTGCATTTATTTTTTGTATTCCCAGCGATTTTATTACTGCTTTTATTTTCTATTCAAGGTGTGTTATGGTTCGCCTCCTCACCTACTAGTTTTAAACTTATCTCAACTAGCACACATAGTCTGAGCTTTCAAGAATGGGCAAAGTGGTTTTTTCTGGCTAGCTACTCAATTTATGCTTGCGAAACCACTTCTTCTTTTGTTGCTGATAGCCACCATCCATATAAAACTTTAAAGTTCTTAACCGTAGCTGCTTGGCTAATTCCTCCAGTATTTTTAGGTGGTTCTTGGGTATTAATGTGTTCGGCTCCAAATCCAACAATAGGTGAAGATGCGTTCTTAAATTTAGTCGCGGCTTCTAAGCCTTTTTGGGGTGAATCTGCCTCTTTTCTAGTAACACTTTTGATTACTGTATCTTGCCTTCTAAGTTCTGCTACGGCAGTTTCCAACTCTCCTCGGATATTATACCAACTTGCCTTGGACAGACAGATTTCTTCCATATTTGCATTAGTTTCCCGTCAAGGTGTCCTTGGACCTGCTATCTTCGTTACCTTTTTAATCAGTTTGCTGTGTCTAAATTTGGGAAATGTATCTCAACTTGTCACAGTAGCAGGCACCTGTTATCTGATGTCCATTATGGGATTACATCTGGGATTATGGCTGTGTCGGGGAAAACCCCAGGTGTTATGGCCTTGGTGGTCACTTGGTTTTTTCTTTGTAGAAGCGGTAGTTCTAATAGTAGGAGGTTTAGCTTGGAATTGGAGAGATTTTTTAGTGGGATTATTATTACCCATTATTCTGATGATAGGAGATGTCGGGCTACGTCGCTTAAGGTTTGCGCCATTACAGTTGGAATCGTGGACACAGCGTTACTACACTTGGTCTAGTAGAAACAATTCAGATTTTCTGATACTACAGGTGATCGTTTTAGTATCATTAATTTGTATTACTGCCACAAGCAGTTGGGTTATCCGCGATTTATTAGGCAGAGTTTCTGATAATCCTCAAAACTCTTTACTAGCTATTCTGTTAGTGACGCTTTCTTTGATTGGGGTAGCGATCGCTTGCTGGACAACTCTACCACAAATTGTTGCTATTGATGAAGCACGCAAACAAGCAAAAAGTCTATTTATCACTACTCTTGACACTGTTCCAGATACTGTTTTAGTTTTAGATGAAAACGGTAAAATTTGTCAGATTAATGCTGCGGCTGAAGAATTATTTCAAACCAATGTTCAGGAGTTGCTTGGGCAAAACTTAAATCAACTCTTAGTATGCTATCACGCAGAAATGTTGAATGCTGATACAAAAGTTTACATATCTAGTTACACTAACTCTAAAAAGCCTAAAATAGTCAACATGACATCATCTCTTCAAACCAATGAACATAACTTATTTTCTGACACATACAAGATTGTAAATAGCGGAATTTATCTAATAGCGTATGTCCCCATTGTTGTGGTACAGATAATATCTGTAAAATTAGATAAGCTATTAAAGTAACGTAAATTTGTATGGTGATACCATTAACATTTTTAGTAATTAACTTGTCAAGTTTTAAGTGCATTTTCAAAAACTTCCACAACAATTCAACTCCCCAACGCAATCGATAAATATCCCTGATTTCATAATCACTAACGGCAGCCTCTCCTAATGTTGGTAAATTGGTTACTAATCGAAACTCAGTTTTCGTTTCTAAATCACAAAAATTAATCACTCTATAGGCTTGAGCATCATTAGATGCACCAACTTTAATTAATCCAGTTTGCTCCTCAAATTCTAACTTCCAATTGTTTTTTACCCGCAAAACAAAGTATTTGTTTTCTTGGACTAATTCTTGGATAAATTTTAATCCAGCAAAACCTCTATCCATTACACCAACAGCATTATTTGGTAGACTAGACATCATTTTACAACCAAATTTATAGTCATGGTCATGTCCAAAGTTTATGAAGTTATCTGATGGACTTCCAGTAGCTAAATTTAGAGAACTGAAAAGTTTTACTTGATGGTGTCCTAGTACCCATAACAATTTACTTGTGAGAGTAATAATTGTTGAATCTATTGGACAAATTGCATATTTATCATGTAACTTTTTTTGAACTTTCTTCTGTACTAATTCATTTAATTTTTGGTAAATTTCTTGAAAAGGTTTTTGACTTCGATGTAAGTTTGCTTTAGAGAAAGTAGAAATATCTACCGGAAATCCTGTGTTGTTTAATCTGTTAAATAAATCTCGCATACTTGTTAAGCTGTTATCCATAGCATAAGATAACCAGCACTCAAAGAACAGACGACTGTTCAATACTGGATAATCGTTTTTTGGCAGTCCTCTCAAGATATCTTTGACAATCTTGGGAAATGAATTTATAATCACTATTAAATAGATATACTTTAATCTTCCGCCCAAAATTTAACATATTTTGGGCTGTTTTTATCGGATTTTTCTTAACATTCAACACTTTTGGCTATCACGGCAAACCAAAGCAATGGTCTATCAGAACTGAGCAAACTTTAAAAATAAATCAAGGTCTAAGAATTGTTGAATCGACTATTTCCCAGCCATTTAATTCTCAGCTTCGGGAGTATGTTGTTATTATCCGTGACATCACTAAGCGTAAGTTAGTAGAGGAAGAATTAATTCAATATCGTTATCAGCTTGAAAAACTGGTTCTAGAACGCACCGTTGAACTTATCAGAGTAAATCAACAACTAGAACAAGACATTATCAAGCGTCAACAAGCACAAGAGCAATTACTTCACAATAGTCTTCATGACGGACTAACTGGCTTACCTAATCAACGATTATTTATGGAGCGAGTCCAGCAAGCAATAGAACGTACTAAACAGCAAAATAATTATTTATTTGCCGTACTCTTTTTAGACCTAGACCGCTTTAAAGTTGTTAACGACAGCCTGGGACATCTACTAGGAAATCAACTTTTGATTGCAATTTCCCATCGGTTAAAGTCAGTTCTGCGAACCGGAGACATAGTTGCCCGCTTTGGTGGAGACGAGTTCACTATCTTAATTGAGGACATTGAGGATATTGACATCGCCATACAGGTAGCCGAGCGAATTAAAAAGGTGCTAGCTTTGCCATTTGAATTAAATGAGCATCTGGTATTTACTAATGCTAGTATCGGCATCGCTTTAAGTAAACCAGATTATGAACAATCAGCGCATATTCTCCGCGATGCCGATGTTGCAATGTACCGCGCCAAATCACTTGGCAAAGCACGCTATGAGGTCTTTGACCAAAAGATGTACGAGGGTGCATCTTTGCTATTAGAGTTAGAAACTGCTTTGCGAAATGCACTGCTTAAGCAAAAAGAATTTCGCCTTAATTACCAGCCAATTATTTCACTTATAACTGGCAAAATTATTGGATTTGAAGCCCTGATACGTTGGTATCATCCAAAACGAGGGCTTATTTCTCCTCAAGATTTTATTCCCCTGGCTGAGGAAACTGGAATGATTGTTAGTATTGGGCAATGGGTGCTTTTTGAAGCCTGTCAGCAAATGCACAGATGGCATCAAAAATTTCCTAGCTCACTACCTCTGACAATTAGCGTAAATTTTTCTGGGAAACAAATAACGCAACCTGATGTGTTTAAACAAGTTAAACATATTTTGCAAGAAACTGGACTGAAGCCATGCAGTTTAAAGTTGGAGATTACTGAAACCCTGTTGATGGATAATTTTGAATTAGCTACCACTGTGCTTTCTCAGTTAACAGAGCTAAATGTCGAGATGCACATAGATGATTTCGGAACTGGTTATTCATCATTGAGTTATCTACACCGCCTACCAATCAAAACCCTGAAGATTGACCGCTCTTTCGTCACTAATATAGGTAGTCGAGGAGAAAATTTAGAGATTGTGAGAGCAATTGTGACATTAGCTCATAATTTAAACATGTCTGTAACAGCAGAAGGTATAGAAACTGTAGAGCAATTAGCACAACTGAAGGCGTTACAATGTGATTATGGACAAGGGTATTTTTTCTTACGACCTATGGAAAGTGCAGAAGTAGAAATGCTACTTGCTGCTAACTTGTGTTCCAAGAACTTTTTAAAGAGATAAGTTATTTGGTATCAATTTCTGTTCGGAGAAATACCTTGTAAAATTGAGAATTCAATTACACTTGAGAATCTACATTAATGTTGTAATACTGGCTGTAGCTGGAAATTTTTTGCATTATTAAGTAACCCTTGTTCTAACAATAGTTCATTAATAAAAATATCGATTTTCTCCCGGACAATATTCTGCATGACTATCATGTGTGCCCAATTTTCAAAAACTGCTAATTGCCACTTTTTAATTAATCTTTGAGAAGGTTTTTGAAAAACTACTGTGTTTGAAAAATTATTTAACATACATGGATATTCTCTGATTTGAAGTTGTTGGAAAAGATATTGAGCATTATGAATACAGGTCTTAGCCTCTTTAGCTAATCCATCATAACCTCTTGTTTGTACTGCATACCAGAGAATTAGGGGAGTATGACCGTTTCTAGATCCCAGAATAGTTGTATCTTTTGAACCAATATATTCAATTTCTGTTTCAACTTTCTCTACCCATTTTTTCTTAGTTAAAACTACACCACAAGGTAAGGGAGAACCAATGAATTTAGCAGAAATAGCTACACTATCTATGGGTTTTTGAAAATTAACTTGCGGAGCGCCATCTAAAAACGGTAATATTAACCCTGAAAGTGCAGCATCACAATGAATGTAGTAATCTTTTATCTGATTGCGCTCTAAAATTTCTAGAACTTTGTCTAAGTTATCAATTGCACCTTTGACAGTAGTCCCAATATTTAAATTTATGATGGCTGGATAACGACGATTTTCGCTAAGGAGTTGTTCAAAATGGTCATAATTCATTTCTCCATTAATTTGCGAATTCACAACATTATGTTGAATGCGGAATAATTTCGCGGCTTTCGGAATTGAGTAATGAGAGTCTTGTGATGAGTAAAGAATCCCATTAGGGTAGATTTCTCTTGCTAAGAAAATTCCATATAAGTTACCTTCAGTTCCACCAGCAGTAACATAACCCCAAAACTGATTTTCTGGAATTTTATAGAGGTGAGCAAAAAAAGATAATACTTCTTGCTCAAATTTACGGGAATGGAGACCAAAATCTGGCTCAATATATGGGTCTCCAGCATTATTTAACAGATGATTGAAAAATTTGCCGATCGCACTGTAATCACAACTTAAATTATACGGATAGCCTGCATGAAACTGCGATCGCTGTTCTATTTGCAGCAAAAAATCTGCCAATTCTTTAGCAACTTTACTTGACATATCTTTGTATCTCTTAAATTTTGATTGAGTTAATGGATGTTTTAATCTAAAATTTACGTATTAATCCATACCTTTATATTTTATTAAAAATACTGTAAATCGGCTCTATACATGAAAAGGATACGGTGAAAGTACTTAGCGGGCTTCAGTAAAAACACCTGAGTTTTTGCTTACAAGTATATTACCCTTAGAAATTAATTGCTTTACAAAAAAACAATAATGTGTATTGCGTAAAATATCTTTTTCAGACGGTGACTACAACCTGAGTTAACGTGAATTATACGGTTGAGGTAGTGTCTATATAATTACCTAAAAGAACAGACCTCACTCTGGTTTTAGTACACAAAATTTTCCCTCTCTGAGTTGGAGAGGGAAAGGCTTGAACTTTATTTAAAGGTAGAGAGAGGTTCGTTAAACTCAGGTATATTTGCTAAAACTCTCCGGCTAAGGCTGCAACACACCGTTCGCAAATTAAGGGGTGTTCTGCTGATTCTCCCACATGAGTAGAGTAGTTCCAACAGCGATCGCATTTTTCCCCATCTGCTTTGTAAACCTGAATATATATGCCAGCATCATCTCCTTCCTCAAAAATGGGTTCAGATGGCACTTCTACTTGAGAAGCTAAAAATAGATAACGTAACTCATCTACACCATTACTTTTTTCAACTGAACCGTGAGTATTAGGATTGAGAGCTTGTAAACGTTGACGCAATCTCTCATCAAAGACATGCACCACAACTTTTGCTTCTAAAGAAGATCCGATTGTTTTTTGCAATCGATATATTTCTAGAGTTTTGTTGACCTTATCACGAATTTTTCGTAACTCTGACCAAAATTCTGCTAACTCTGGATTACGCCATTTTTCTTCAACCTGCACCCAACCGGCTTCAAATACCGATTTGTAAGGTGTTTTGTAAGGGAGATATTGCCAGATATCTTCGGCAGTGTGAGATAACACTGGTGCGATCGCTCGTGCTAAATTATCTAAAGCTATTTTCAGCACCGTTTGACAACTGCGACGGCGGAAAGCATCCTTTGCACTGATGTACAGCCTATCTTTGGCAACATCTAAATAAAAGTTAGATAAATCAACTACGCAGAAATTCTGTACTGTTTGGAAAAAGCGGAAGAATTGGAAACTCTCAAAGGCTTCGGTAACTTCCTCAAATACCTCGGTGATGCGGTGCAGCATATAACGGTCAAGTTCTGGCAATTCCTCGAAGGGAACTGTATCTTTTTCCGGGTCAAAATCATCCAAGCTACCCAACAAGAACCGCGCCGTATTGCGAATCTTGCCTCTAACATCATTCATCTGCTTGATGATGTTTTTACCAATGCGGACATCGCCGGAGTAGTCTACCGATGATACCCACAATCTCAAGACATCTGCACCGTAAGCCGGTTCTACTTTTTGATTTTTCCCACCTTCAATGATTGTATTTGGGTCAACCACATTTCCTTCTGACTTGCTCATTTTCCGGCCTTGTTCGTCCAAAGCAAAGCCGTGAGTTAGCACAGTTTTGTAAGGTGCAATGTCATTTACCGCTACACTGGTGAGCAAGCTTGACTGAAACCAACCACGATGTTGGTCGGAACCTTCCAAATATATATCAGCCGGGTAGCGTAACTCTGGACGCTGTTGGACGACAGATGCCCAAGATGAGCCAGAATCAAACCATACATCCATTGTGTCTGTACCTCTGCGGTAAGACTTACCATTTTGGCGATAAGATTCCGGTAATAACTCCTCAACTGAAAGTTCCCACCAAGCATCGGAACCTTTTTCGGCGATGATTCCTTGGACGTGGTTGATAATTTCTTCATTCAGCAGTGGTTCACCCGTGGCTTCGTCGTAGAAAACGGGAATGGGTACACCCCAACTCCGCTGACGAGAAATACACCAATCGGAACGTTCCGCTACCATTGGCGTGATCCGATTTTCACCTTGGGCTGGAATCCATTTTACAGTTGCGATCGCCTTTAGTGCTTCTTCTCTAAATCCTTCCACGGAAGCAAACCATTGTTCAGTAGCGCGGAAAATCGTCGGCTTCTTAGTGCGCCAATCATAAGGATATTTGTGGGGGTATGGTTCTTCTTTCAACAAAGAACCAGCCGCAGCCAGTGCATCAATCACCGCCTGATTCCCATCACCCAGCACATTCAACCCAGCAAACTCTCCCGCCTCTTGGGTAAAATTGCCGTTGTCATCCACTGGTGCAAGGATGGGTAAACCGTAGCGCTGACCAACGATGTAGTCTTCTTGACCATGACCGGGCGCGGTATGTACCAACCCAGTACCCGATTCAGTAGTAATGTAATCACCACCAACGACAATCGGACTTTCGCGGTCAAATAGAGGATGACGATAAGTAGTATGTTCTAAGTCATTCCCCTTAAAAGTGGCTTTGAGAGTTAACTCAAGTCCCAACGTTGAAGATAACCGTTCGACTAAATCAGCTGCAACGATGAGGTATTTAAACTTGCTCTGCGCCTCTGACTGGGAAACCTCCACTACTGCATAGTTCAAATCTGCATTCACTGCCACAGCCAAATTCCCCGGAATTGTCCAAGGTGTAGTTGTCCAAATAGCCACACCCAAATCTGACTGATATTCCGCCAACAGTGGTTTTACAGCTTCCGCCAAACTTGTAACTGGAAAAGCTGCATAGATACTGCGGGAAACGTGACCTTCTGGATATTCCAACTCAGCTTCAGCCAAAGCAGTTTTAGAGCTAGGACTCCAGTGAACCGGCTTCAAACCGCGATAGATGTAGCCTTTTAAGAACATCTGACCAAACACGCCAATTTGAGCCGCTTCATATTCCGGCTTCAGAGTTAGATAAGGGTTGTCCCAATCACCCCAAATACCATAGCGTTTAAAATTTTGGCGCTGGTTATCTACCGTAGCTAGTCCAAATTCTTTCGCTTTCTGCCGTAGTTGTAAAGGCGTTAAATTTTGTCGTTCTGCTGACTTCATGTTCTGCAAAACTTTTAACTCAATTGGCAAACCGTGACAATCCCAACCAGGAACGTAGCGAACTTTACGCCCTCGTAACATTTGGTAGCGATTAATAATATCTTTGAGAATTTTATTTAAGGCATGACCAATATGGAGTGAGCCATTAGCGTAGGGAGGCCCATCGTGCAGTATAAATAATTCGCCGGGGTTATTTTCAAAGAGGCGATCGTAAATTTTATTTTCTTCCCAAAATTTTTGGATTTCAGGCTCGCGCTTGATGGCGTTTGCCCGCATATCAAAGCTAGTCTTGGGTAGGTTTACAGTATCTTTGTAACTTCCTGATTCGGTCACAGTCTCATGCCTAGAATTAGGTGTGCAGGTTTTATTAATTATAGGAGATAGCCTGAAAACCAAAATTTGCTATTTGAGAGCGAGTTTGATAAACCTCTCTCTACCTTGAATTTTCGTTAAGGGACTTGCGTGAAAATAAAGTACTAGTAAACCGAGTTTCGACACTTCGACTGCGCTCAGTGCATCGCTGCGCTCAACTCTCGATGGCTGAGGGTTGAGCGCAGTCGAAACCCAACTTACATTTAATGCACAAATTTAAGCTTGACACGGCACTATATTTATGCGATCAAGTGGATTATTGCAGCAAAAGAGTTTTGCCGTTACCGTTAGTTGACGCATTCGCAATTGCAGCTTGAGCCGGTTGAGTGGGAAGAACCGCTACAACTGGAGCAACTTTTGAACTAGATTTTTTATTTCTTTTTCCATTAGAGCCGCCAGCTTTGGAATACTGTATGCTGTTTCTGCCGTAGATAGTTGCAACTCCACTTAGCATTCGTTCAGACATTTCGGAGAGGGCTTTATCCATCTGGGTGATTGTTTTACGCGATTCTTCAAGATTGGATACAAGCGTGTTATGAGCTTCTAACGTCGCACGGGTAGTGTTAATGAGGTGGTTGTAGGCTTCAATGCTTAATCCATGTCCTAAATCAAGATTTTCATCAACGGATTTAAGCAAGGCGAGACGAAGTTGGGCTTTGTCAACAGCAGCAGAACCACGAGTTCTTAAAGACATGAGATATCCTTTTTTTTAAGAATTCCTTTTTCAACATAGTGGAGTATCCTTTTGCCTGAGATGGGTAGTTTTGTGGATTTATTTCATTAAAAGTTCAACGAAATAATTACGAGTTTGTCTGTATTTTTACTCATTTTTTATATCGATTTCTTGTTTGAGAATAAGTGCAATCAGCAAATGCGAACGCCAAATCAACAAATGCGAACGCTATATCAGCAAATGTGAACGCCAAATCAGCAAATGCGAACGCTAAATCAGCAAATGCGAACGCTAAATCAACAAATGCGAACGCTATATCAGCAAATGCGAACGCCAAATCAACAAATGCGAACGCTATATCAGCAAATGCGAACGCCAAATCAGCAAATGCGAACGCTAAATCAACAAATGCGAACGCTATATCAGCAAATGCGAACGCCAAAATAACATTAGAAAGGGGAAACTAGAACATCTAATTCCCTCACTTTTATAAGCTATGGTGTATACACAAGTCGAATTACCCCCCCCTTAATCCCCCCTTAGGAGTTATGTAAAAATAAATTGAACAATTAACTGACTACTTTGGGTTTGATAATATAGTTCCACTCACCATGAAAAGAATTTCGTTCGATTGCGATAGTATCAAGCTCTTGGTCTGTAACCTTGATTCCCGTTTTGTAGAGATTTGGATCTAATCTAGCTTCAACTTCTAATCCTTGTGTGGTGGTAGTATTGCGAATTAGATTAATCACAACTTGCAAGCTAGTTAATGGTCTGCCTCGCCAGTTTTGGGTAATGTGACAAAACAAGCGATGCTCAATCTTATTCCATTTACTTGTGCCTGGAGGAAAATGACACACATGAATAGTTTTACCAGTATCAGTTGCTAATTCTTGTAACTTCAATTTCCACAATCGTGAGCGATAACTATTGCTACCACCGCAATCAGCCGTAATCATTATATGCTCACTGCTGGGATAAACTTGTTTACCCATTGAGTACCACCAATGACGAATAGACTCGACTGCAAACTCTGCGGTATCGTGGTCAATGCCAACATTTACCCATCCTTGATTTGAGGTTAAGTCATAAATTCCGTAGGGAATTGCCTTGCCCAACTTGGGGTCAACAAAATCATGCATTTTCACCTCAATTGGCTGTTCCTTTTCACACCACTCGGTTCCAGAATTTTTAAAATCTCCAATTAATTCTTTTTTTTTGTATCAACTGAAATACGGGTTCGTTCTGGGATTGAAAGTGCAAGACTTGGTTGGAAATATGTAAAAACTGATCATCTCTATCTGGATGAGATGAGCCATCACGGGTTTTACGATTTGATTGTAAGCTGTAGCCAAGCGATTCAAGTAAGTTATAAACACTTTTAGGACTAGTCCTATGTCCCCCAATGTTTAATGCCGCAGCCAGTTTCACAACACTTTTAGAAGTCCATTTTAGAGGAGATTCTGGGTCTCCCAGTGTCACTGGTTCAATCAGCGATTCTAAATCTGATAGCAGCATTGCGTCTTTTTCTTCAAGTAGTTTACGTCCAGCACCTGACGAACGAATTCGATTACTATCATCATTCGAGGTTTTTTCCCCCGAAGCGTCTAACAATAACCGTATCCCAGCATGGATTGTAGTCCGGGATAGTCCAGTTGCGAGCGCAACCTGACTCACGCCTCCCCAGCCCAGGCTTCGGGCTTCAATTGCTGCCCAAATACGCCGTGTTTTCTCATTCAAATAAGGCGATAACGAATCGTACTTGTCTTGAATGCTTTCTACTACCTGCTTATCAGACATATAAGCCTTTAATTCGGTTACATTCTGATCATCTTACCATTCAGCAAATTGTTCAAGTTATTTTTACATGATGCCTTAGAAAGGAGGGAAAAAAGAAATCTAGTTACCTTTCTTTTAGAAAGGTGGGAAAAAAGAAATCTATCTAGTTCCCTCCCCTTTATAAGGGGAGGGTTAGGGTGGGGTAAAAAAATTTTATGCATCAATCATGACTTTTCAAACATCCTCTTAACCAAAGCTACAATTTACAATAAAAATCTTAGCCAAAATAGTGAAAAATTTCAGCCTCAGCCTTTATGCTTTTCATCTCCGCCACACCCTAACTGAACTTCCCGGTGAAGTTGTGACAGATGCTAATCTCTTGCGTCAACGCTACCGAGATGCGAGAACAATTTATAGCGATTTAGAAAATAAAATTCAAGAATTTAACAGCCTGATATCTAAAAATCAAACACAATTATCTGGCTTAAAAAGCTTAATGGGAGAAATTCACAAAAAAAGCTTTGATTACACCAGATGCTTACAAGATTTACAAACACACCACACATCAATTACTACTAATATTATTAACTACAAAATTTGCTTAGATCAGATTAAAACTATTGGTAACGGAAATAGACCCAAATTCTGGCAAGATTTTTTCAACAAAGAATGAATGTAAGAAATGGCGAGAACAAATCCAAACAGATATTAACTATCTGACTCCAGGTCAAGAATTGTTTGGACAATTCGTTGATACTATCCGAGGTATAGTAGAAACAGAACAAAGTGAGCGCGATCGCTCCTTAGAAAACACAATCCAGATATTAGGTATAGGCTTTGGCGGTGGTGCGTAGGCGTAGCCCGTCGTAGACATCGCCTCTGGTGTATTCACAACACATATTGATAAAATTAATCTGCCGTTAGTACAAAAATATCCCCTTTACGCATCGTTAACTTTAAGCATCATTGCTACCGTGGTATTTATCGCTTTAGGTTGGCTAATTACCAAACGTAAATAAAGTAAATTCTTCGGAGAAACTATGCAAATAAAAGACATGACCACAGAACAGTTACAAAACTTGAACCGTAATCCCCCGATAAATAGGAGGACTTTAAGAGCTTTTTGCCTGGCTTTTTAAAGGGGGTTGGGGGGATCAAAAGCCTGTAGCGCAACTCTAGAAGACTTGTGTATACACCGCAGCTCCGACTTGGAGAGGGACGATTTTGCCTAGTAAAACCTTCTTAGAGGTTTCTAGGTGATTAGGGGACTAATCAGAAATTTTGCGGGGATTGAGAGTTAATCGACATAAAGTAGTATACTTTTCTGGGTTCGCGTAAAGCTACCCAAAAGTTTCGTCTAAAAACCAAGATTTTGGGGTTGCTCTAATGCTAAGTCCTGTAGTAACAGTCAGTATCTTTCAAAAACAACCCGACCCTAAACCATTTTCAGCAGGTGAAGTCATTTTTGAAGAAGGACAGCCTGGCGATAACATGTACGGGATTCTGGAAGGAACAGTGGATATATTAGTCAATGGCAAGGTTGTAGAAACCATTGACACAGGCGAAGTTTTTGGTGTTGGGGTACTTGTAGGAGTAAAAAATAGAACTTACACAGCTATTGCTAAGGTGGACAGCAAACTTGCTTTCGTTGATGAGAAAGGGTTTCTCTTTGCCGTTCAGGAAACACCTATGTTTGCTCTGAAGGTGATGAAAAGTTACTCAGAGCGTCTGAGCCGCTTGCAGCACATGGTTTAAAGCACCTTAGTAGGGGCGCACAGCTGTCGCTCTACAAATGGACTAATCTTACCTTCTCCCCAGAAGACCATACATATATCCTCTCGCTTGGGGAATCAAAAGTCAGTATTCAGAAAACTCTAGATTCTGGCTTTTGACTCCTGAATTTATTTAAAGTGTGCAGAATTACTAGAGGTAGAAATGGCGCGTAAACGGTTGATTATTGAGATGGGGATGGGAATAGATCAGCATGGACAAGAACCAACAATAGCAGCATCTAGGGCGGTACGGAATGCGATCGCTCACAATGCCTTACCTGGTGTTTGGGAAGTTGCAGGTTTAAGTCATCCCAATGAAATGATTATAGAAGTTCAAGTAGCAGTGCCATATCCAGAACAAGTTAGAGAAGAAGAGGTACTAGCTGTCCTACCATTTGGTAGAAAAACCCTCACCGTAGAATCTGGAGGGATGATAGTTCAAGGGCGGGCGATTCCCGAACTAAACGATAAAAATGATGAAATGTTGATTGCGATCGCAGCTGTTACAGTTTTGATAGAAAATGAGTAGTTGAGGTAAAAACCCAACGTTTATTTAATTAAATGACGATTAGCTGGGTTTAATTACTTGGTGATTATTAGCTATTGCGTAAAAAAAGCTAGCATCTACACATTGTCGGGAAATTTCAAAAGCTTCAAAGTAACCATCTTTTTGACCTAACTCTCGTGCCCAAAAACGAGATAGAACCAGTATGGCATCAAGTTGCATAAATGCTTTGTTTACCTCTGATTCATAACAACCAATAGCTGCAACTTTTTCCTCAATTACAGAAGTAATATCCACAAAAAAGTTGGGTTCAAAACCACGTAAAAAAACAGGCGGGGCTGAATACCACAAAGTTATGTTTTTGCGGGTAGCAACATTAGAAACTGCGATCGCACATACTTCATGATCTCTATGTCCATATTTTTCAGGTTGTGGTGCATGAGTAATAATTAGATCCGGTTGCCAACGCCTAATAGCTTCCTCAGTAACTTTAATCACTGCTTGAGTTGAAAAATTGTACTCCTCAAGTGCATAAAACTCGTAAGTTGCACCGATGATTTTACCTGCTGCATCCGCTTCTTGATGACGTGTACCCTTAATAGGCGAACTGGAAAGACTGCCATCAGTCAAAATTAAGCAACGAATATTCCACCCTGCCTTGGACATCAAACTGAGAGTGCCAGCAGCAGGTAGAACTTCATCATCAGCATGAGCATAAATTGTTAAGACAGTTCTTTGACCAAAGTTTTTTGAGTCTGAATTAATGTTCATTACTTTTTTCTTTTTACATTGAATTTATCAGGGAGTTAATAGTTATTTTCCTTCTCCCTATGTCCCTCTTATGTTTATTTTGGAGGTTGCCAAACGGATGCGCGGATGATAGCAGACAAAAGTAACAAATTATAGATAGCCCATGCACCATTGAGTAGGTGAACCAAAGGATTATTTAGATGACCAATTGCAAAGCGATAAAGACTCCATAATATCCCTAGAATAGTGAGGATAAAGATAACTAACTGTGGCCAAACTAGCCTGAGATAAATACCAGACTGCCTCTGCTTAGGTGTGACTTGAAAATTGAGTTTTTGTCCTGTGAACACACTCCATACAGCTTGGATTAGCAGGGGGAATAAAGCGATCGCATATTGTTCAGAACGCCAAACTTCTGTAGCTGGAATGCCCCAGGTAGCTGCTAAGAACGTGAGACGGTTGATAATAAAAGCTGGAAAAAAGTGTATCGCAAAGTCAGACCCGTAGGTTTTAACTGGAACAATGTCCGTAAAAAAATAGATAATTGGGCAAGAAATAAACACCAGAGTTGCAAAACCAGAGAAATAACTATACATCGTCTTAAAATATTGCAACCTTTGCCAAAATGTTAGCCCTGATTTTGTCAATGGATTCTCTCTCACTAGCACTTGGATAGTTCCTTGTGCCCAGCGTAGACGCTGTTTCAGAGTAGAACTCAGGTCATCTGGCGCTAAACCTTCTGCCAAAAGTTCATTGTGATAAATAGATTTCCAGCCAGCACTATGCAGACGCATAGCTGTATTCATATCTTCTGTAATGCTATTACTTGATACCCCACCAACTAAATCAAATTCATCTAAACGTTTTTCATCTTTGGCAAATTCATCAGCAAAATTTTGCAGTCCTACACTAACTAGTGCTTCACGTCTCAATATCGCATTTGTGCCTGTATAGAACGCAGCATTCATGCCATCTTTACCTTGTTGAAGTGGCCCATAAAATAAATTTGCTCGATGTCCAAAAGGATCGCCTGGAGGAATATTGTAAAAATCCTGGCGAGTCTGTACAAAAGCAATTTGATTCTGGTCGTATCTTCCTGTTGAAAGATTATATGTATAGAAATAAGGTACAACTCGCTTCAGAAAATTTTGCTTGGGAATGTGGTCGGCATCTAGAGTAACAATAAAATTTCCTGCCGTTTGTCCAGAAAAAATTGCGTAATTGATGTTGCCTGCTTTAGCATGATGTGCTACACCAGGTGTCTTGGGACGAGCGATATACCGAAACCGAGAGAGTTCCAAAAGTTCGAGTTCTTTCTTACGGATAGTTTCCTCTAGGGCTTTCCGTTCGGTAGTGAGGCGATCGCGTAGCGTCTCCACAGGAGAATCGCTAATACTTTGATGAGTCGGAGGTAGCCAAAGAATAAACTGTCGCAGACTTTGGACAAATTCCGTAGCCAACTGATTAACTACGGGTTCTGATGATGATGTTTGCAACCATTGTTCTGCACCTTGAGTATTAGGTGTGAGATTTTCTAGTTCCTTTAGGCGCTGCAATAAAGAAGAGTGTTCTGCATCAATCCGATTTGCTTCTTGTTGTAGTTGTGGTGACTGCAAATCTTCAATACACAATCTTTCTGTCATAGCCCGCATATCAGCCGAGTTACCATCATCTAGAACATAAACTCGTAACTTTGTTGGCGGATAATCCATTACTAGAGCAGCTTTGGCAGTTTCCTCTACAATTTTCGGCGGTTCGTTGTAGCAGGTTACAAAGACATCTACTGTTGGCCAGTCCGATCTGGGTAAAGGTGGGGTCATCTGGTCGAGAGACTTAACCTGTCGCACTAAAGGTCGCCACAACCCAATCACAAACATCACACCGCCGAAATAGCTATAAATTTCTGCTATCAATAAAGGAATAGAGATCCACAGTGCATCAAAATTGATGGAATGGGTGACGCGCCATTGCAAATACCAGATACCAAAAATTAAATTTATTTCTGCAAGATAGCGAAATAACAGCGTTCTTTTTTTAAGTAATGAGCGACTATTACCAGAAAACTTTGAGGAATTATCACTAATAGAAACTGAACTCATCTTAGTACTATTTTAGATTTTGGACTTGTCGTGAGCGTTCAGTCGAACGATTTTGGATTTTAGATTCGACTACGCTCAGTAACCATCAATGCCATAAGCGAGAACCAAGCTGATAGGTATATGTTGCATCGCTTTTAGCGTCTCCCTTTGGGAGAAGAAAAAGATTTGGGTCTTGGGATTCTGACAAGAGAGGAAAAGTTAGACCAATAGAACTAGGGAGTCCTGGAGGCTATTCCCGATGAAATGGGAAGCCCCGCCGTATAGACTAGACGGAGCTTCCCACTTTATCTGCATTCCTTCAGAATCAGTATTCCCTAGTTGAATTCATTACTAACAACCTATTACCAACCCAACATTACTGCTAGTAGTCTGCCAACCCAAAAATGCTAAGTGAGGACTGGGGAAAGGGGAAAGGTTAAGGGATTTGAACCTTTCCCCCTTACCCCTTACTCTTTACCCCGCCAAGTACACTTGGCGAACTACTAGAGGACGCAGGCACGGATCTTTGCATTCCTGCGTCTGCTTATCTTAATGTCGATCGCTAGCTGAAACCCAGTAACTGCTAGAACTATCAGAAATTAACTTGGTTCGTTGTGTGGCAGTGTTGGGTAGACCTCGCCCAGAATTTCCCTTACTAACTTCTTGCCACCAAGGAGATTTCATGTCATTTGTCGGACGAATTAGAGGTTGTTGATTCATTACCTTGTACAGCAAGGATTGTAAAATCATACTGTTGGTGCTACTAGTGAAACCAACTGCCGTTTTACCTGTGGCTTCATAGAAACCCTCATAAAATCCAGCTAATGGGTTATATAAGTCAGTCGTTCCTTGCAGTAACTCTTGACTGTACTTGTTTTCTGGAAGCAGGGCATGATAGGCAAAAGCGACTGCTGTACTCACCAATCGCCCCTTTGGTACAGGTTGACCATCATCTCCTAAAGCTACCCAAGACTCACCTTTTCCAGTAATTGTGCTGTGGACAGTGTAAGGCTTACGATCGATCAAGGTGGTAGCTGAGGCTGTGAGGTTGCCGGTGCGACGATAACGTTCAGCTTGTGCTTGAAAAATTGGTTCAAAGAGCGATCGCATTTTTGGATCTAGTCCAAACTCCAGTGCATAGAGTAAGAAAGGATTACTAACTGTATATTGGTTAACTTTTGAGTTGGTATCTATGCGTTGGCGTTGAATTGGCACTTTCACTCCCTCTACTGAGGCAGTTTGATATTCTCCGCCAACAGCAGAACCATTAACATTAAATCCCCATAATTGAAAAGCTCTAGCTGCATATTCTTCATATCCCAAGCGGGTTTCTGGGTTGACGCGGATCAGCGATCGCCCATTTTGCTCTTTGATAACGGTAGCACTGGAGAGAATACCCTCGCGTACCACACGCAAATATGACCAATCCAGCACAATTTTATCTACCGCAGCCGTGTATTCTGAATGACAGGTTTTTAAGTTGTAAAGTGCTGCCAGCATTCTACCTAAATCCAAAGCTGACCAGCCGTTTCCTTCTGGGGCTGGATTTCCACCGTAATCTACTGATTGTAGCGATCGCGTATCGTAACCTCGACCAGGTAACTCTCCAGCAAATAACGGTAACTTTGTCAAGGCTGCTAAAAGATGTCGGGTGCGTTGATCAAATTCTTTCGGAGTAATTATATCGAGCGATCGCGCTGCATGGAGTGCTGCGAGGTAATCTCCTAGTCCCCAGAGGGTTGCGCCTTTGAAATCACTGCGATCGTCTATCAGCCCATTCTTGGAATGATAATTCGCTTGAAAGTATCGCCAAGCCGCCTCTGCATAACGCCGTTCAATCAGCGTTAGTGGTCGCTCCATCTTGATCTGAGATGATGGCTGAGGACTATCTACTGGTGGAATAGGTGCAACAGCGACTTCTGTTGGTTTAGGAGTATCCGCAGGAGTTGCAGGCGGAGTTGTAACAGTAGAATTCGGTTGATTTGAGGGTGTTTTAGCCGGAGTTTTAACAGTAGAATTCGGTTGATTTGAGGGTGTTGCAGGAGAAATATTCTCACTTGGCTTGCCAGTAGACACACTCGCAGCACCAGAAGCAATTAAAGGGTGATTTCCCTTAGCTTTGTAGTATAAAATCTCCAAAATCAACCCATTAGTATTACCTGTCAAAGCTTTATTAGGCTGTTTTGATTCTTCATAGATACCAGCATAGTAACCACTATCATCAGGACTGCGGAGATCCTTGACAGCATCAAAAACTTTTTGAGCATAAGCATTATCTGGAAAAAGATAACGCCAACCAAAAGCAGCTTTGGTACTGATGCTGCGAAACTGTGGATAAGGTTGATTAGCATCCGTGATTGTTGCCCAGTTTGCACCGTTGGCGTAGACGGTGTTGTAGAGAAAATAAGGCGCTTGGTCGATATTATC
Source organism: Nostoc punctiforme PCC 73102 (assembly GCF_000020025.1). Lineage (GTDB taxonomy): Bacteria > Cyanobacteriota > Cyanobacteriia > Cyanobacteriales > Nostocaceae > Nostoc > Nostoc punctiforme. Next base: position 1,802,048 of record NC_010628.1, on the reverse strand, counting down.
TTCTGTAACCGCAGTCAACTGCCCTGTGGTATCGTAACGCCGTTTTTGTACATCTAAAACCCTGGCAGCAAAATCAGCTAACTCACCTTGCAAGCCAAACTCAATCCCTTCAAGGATATAAGACTCACTAACAACGTAATTATTAGCATTGGTGCTTTTAAAGTCACGGGTATCAACGGGAATTTGCACGCCATTAATTTCGACTAACTTAAACGGTTCTAAAGAAATAGCTTTGGGTGCGGGGAAACCCCAAAGTCCATAACCTCTAGCCCCGTATTCTTCATAGCCGAGTCGTCCTTCTTGCACCAGTAACGTTTTGTTGTCTGGGAGAACAGTAGCGCCAAAAAGTTGCCCATCTTTGAGCGATCGCGCCACTTGCCACTTTGCTACAATTCCTTTGAGCCAATCATTATATTGCGGATGACAGGTACGGATGACATCAAACGCCGCCAGTATTCGCCCAACATCCAAAGCAGACCAACCAATACCTCGCTCAAGTGGATTGTTGCCATAATCAACCATTTGTGCATTGGCTGCGTTATAGACTTTATTGGGCAAGGCATCTTCAAATAACTTTAAGCTGCTGAGAGTCGTTAAAAATTTGTTGAGACGAGCATCAAAGTCTGCTTGGTCAGTGAGATTCAACCAGCGTGCAGCATTCAACGCCATCAGGTAATTACCCATATCCCAGAGTGTACCAGAAGGATAACCCCCTGTAGAATTGGTAAATCCTGTTGCTGGCTGATAATTTTTGACAAAATACTGCCAAGCACCACGAGCGTAAGTTTGTTCTTCAGGTGTCAGAGGGGCTGTAATATTGCTACAGCTATTGGAATTTTGAGATAAGACTGGTGTCGGGATGTAAAACAAAAATTGCAGAAATGTTCCAACTAGGAACAATGCAATCCATCTCAACAGCTTTTGTTGACGGAGTTTGTATATCATACGCAAAAAAGGAATTAGGAGTTAGGAGCGCATAGCGCGTCTTTACAGTTATATTCGTAAGGATGCAAATAACTACCGATTTGTGTTGTGTTCGTGAAGATACGCCAAATTGCAATTGAAACTTAAGCTAGCAACAAAGGAGTAAGTGATTGGAACCTATTTGCTACCTCTGTGGAGAACCGATTAAAGACAATAAAGGAACTTATTGGATCAAAGGGATAGGTGGTATTTTTTCGAGAGGTGTATATCCTAGTACAATAGTCTCTGCACATTGGGGAAAATGCGCGAATGTTGTAGGTAAGTACTTTGACCAATTTCCCCCAGATGAGAAGGGAGAATCCTGGTTTTGGAACCATTTACCCTTCTATACCCAATCCGATGAAGAAGTAACTAATTCAAATAGATTTATTTATGTTCTAAAGTCGAGAGAATATTACAAAATAGGTATTACTAAGGATGTCGCAAAAAGGATGCGAGAACTACAAACAGGCAATCCAGTTAAACATTTATTTGTTTGCTCTTCTTTTTTTGAAGATGCACCTAGATTTGAAAAGCTTTTACATGAAGCTTTCGCCGAATATCGAGTAGAAGACAGCGAGTGGTTTAAGTTACCATCTGAAAAGCTAGAAGAGCTAATTGAAATTTTAGAAAACAGGAATTTTATCGAGCAGGTTCCACCACTAAATAATGTAGTTTACTATCCTCTCGGTACACGTGTTTTATGGCGTAATCAGCCCGGTATTGTACATAGTCTAGTTATTAAATCCTATAAATATGAGGTTGGCTACAATATAATACTTGACAGCCAAAATTATAGAGATGATCCAGAAGTAAGCAATTCAGGCTATGACGAGTTGATTTTAGAAGATGTTGGAATCCCAAGTAAAGAAGGTTATGAGGTTGAACCTATCAAGCCAAATATTTCTGAGGATGGCATAAGGTTTTTCAAGCTGGGAGAACTTATGGAGCTACATAGGTCACAACAATCTGATGGGCAAGGAGATGTAAGGTAGTATGAAGAAGTTGACTTGCCTGCAAAACAGCCCCAGAAGCATATTAAAATTGCTTGCTAATGTTAAAATCGTTAAGTTTAGATTTTTGACAAACTTTATCAACTAAGAACCCATAAAATTGAACTAGGTTTATCACAAGAATGTGAGCAATTCTGCTATGAAAACCCTGGCTAAATGGTCTGTAGACGACTATCATCGCATGGTTGAGGCGGGCATCCTACGTGGTCGTCATCTGGAACTGCTAGCAGGCGAAATTGTTGAGATGAGTCTAGAAACCCCAATTCACTACACCACAGCAAAACGAGGTGCAAAATATTTAGAAAAATTGCTATCAGGTAAAGCTGATGTCCGCTTCAATGGGCCCATTACACTATCCGACTCGGAACCCGAACCTGATATTGCAATTGTTCGACTTCCAGAATCATCCTACAACGATCGCCATCCCGCTCCTCAAGATATCTTCTGGATTGTGGAAGTTGCTAAAACAATCTTAAAGAAAGACTTGGATATCAAGGCTGTAATTTATGCAACGGCTGCGATTCAAGAATATTGGATTTTAGACTTATCTACCAAACAGATGATTGTGTTAAGGAACCCTCAAGATGGTGAGTACGTTGAAAAATATACTATTGGAGAAGGAATAATTACACCACTAGCATTCGCAGACGTTTCAGTTTCTGTTAAGAGGCTTTTATCATGAGGCTATTACAGTAGCCCAACACTATGGTGATTTTGTTTACCATATTTTCTGCCATTCTTGTGGTTATGAGTTGATTCACACTCTGGACATTGTATAGAAATTCAGCATCGCTCCAATTTATACTTCTATGCAACGCCAGATTTTTCATTGTTTTAGAATCTTAGCTGTAACTTGCGGTTTTCTGATAGCCCTTTGGGTTAACTTCTGACTTTTAACTCCTGCCCAAACAGTAAGTGGTTGTCCAACTTGTTTATACAGTAAGCTTTCTAAAATTACGCCATTATTGTTGGCGGTGAGAGTTTTATTTGGCTGACGCATAGATTCATAAAAGCCGTTGTACCAACCATCTTTAGAGTTAAGGTTAGCTTGGACGAAATTAAATAACTGCTGCGTGTAATCAGTATTATAAAGCACGTGCCAGCCGATCGCAGCTTTGGCACTGAGAAACCGCAAATCGTTGTGTTTTTGTTGGGTATCTGTGACGGTTGCCCAAGGTTCTCCGTTGACAAACAAGCTGCTGTAAACAAAGTATGGAGGGCGATCTAAGTTGTCTTCGGTAACGGCGGTTAATTGTTTTGTCGCTTCATAACGCCCTACTTGAGCAGCTAAAATCCGATCGGCATAGGCTTTAGGCAAAGCTTGAAACCCAGTTTCGATACCATCTAAAATATAGGGTTCGCTAAGAACGTAGTTATTGGCTCCAGAGTTTTTATAGTCGCGGCGATCGTAAGGAACTCCCTGTCCGTAAAGATCGACAAAGGCAACATTGGACTGATAATCCAATGCTTGTGTAACATTCAAGCCCCAAAGCTTTAATCCGTAGGCAGCATAATTCTCATAGCCCAAGCGGCCTTCTTGATTGTATTGTTCTCTACCTTTAATAACGGCAGTCCCGTACATTTTTCCATTTTTGGTAATACGCTTGACTTGCCAATGTTTCCAAACGTCTGTAGAAAGCGATCGCATTTCTGGATACTTTGCCTCGACAATCTTCAACCAGATTGCCATCCTTCCCAAATCGATAGCTGACCAACCAATTTCTTCGCGTTTTTCTAGTTGACCATAATTGACGGGTAGGAGGGTTTTGGCATTGTAAACCTTGTTGGGTAATTCCCCTTTATATAAAGGCATCGATGCCAGTGTTTTCAACATTTTGCTCATTTTGGCTTCAAATTCAGCCGCAGGCACGATATTGAGTTCTCTAGCACTAACTAAAGCTGCGATCGCTGCTGTCTGATCCCACATACTGACAGAGGCAAAGCCGTCAACGGAATTGATCAAACCAGTTTCATCATTCCAGTTGCGCTGGAAATATGACCAAGCAATACGTGCCGTTGTCATTTCCTCTGGAGTTAGTTTTCCAACTCCCGGAGCAATGTATGGAATTATCGCTACTGTGAGTTGGTTCTTAGGAATAGATTGACCTGGTAAAACTACAGATTTAGCATCAAGACGGGCAATGATTTCAGATGCTTCAGCACTAGAGGCAGGGTTTTGGGGTTTCTTTGGTTGTACCAACTGGCGTGAAGCAGTTTCGGATGTTGAGATTTCCGGTTTTTCTATGGAAGCTTGGGAAAGTTGCTTAGACCAACCATTTAAAATTGCGATCGCTATTACAGCCGTAACTACCCCTCCTACAGAAGCTAGTATGGACAAGTTCTTAGGTGGCGGTTGAAAATCAGAACTCATACTGATTAAAGCCTTATTTTATAAGTCAGCGTTGTTTGCGTAGTTTCACCAAATACATTCTTCCCAACTTTGAAATCTAACTAACACCCAGAAGGCCACCTGACTACTACAATAAAATAGTCACGCACCCGATCTCTGGAGTTCTAGCAGTGGGATTATTTGATGATTTAAGTCGGTTTTTAGAAAACCGTTTAGAAGAATTCTTGCGTAACAATCCACATTTGGAGTTAGAGGCGCTGCTAGAACAGCTGCGTGAGCAAGAAGAAGACACATTAAAACTGATCGCAGATTTACGATTACAAGAAAAGCGATCGCAAGAAGAAATTCTCTCCACCGCTCAAGAAATTCAGCGTTGGCATATCCGTGTTCAAAAAGCCAAAAACGCTGGCAGAGAAGATTTAGCGACTGCGGCGGGTGAGCGAGAAGCAGCCCTGTTGCGCGAAGGAAATCAGCGCTGGGGACACATGCAAGGGCTGAAAGAACGCATTAACCAATCTCAAGAACTATTACGAAAAATCCAGCAACGGCGACAGGAGGTGCAAGCTAAAGCCGCTGAAGCACAAACAGCCCGTGATAAAGCGCAAACTCAGCAGCGTTTTGAAACCAGTGGCTGGTCGAATAAAACTAGCAATTATTCTAGTGGGTTTGATGACTTAGAAGAGAAGTTCCGTAGCTGGGAAACCCAAGACGAGTTAGAACAAATGAAGCGGAATTTAGGGAAATAATTGCATCTAGATAAAAAAGACGCACTGAAATTTATAACGTAAATCGTTCAAAAGATTTGGTGATGTCGGCTCTTGGGGTAATTGTTAGGAGTATCGATTGAAATGGTATAACCAATCGCAGCGCTATATGAAATGCCAATCATGTCTTTCTTTTTGTTTGCATTGAAATAACGCTAATAGAGTTTATTTTTGAAGAAATGGACACCCGGATTTTTTAACCATGAAAAATCCGGGCAACGCATTGGCTTCCCTACAGTAATTTTGTTTTTACTTGATAAAGTATCTCTGACATTCCTTGTTTTATAAATATTCTGTATTGCTCGTAACAAGTTTTGCCATTTATGTAGTATTAAAAATATTACATATTCATACTTACTACAATCATCAAATAAGTTAAATCTGGAAATTGTATTTAATTTACTAATCAGGATTTATTTTTCTGATAAAGTTTACTAAAGTCAAGTTTTACCTATCTTTGCATTACTACCAAAACATCGTAATAATACTTAATTTTTCTTGATTAACTATCAACAAGGAGAAGATAGAAAAATCTTATATTCTTCAAAAAGAACGTGTAATTTAACACATTTTTATTTTCGCTATTTTGTGTTGTTGCCACAGTATTTTCTAAATGTTTTCCATGAGAACTGAGGCAGAGAGAATATATGTTTTTAGACATTTTAGCTAGCCTGCAACGGTTATTTGTTGGTTACATTCCAGCCGCCGTATTGGGTAGTTTTATTGGATATCTAATAGGCATGAATAGCATGATTTATCAGCTATTTAGGCTGATGTTTCAAATACCACATAGTATCCCTCCTATAGCTTTGCTACCTATTGCATTAATAGTGTTTCAAGAGAGCGAATCGGCTGCTACTACAGTAGTTTTTCTAGGAACTCTCTGGACGATGATTATTAATACGGCAATTGGTATGCAACATTTTCGCAGGCAGAATAATAACTTTCGAGTAGCTATATTCCATATATTTCATGCCTTGAAAGTTAGTATTTGGGTAGCCTGGTTTATAGTTATTTCTATAGAGATGTTAACAGGGCCAAAAGGACTTGGCTTTACTCTTTGGGAAGCTTATAAAGCTGGCAATGCCGATTACATAATTCAGGTGATCCTTTACATTGGTATCATTGGCTTTTTGCTGGATCAGTTGCTAGATTTCGCAGCTTATATCCTCTCGCAAATGGTTTCAGATGGGAAAAAATCTTCCTAAATTTTATCTAGGCTTGCGGATTGCACCCTGCCAGCTAATAGTTTGCTTGGCAGAACGTATTCCCAAAGAACGAGTTGCTACGACTTCAATATCAACGTTGACACCAGGACGTAAAGCTGAATCAGGAATATTGAGCTTGCCTAAAGCTAGAGTAAAACGGTTGTAGTCACGAGTCACAAGTTCGTTGGGAATATCCCCTTCATATTCAGTTTTGTAGCCAGAAAAGCCGTACAAGTTATCCTGGGCGCGGAATTTGATGCGAAACTGAGTATTAATAGCATCAGATTTCGCTGCCAAATCAACAATTTTTAAGTTGAGGTTTTGTCCTGCTTCGGCAAACTCTGCTACAGCTAACCGGGTGACATCTTTTTTGGGAATGGCATGGTTAACGGTAAATGTTGTTAAGTTAGCTTCATTTTTGATGCTACCATCAACCCATAAGTCCTCGGCAAAAGTAACTTCTACTTGTTTGTTGTCAGTTAAATTAAGTGTTACAAGTTGATTGCCAAAGCTGGTAATAGGTTGTTTTTCTTGCCAAACTATTTGAAAAGTTTCTTCTAGACGCTGTTCAAACTCAAGGTAATCATCTGCGATCGCAGAACCAGGCGCAAGTAGAGAAGTTGCCCCTTTGCGTTGATTCCACTTGTTCTTCGAAAGGTTTACTGGTTTGTTTGTCAGTTCCGAAATTGCTAGCTGCACCGTTGGATTATCGCCTGCCAAAGCTTCCTTGCTATTTACAATACTTAAAGTTCCTAAGCGCCCTTGGCTACCGTCACTACCATCGCTGCCATCTCGCCCATCGCTACCGTCACTACATCGATAAACCTTGTCAGTACACTTATAATCAGGGTTACCGGGAATTCCTGTGCAAGTTTTCACTTCCCAACTCCGCCTATGACAGCGACAACCCTCCGTACCGTTGCCACCTCTACCGCCACGTCCACCTTCCCCGCCACTTGCCCGAACGGAAATGTTTCGTAAGTCTGCCAAATTGCTGTAATACACTGTGAGGGAACCACCATTTCCCCCATCTCCTCCCTTACCACCATTGCCACCATTGCCACCATTTGGTGCATTTATATCATGGCTGACCCGGTCGCGTTGATAACCACAGTCAGGGCGATCGCTATGTTCCCCGTCTTCCCCATCTTCACCATCTTTACCGGACAAATCAAGATTCACGGGTGAACCATTAACAAAAATGTTTTGGTTTTCACCGCTTCTACCCGATCGCCCATCGGTTCCTGTACGTCCATCTCTGCCATTATTTCTGGCTACTTTATAATATTCGTCAGAGGCAACAGCTGGGCATAAAACTGAACCAGAGGCAGGTAAAAAGCTCGTAAATAAGCAGAATGTCAGCAGTAGTGGCAGCTTACTCCTAAAATCATTGTGCATTTAGTTACACCTAAAACTTGAGTTAATTCAACTACTACTGACGCTGGCTTTTAATAATTTGCTCCCTTGTCTCTAGTAGTGGTACCAAGGTAACTTTGCTAAGTAAAACCTCTAATTGGTAAAATAGCCAAAAACGGGGTGTAACATGGCAAAAAAGTACATTGTTGACTTGAATGAAGATGAAGTTTCCCAACTGCAATCGATAATTAAGAAAGGTAAGCATAAGGCAAGAACCATAAGCCGTGCAAACATTCTTTTGATGGCTTCCGAAGGAGAAACGGATCAAGCGATCGCTAGCATAGTTAGAGCGCATGTTGCAACAGTGCAACGAATACGAGAAAAATTTGTCATTGGAGGGTTAGATTTTGCTTTAAAGGATGAAGTTCATCCACCAAAACATAAAAAATTAGATGAAAAGCAAGAAGCATTTTTGATTGCAACAGCTTGTTCTAATCCGCCAGAAGGAAGAGTGCGTTGGACAATGCAATTATTAGCAGATCATTTAGTGAACGTTGGTATCATAGATTCAATCTCAGATGAAACAGTACGTCAAACTTTAAAAAAAATGAAATTAAGCCTTGGTTGAAAGAACAATGGTGTATTCCTGAAGTTAACGCAGAATATGTTTTCCGAATGGAAGATGTGCTGGATTTATACAATGAGCCTTATGATCCTAAACGCCCTGTAGTCTGCTTTGATGAACGTCCATACCAATTAGTAGAAGAAGTAAGACTTCCTTTGCCACCACAGCCAGAGCAACCTGAACGTTATGATTTTGAGTATAAACGTAACGGGACAGTAAATTTATTCGCATGTTTTCAACCCTTGGCTGGATGGCGGCATATCGAAGTTACAGAACGTCGAACTAAAGCCGATTTTGCTAAACAAATGAAAAATTTAGTAGATGTTTCCTACCGAGATGCCGATGTTATTCGTTTAGTAGTTGATAACTTGAATATTCATACACCCAATGCATTATATGAAGTTTTTCCACCAGAAGAAGCACGTCGAATTATTCAAAAGTTAGAGTTTCACTATACTCCTAAACACGCTTCTTGGTGAGCCAGTGCGTTGGGCGGGTTCCCCGACTTGAAGCAACTGGCGAACCCGAAGGGCTGAATCAGGTAGAAATCGAATTATCTGTTTTATCTCGCCAATGTTTAGAACGGCGTATTCCTAATGCAGAAACATTAACTTCTGAGATTGCCGCTTGGGAGAAAAAACGTAATCAGCAAAAAGCTAGTGTTTATTGGGGTTTTCAAACCAAAGATGCTCGCCGAAAAATGGAGCGTTTATATCCAAATTTAACATAGCAAAGTTAGCTTGGCAGACTACTAGTGCTGTGCCTTTTACTTGGCTGTTGGATCGTCGTTTACCTTAACAATCAGCTTGCCAAAATTATCACCTCGAAGTAAACCAATGAATGCGTGAGGAGCATTTTCTAAACCCATAACTACATCTTCTTTATACTTAAGCTGACCAGACTGTAACCATCCAGAAACATCACGCAAAAAATCATTAAACCGATGTTGATAATCGGTAACTAAGAAACCTTTGATTAAAGCTCGTTTGACTAGTAGTGGCATTAAATTAGGCCCTGATGGAGTAGATGTAGCGTTATACTCCGAAATCAAACCTACTAGTGGAATTCTTGCCCCAAGGTTGATCTGCTGCAATACAGTTTCTAAAATCACACCTGCTGTATTGTCATAGTAAACATCAATGCCATTAGGTGCAGCTTCTTTGAGTGCTGAATCAAGTTCTTGGGTTTTGCGGTTAATCCCAACATCAAAACCTAATTCTTTAACTATATAGTCCCGCTTATCGTCACTCCCGACAATTCCCACTACTCTAGCACCTTTAATTTTGGCAATTTGACCTGCTACTGCACCGACAGCACCAGAGGCGGCTGAAACCACAACAGTTTCACCTTCTTTTGGTTGACCGATATCAAGCAAAGCAGCATAAGCAGTCAGACCAGGCATACCCAGTACACCTAAGCTATAAGATAAAGGTGCTTGAGTGGGATCAAGTTTACGTAGTGTCTCAGCCTTAGATACAGCATAAGTTTGCCAACCGTTATTGCTCAGAATAAAATCCCCTACTTGAAATTGAGGATGATTTGATTTAACTACTTGGCTGACTGTACCACCTACGATCGCAGAATTCAATTCTACTGATGCTGCATAAGATTCACTTGCACTAAGACGACCACGCATATAAGGGTCGAGAGATAGATAAATGGTGCGGCTAAGAATTTCACCTTCACCCGGTTCGGGAGTTGGTGTTTCTACTAGAGCAAAATCACTCTCTTTTGGTTCGCCAACTGGACGACTTTTGAGGATGATTTGTTTGTTCATTAAATCAGACATCAGTTATTTTCCTTTAGAGGTTGTTTGAAGAGTGTTTCGCTGTGACTTTAGGTACTTTGAGATACCCCTTTAAAAAGATATGCGTTACCCAGAACTCTTGTAGAGACGTAGCATTGCTACGTCTCTACTTTTTCACCAGATGTCTACTCTACATTCTGTGTTTTGAGCAAACTATGCTTGCAGTACAAAATTAGATGCAGTGAGAGTTGGCGCACCAGTTAGAGTCGCAAATAGACCACCGCTACCAAAACCAGCCGCGTTGCCATTTTGGTTGTAGAACAACTCACCACTCACAGAATTGTAGACAATTTTTGCCGTGCTACTCGCTGCTGAACTAGTGATTTGAAAATCACTGGTGTTACTAAAACCATTTCCGGTAGCAGAAGTAATTGCACTAAAGATAGTCTTACTCAGTACAATCTTGTCACCTTCGCTGCTTTTAAAGTCAGCGATTGCATCAACACCAACAAAGTCAGCATTGCTGTTGTAAAGGAAAAGGTCAGCACCGACACCACCGACAAGAACATCATTGCCTTTGCCACCCACAACAGTATCATTGCCTTCTCCACCGATGAGAATATCATCGCCTTCACCGCCCCGTAATAGGTCATTTCCACTATTACCATTGATGATGTCGTTACCTCCTTGACCATTAATCGCATCATTGGAGTTATCAAAACCTGCAACGTTATTGTTAAGGTCATTCAGGAAGGTGACGGTGTTCTTGTTAAAGAGATTAGTTTGAGTGGAGTTGGCATTGAAGACATCAAAACTGTCAGTTATAGTGGTTTGTCCATCAAACAGGATATTACCAATAGCCGATCGTGAAGAAGTTGCTGGCAAATTATCCAGATTTTCTAATTGAAAGTTTTGCAGAGTAACTTTGGTAGAAGCTGCATCTGAAAAGATGAGTTCTAAGTTATTACCATTTTGAGTAAGTTGCAGATTTCGGGCAGTTAAACCACTACCGATAAATTGCAATGTATCCAGTTGCGTAATCACCGTTGCTGATGGATTTGAGCCAATACCTATTCCAGCAAAATCAGTGATCGTGTCGTTCCCATCACCAAGACGGAAGACAAAAGTATCATTACCCGCAAAGCCTGTGAGAATATCATTGCCCTTGCCACCAGCGATCGCGTCATTTCCTGGAGTGCCAGAAATGGTATCGTTTTGGTTAGTGCCAGTAATCTTAGTGCCAACTGCGATCGCAACTGTAGCAGTACTAGTCAGGCTACCATCGCTAATGGTGTAGTTGAAGTTGGCATTGCCACTCAACCCATTAAATGGGGTGAACACCACAAAATCATCCGCCGAGTTGCCCGAAGTGCCGTTATCATTTAGCACAGCAGTACCATTAGTTGCACCACTTACAGCAGTAATGCGGAGGTTACTGTTATCAATGTCGGTATCATTAGCTAGTAGAGTACTAGCAAGGATAGTAGTACTAGTATTAAAACCAGCAGTCAAAGTATCATTGACGGCAATGGGTGCATCGTTGACAGGTTTGACGTTGAGATTAAAAGTACCTGTAGTGTTGCCGCCATTGCCGTCAGCGACAGTGAAAGTGAAGCTGTCAGTGCCGTTGAAGTTGGCATTGGGGGTGTAGATGAAGAAGTCGTCACTGGGGTTGCTTGGAGTAGTATTGTCGTTGAGTGTTAGTGTGCCGTTAGTGGGGTTAGTGAAGTTGTTAATGCTCAATGTATTACCATCTGCATCTGTATATCTACGTAGAATGTTGCTAGTAAGAATAGTCACGGCAGTATCTTCGTTGGTAGTAGCCAGCGTTCCAAAGCCAAAGACCACGTAGCTCTCCCCAGCTTTGTCCTGGCCGTTGGGGGAGGCATTAGGTGCCCCGATAATCAGGTCGTCGAAGCCGTCACCGTTGATGTCCCCCGCATTGCTGACGGAACTGCCCGATCTGTCATAAGTATCAATGCCGTTAAGCACAAAGCCGTTGCTGCCATTAAGAGACGAGAGATTAAGACTGGCTCCAAACCCACTGCTGCTGCCAAAGACCACGTAGCTCTCCCCGGCTCTATCCTGACCGTTGGGATCGGCACCGTATGCCCCGATAATCAGGTCATCGAAGCCGTCGCCGTTAATGTCCCCCGCATTGCTGACGGAGGAGCCTGAGTAATCAAGAATATCAATGCCGTTAATTACAAAGCCGTTGCTGCCATTCAGGGAAGAGAGGTTAAAACTGGCTCCAAATCCATTACTGCTGCCAAAGACTACATAGCTCTGCCCGGCTCTATCCTGACCGTTGGCATCGGCACGCAATGCCCCGATAATCAGGTCATCGATGCCATCACTGTTGATGTCCCCCGCACTGCTGACGGAGTTACCTAAATCATAACTTATATTATTGTCGTCAAGTTCATCAATGCCTTTAATTACAAAGCCGTTGCTGCCATCCAAAGATGAAAGATTAAAACTAGCTGCAAACCCATTGCTGCTGCCAAACACCACGTAGCTCTCCCCAGCTCTGTCCTGACGTGCACCAGTTGCGCCGATAATCAGGTCATCGAAGCCGTCGCCATTGATGTCTCCCGCACTGCTGACGGAACCGCCCGATCTGTCACTTTCATTAATGCCGTTAATTACAAAGCCGTTACTGCCATCCAAAGATGACAGATTGAGACTGGCTCCAAACGCACTACTACTGCCAAACACCACGTAGCTCTGCCCGATATTTGAAGACCCGTACCCATCCTTGGGGGAAGCATCACTTGCCCCGATAATCAGGTCGTCAAAGCCGTCGCCGTTGATGTCCCCCGCACTGCTGACGGATCTGCCTGAGAAGTCACCATCATCAATACCGTTAATTACAAAGCCGTTGCTGCCATTTAAAGATGAAAGATTAAAACTGGCTCCAAATTTATTACTGCTGCCAAACACCACATAGCTTTCCCCGGCAAAAGGCTTACCGGTGGGGCTGGCAAGTATTGCCCCGATAATCAGGTCGTCAAAGCCGTCGCCGTTGATGTCCCCAGCACTGCTGACGGAAAAGCCTGAACTGTTATCCGCATCAATGCCGTTAATTACAAAGCCATTGCTGCCATTTAAAGATGAAAGATTAAGACTGGCTTCAAATCCATTACTGCTGCCAAACACCACGTAGCTTGACCCGGCATCATCCTGACCATTGGGGTCAGCATCATTTGCGCCAATAATCAGGTCATCAAAGCCGTCGCCGTTGATATCCCCGGCACTGCTGACGGAAAAGCCTGAATTGTCACCGCTATTAATGCCGTTAATCACAAAGCCGTCGCTACCATTGAGCGAGGAGAGATTAAAAACTGAAGCAACCTTGGGTGCATCATTGACTCCGTTAATAGTCAAATTGACGCTAGCTGTATTGGTCAAGCTGCCATTGCTGGCAGTGTATATAAAGCTATCAGTGCCACTTTCACCGATAACCAAACTATCAAATTTAGCATTTGGGTCGTAGGTAAAGCTGCCATCAGCATTAAGGGTAATTAAAGCACCAGAACTCAGGGTAATGGCAGTGCCAACAACAACTGTCCTGCCATTAACAGCCGTCACCGCTAGGGAATTGCTGTCGTTGGCTAAGACCTCTATATTAACGGCAGTGTCTCCGTCGGTGGTAGCGGTATCATTAACCGCCACAGGAGGTTTATTAGTAGGCGTAGGAGATGCAAAACCAAAGACCACGTAGCTTGACCCGCCAGCTGACCGATCGTTAGAGTAGGCATTTTTTGCGCCGATAATCAGGTCGTCGAAACCGTCGCCATTAATGTCCCCCGCACTGCTGACGGAGATGCCTGACTCGTCACGTTCATCAATGCCGTTAATTACAAAACCCTCGCTGCCATCCAAAGATGAAAGGTTGAAGCCTGCACCAAAGCCGCTGCTGCGACCAAAGACCACGTAGCTTGACCCAGCAAACTCCTGACCGTTGAGGTCGGCACCGTATGCCCCAATAATCAGGTCATCAATGCCGTCACCGTTGATGTCCCCCGCACTGCTGACGGAACTGCCTGAGAAGTCACCCGCATTAATGCCGTTAATTACAAAGCCGTTGCTGCCATTGAGTGAGGAGAGGTTGAAACTGGCTTCAAACGCACTACTGCGACCAAACACCACATAGCTCTCCCCAGCACGTGACTGACCGTTGGGGTTGGCACTATATGACCCGATAATCAGGTCATCGATGCCGTCGCCATTGATATCCCCCGCACTGCTGACGGAAATGCTTGAGTCGTTATATCTAAAATTATTAGCATTACTTACAAAGCCTTTAATTACAAAGCCGTTGCTGCCATTGAGTGAGGAGAGATTGAGACTGTCTCCAAACCCGCTACTGCTACCAAAGACCACGTAGCTCTCCCCAGAATACCTCTCTGTGAAGGGTTCGCCACGGAATCCCCCGATAATCAGGTCATCGATGCCGTCGTTATTAATGTCTCCCGCACTGCTGACGGAAATGCCTGAGCGCTCATAACGATCGGTGCCATTAATCACAAAACCGTTGCTGCCATTCAGGGAAGAGAGATTAAGACTGTCTCCAAATCCACTACTGCTACCAAACACCACGTAGCTCTGCCCAGCAAAGGTCTGACCGTTGGGGTTGGCACTATATGCCCCGATAATCAGGTCATCGATGCCGTCACCATTGATGTCCCCTGCACTGCTGACGGAAAAACCTGAGTAGTCACCGCTATCAATGCCGTTAATTACAAAACCGTTGCTGCCATTGAGTGAGGAGAGGTTAAGACTGGCTCCAAACCCACTGCTGTTGCCGAAGACCACATAGCTTGACCCGGCATTTAACTGACCATTGGGGTCGGCAAGTATTGCCCCGATAATCAGGTCATCAATACCGTCACCGTTGATGTCCCCCGCATTGCTGACGGAAACGTGTGAGTTGCCAAGCTCATCAATGCCAATGCCGTTAATTACAAAGCCGTTACTGCCATTGAGTGAGGAGAGGTTGAGACTAGCTCCAAAGCCACTACTGCTGCCAAAAACCACGTAGCTTGACCCAGGATTAAACAGACCATTGAGGTAGGGACTCAATGCCCCGATAATCAAATCATCAAAGCCGTCGCCGTTGATGTCCCCTGCACTGCTGACCGAGCCGTCTGAGAAATTATAAGTATTAATACCGTTAATTACGAAGCCGTTGCTGCCATTGAGGTCAGATAGATTGAAAACTGCATTAGCCATTATGCTTGATTCTCCTTATGATTTTGCTTTTGTTGTTTCTTGAGTCTAAAAACGGGAAATTTCACCCCTAGACTCATCCCATCGTTACCATTCGTCGAATTTCATCACTCTTAAAGCCGATCGCCATTGGACGACGCACCCCAGGTAGTGTCGCCACGTCGTATAATTCCAGTACGGCTCCCTCTATTCGCAGGGAATGCACAATATCCCCAGTCCGCAAGTCAATTACCAGCAACCCACATCGAGGTTCGACGTTTTTTTGTTGCAATTTCTCATCTAGGGGTAAACCACTAAAAGTCTTGTTGTGTCTCGGCTGAGAAATCCCCACGATCGCAAAGTTGCCATGAAATGCACAACCACGCATATATCCCGGACAAAAAGCTACGGGTTCAAAGCTGCCTCGTTCTAAGTCTACGTAGCCAAAATCCCCTGTCCCAGAGTTGAGTAACCACAATTTATCTCGATACCACCGAGGAGAATGGGGCATAGAAAGCCCCTTAAGTACTATCTCGTTACTCTCCACATCAATGATGCAACCACCATCAGCCCGTCTGTCCCGCCATCCTTCTGCTGCATCTGACTGACTAACAACAGTGACATATCTGGGTTGACCATCTCGCATTGCCAACCCGTTGAAATGACACCTGTCTTCTGCTGCCAATTTACTAATAAACGGCGGTTGCCACAGGGGAATGAAACTATGGGTGGGACTAACTTTGGCTAAACAGCTAAATAAGGTATTGACAAATATCAAATTTTCTGAATTATTTAAGCCACTACTGGGAATTTTCCCCTTTGGGAATGGGGAATTACTCAGGGCGATATCGTGAATGTCTAAGTCTCCTGTAACATAACTTATCTGGGGCAAATAAACAGCATCGTAGTTGTCGTGAACTTGCCCCGGTTGTAGGATGTTTTCAAAGCGCCATAATTGATAAAGCGAACTCATATACAAACTGCTGCCATAAGCATACAAACCCATGCAGCGTTCAAATGTGCGCTCGAATACTGATAGTTTGCCGCCTTGTTGCAAGCCGATGAAAAATAATTTACCTGCTTGATATGTGGTGAAAGCTAGACTAAGATTCTGTTCCAACAACCAAGGGGTGAACTGCCGTGAGGCATTTATTTCTAAGCGATTAGTTGCAGTTACAGGATTTTGATTCATTTTTTCTACGAGGGAGGAGGATAAAAAATTATCCTATCCCCATGTAGGTTTTTTGCCTCTTCAATTATCTCTTAAGTAGAATCACATAAACTGCTTCACCAAATCTTGAAGATATAAGTTTTTGTCAAAGCTTATACATTGTCACATAAACATCATATTAACTTTATTTTTTGTCTGAATATATTTTGTTTGCTGATTAAAATTGATGAAAACGCATTTTTTTGTTATTCCATAAATCATTCTGTGGTATGACTTTTGCCAAAATTACATAAGTAAATTTTATCAATAGAAGCTTATGACACGCTCGCGTAAGCAAAAATCAAGTTCATGCAAGCTTTATATAAGGGATTTACAAGAAATAAATTTAGGACTTATGCATCAAGCTATGAAATATAACGGCAATTCATGAATTGCCCCTACTAATGGGATAGACCATTAGTTTTGAGATAATTGATAAACGAACCGCATACTCCTACGGAGAAGCAAGCTACGCGCAACGTCTCGTAGAGAGCGTCTTGCAATTCTTAATTAATAATTTTTAATTTTTAATTGGAGCGTTCGTGTAGCGTCTAGTAGAGAAGCGACTTGACTGATACTTAAAATCGCTGACCTATGCCTAAATGCACTTTGCTTTCTCCTTGGTCATTAATGCCATAATCAGCCCGAATTAAGCCTAGTGGTGAATTTAAGCGGACTCCAGCCCCATAACCAAAACCATAGCCGGGTTTGTCTCGCACACCCGCAGGATCTCCTAATACAGTATCACCTGAACCTAAGTCTGAAGCAAAGTCGGCAAATAATACACCCCCTACGATTGGTAAAACTGGAAAACGATATTCAGCAGAAGCTAAGACATAACTACGACCACTTCCCACATCGCCGGAATCGTAACCGCGCACTGAGTTGGAACCACCTAAGTTAAAGCTTTCATAAGGCGGTAAATTACCAATGACAGTACCAGCTTGCAGGTTTACAGCAAATACTTGTGGCTGTTTGGTGTTAAATAACTGGACTGGTAGATATTGGCTGTAATTGGCTTTGAGGCGATTTAGAGAAATATTACCTTGACCTATAGGTATAGATTGTTCTGTACTCAAACTCAGAACGGAACCTTGAGTTGGGTTGAGGGGATTATCTCGTTGGTCTTTGGTGGCGGTGAAGGATACCGTAGTTAGGTCGTCAACACCAGTTCCACTCGCAGAGAGAGGATTGCCTTGAGCATCAGTTGGGGTAATATTACCTTGGCGATCGCGAATACTAGTTCGGGTATAGTTTAATCCTAATGAGGTATTCCAGTTGTCAATTGGTCGCTGTAAGCTGACACTCCCACCAATTTGACCTTCCCGTACTTTGTCGCCGTTAGCTAGCTTAATCTTGTCATCAAAGGTTTCCGAAAGTTCCCGATTACGAAAACCATTCACAGTGTACCCCAAGCGATCGGGGTTTGTTGCTCGATAAGGACTGATAAATTTGCTATTAAATTGCAAGTCTCGGCTACTTACGCCAACATTCACACCTAATGTATCGTTAACACCACCAACATTCTGATCTTGATAGCTGATTGTGCCTACCAAACCCTGATCTGCATTGTAACTACCACCCAAGTTAACACCACGCGCCCCAGTTTCTTTAAGTTGGTAGACTAAATCAAGCTTTGTCGCATCTCCTTCTAAGGCAACATTCACCTGCTCAAATAAACCAGTGCGATATAGCTGTTGGATGTCTTGCTTGACGACATTTTCTTGGAAGATTTGACCAGGTTTTAGCTTGAGTTGCTGTTGCAGAAAATCTGGTTTGGTGCGTCCTCCGACGGGATTGCCTTTGCTATCAACGGTTTTTCCCTCATCGTTGACAAAGCGAAACTTGATATCACTCACCAAGCCTTCAGCAACGTTCACAGTCAGAATGCCTTGAGAACTGGGTTTAATTGATAACACCCGTGCTAAGTTATAACCATTGTCGGCGTACCACTTGTTAATTTGTGCTACTGCTTGCTGGAGTCCAGCAGGACTGATGCTGGTTCCAATTTGAGATTGTAACTTTTGTTGGGCTACTTGGTAAGTGAGGACTTTAGCACCAGATAATTGTAGCGACCGTACAATTATCGGTTGCACTTGATAAACTACATTCAATCCAGCCTGTGTGCTAAAGCTATTCACACTGACATTGCTAAATAAACCTGTAGCCAAAATTGTAGCTACATCTTTTTGTAGCTGGCTTTGGCTGGTTTCTCCTCCTACCTGGGTTTTAATGACTTTACGAATAATCTCTTGCAATTCTTGATTGGCTCCCACTACCTGTACGTCTGTAGCTGTGACTACTAAAGTACTTTCAGTAGCAGGGGTTTTAGGAGATGGCCAGGGGGAGGCAGGGGGGATGGCTTGGGAATTTAACTCTTGTGCTGACTTTAAGACTACTGGAGAATTTTTGCTTGCACCTGTTTGTGCGGCGACGGGATTTTGAGAAAATTGTTGTGCAACTATGGTTTCTGGGGAAGCAATTGTCTCTATCCGTGTGGGAGTGTCTTCAATTATGGGCACTACCAAGTTACCAGCTTTTGCCGTTGGAATAACGGTTTTAGCGGATGCAGCCGTGGCTTGCTGAGTGATATTGGCAGCAGCTAAAGTAGCTAAAGTAAAAATTGCAGTAGCAGAAACTCGCATAATATTTAACCTAATTAACAGGGAGTTATATCAATTTTGGATTTTAGATTTCAGATTAAAAGACTTGATTAAAAAGCTTTTTCAATAATTTTAAACAACACATCCTTTGAGAATTTGGCGTTAGTTGTAGGAAAGCAAAGAAATAGCGATAATACTAACTTCCAGCTTATTCGCCGATTTCCCCTTATTTACACCTCTTCCCCAAACGACAGTTAATTTTGATATTTTGTTTCTTATGAGTAATTCATCCCGCTTATCTGTAGCCTCTAACTCCCAAGATGCAACTTCTCCTTTACGGTTACTTGTATTAAGTAATGGTCATGGAGAAGATGTAATTGCAGTTCGGATTTTGCAAGAACTCCAACGACAATCAAACCCACCAGAGATATTTGCTTTACCTCTGGTGGGTGAAGGACGTGCTTACCAACAGTTGGAGATCCCCCTTATCGGTTCAGTCCGCACTATGCCTTCTGGCGGCTTTATTTATATGGATGGCCGCCAGTTGGCGCGAGATGTACGCGGTGGTTTATTGCAACTTACCCTCAGCCAGATTAAAGCTGTCCGCCGATGGGTGAGTTCTCAAAAAAAATTAGGTAATAAAAGAGCAATTTTAGCTGTGGGAGATATTGTCCCCCTGTTGTTTGCAACTTTTAGTGGCGCTAATTATGCTTTTGTGGGTACGGCGAAATCTGAATATTATGTGCGCGATGAAGCTGGATTATTACCACGAAAATCCAAAGACGCGCGTTGGGAAAACTTTTCTGGTTCAGTTTACCATCCTTGGGAACGTTGGTTAATGAGTCGTCGCCGTTGTAAGGCGGTGTTCCCTAGAGATGTGCTGACGACGGAAACATTAAAGCAATGGCCAATTCCCGCTTTTAATTTGGGTAATCCCATGATGGATGGTCTGCAACCAACCTTTTCACGCCAACAATTTTATAGTCGGGACAGTCACCAGCAAGAAACGGTTAGACCTTTAATGGTGACTCTTCTTCCTGGTTCTCGTCCGCCAGAGGCATACACCAACTGGGAAAAAATTATGATTGCCGTATCTGCGCTGATGGCAAGTTTCCAGGAACGAGATTCGGTGTTTTACACTTCTGGCACAGTGGTGTTTTTAGGTGCGATCGCTCCTGGTTTGGACTCTAATATTTTATCCCAAAGCGTGCAATCCCAAGGCTGGCGGGCGGAATCAGTATGTCCTATCCAACTTCCCGATCCAAATATCTTGACATTTAAACAAAGAAATGCTTATCTTTTGCTGACTCAACAATCCTATAATGACTGCTTGCATTTGGGAGATTTTGCGATCGCAATGGCAGGTACAGCCACAGAACAGTTTATCGGTTTAGGGAAACCTGCGATCGCTATTCCCGGCAATGGTCCCCAATATAACCCTGCCTTTGCTGAAGCTCAAAGCCGTCATTTAGGCTCATCTTTGATTTTAGTCGAGCAGCCAGCAGAAGTGGCCGAGATCGTCCAGTCTCTATTCAAAGATCCTGATATTTTGCAAATTATTGCCGAAAATGGCCTGCGACGTATGGGCAAACCAGGAGCCGCACTACGCATTGCTGAATGTTTACAGGAACGATTGAGTTGAAGGGGCATTGGGCATTAGTTAATCTCGTTCATCTCTGCCACTTTCTGGCTCCTCGACTCCCTTATCTTCCCAATCTCTAATCCTCACAAGCTAAACGCTCCGCTATCCATGTACAGCACTCCTCACCCAGCACACTCCTTATGCTACCAACCCAGAACGTAAGGCCCTGACGGCAGCTTGGGTACGATCGTCAGCACATAATTTATTTAGAATATTACGAACATGGGTCTTTACGGTACCAACTGTAATATAGAGTTTCTCGGCAATTTGCCCATTGCTACACCCAGCTACAATCAATTCTAAGATTTCCAATTCCCGTTGAGTCAGGGGATATGTTTCTAAAACTTGCTCGTATTCTGATGCTAGCGCCTCAATTTTTACAGTCTTCGGCTTATCAGAATTTTGGCTTTCTCCAGGAATACCTTGGCGCATTTTCCGCAATACCACATTAGCAATTGCCGGATCAATCCAAGAGTTACCGCCGTGAGTTGCTTGAATCGCCTCAGTTAATTTACTGATGCTTGTTTCTTTCATGTAATAAGAATCAGCACCTGCTGCAAAAGCTGCAAGTACAGCGTCTTCAGTGTGATCCATTGTTAGGATCAGAATTTTCGTTGTCGTCTGACCAGTTTCAGCTTGATGGCGTTTGAATTTACGGGTGAGTTCAATGCCATCCATGTCAGGTAAACCGATGTCTACAACAGCTACATCTGGCTTTGCCGTTTCCAAAAGTTTTAGTCCTTGAGTAGCATTTGCTGCTTCGCCTATTACTTTCAAGGCGCTGTGAGACTGTAAAGCCGCTCTTAGCCCCATTCGTGTTAAGTCATGATCTTCAATTAAAATAATGCTAATTTCATTCATCGCTACACTCGCTCTTATGCTGTTTGCATCTTTCAAAATATTACCTTTCGTTAGCGCTTTCTGCTATTTCCCCAAACCAAACATAGATGATATTTTAACCAGTCTGCATCCATCGCTAGAAATAATAAATTTCCTCTTTTTTGATATTTAGATAGAGGACATATCTAGCTGGAGATATATAGATACTTGCACAAAAAGTATGAAATATTGAGACAAATGCCAAATTGCTCTCCCTTGTTCAGAATTCAGCTTTTAGTTGCCATGTTCCATTCATTATTTCCTATTATCTTGTACAAAGCTTTGAACAAAGCTTACTCAAATGGACGAAGTTCTGACTTTTAACGGGATCTGGAAAACCTCACTTCCATTCCTTTTTCCTTATAGAAAAGAGGTTTTAAATTCTCCCCCAACCCTACAAGGTTTGGGGGCTAGGGGTTTAGGTTTCGCCTCTTCTTTTCCCTATCGCGTGAAAAGTCAGGCTCGATGGTGGGCAATTTCAAAAGGAATTCAACCACAACTGCACAGGGTAATTACTCGTGCGCCCAAATGCTGGAGGACTTATGGCTCAAAAGTTAAGCCCTTTAGCAGCCAAAGTGGGCGAGTAATTTTTTTAATGCCAAAAGGCTTAGAAGGGCTTGGTATTCTTCCTAAAGTTTGCCAGGAGGTCTTGGTAATTTTCCAAACTGTGAAAGTTTGCGATTGTTAAGAAAATTGTTGAAATTCTAGAAGGTAGGAATACTTGTGTTCACAAATAGGTATAGGAAGTACTTTCTTATTTACCTGGTCTAACCAAATCAATGGTTAAAACTGCTCAAGCTTATGGTACAGGATAATGTTATGCAACTCTCACCAATGGCTGACGACGGTCACTTGATCGCTCATTTACAATTGGTTTAAGCTTAGTAAAGTATTTTATTTTACTTTATATCAGTTCTGTCTGTTGTGTCTAGAGCAGTAGGTTTCGATTTTTTAATTGCTAGTTTTTTGAAAGCCATTGGTAGTTTGCTAGAAGTTTAATTTCAATAGTCTGTCAAATTAATCATATTAAGGATACAACAGACTAAATTTAATGCAAGTAAATGCCATAAAGACTGATTAACACACTACTAGTGGAGGACAACGAAGTTGATTTGATGAATGTCTTACAGGCATTAAAGAAAGTTAATATTATTGACCGTATTCACCTTACTAGTTATGGGCTACAGGCACTAATAATGTTGTGTGGCAATGACAGACAGCCTCCGAAAGTTACTGCCGAGTAACATTTGCTTTTCCTAGATTTGAATATGCCAAAGGTAAGTGGCAGCGAATTATCCCAATAATTAGCTTTAAGAGCAACTCCTGTAATTGTAATGATAACCTCAAATCAAGATCGACACCGAGTGAAAGCTGACAGCTTAAATCTAGCCGGATATATCCTCAAGCCTTTCACCTTGCCTAATGTCAAGATGACGGCAACGCTAAACAAGTATTGGATATTATGCTAAATGCCTTAGTCAATCAAGTTACAGATTTTAGATGCCCGAAAATCTTATATTTTTTTTAATTGGATAATCTCAAAAGAGAAATGTTATACATCAACCTATGTTTGGCGGCAAAAATAAAAAACGATGGAAGAGACGCTGAAAATTTTGGTTGTAGAAAATGACGAAGTAGACAGGATGGTAGTCCGTCAAGCCCTGACGATAGCAGGTATTCAGATGGAACTGTCTGAAGTCGGCGATGGCAATGATGCGTTTTCTGCCTTAAGCAGTACTGCTTATGATTGTGTTTTCCTCGACTATGATTTACCAAACCAGGGTGGATTAACCTTGATTCAACGGCTGCATTTTTCGGAAATTAAAGTTCCTTTAGTAGTCTTGACTGGTCAAGGAGATGAACAAATGTCTGTTCAATTAATCAAAGCTGGTGCTACAGACTATCTCTCTAAGTCTAGAATATCCCCAGAAAACTTGGCACAGGTTTTGCGGAGCGCGATTCGAATTTATCGGGCTGAAATGCAGGCGGCTTTGGCAGAAGAGCAGCTGAGAGAAAGTCATGAAAAACTCATTCGTAAGAACCAAGAATTGGAGAGACAACAAGAACAGATTCAAATGCAAAACTTTAAGCTGTTGGAGGCATCACGGCTAAAATCACATTTTTTGGCCACTATGTCCCACGAACTCAGAACGCCGATGAATGCGATTATTGGTTTTTCGCAAATACTGTTGCGTCCTAAGTTCGGTCAACTAAGTAACCAGCAAGCAGATATGGTCGAGCGCATCTTGAATAATGGGAAGCATTTACTGATGCTACTCAATGAAGTTCTGGACTTTTCTAAGCTGGAGATAGGACGATTAGACTTAAAGGCGGAAATATTTGATGTATCAAAGGTCATAAATCTTGCTGTAGGTGAAATGCGTTCCCTCGCTGATGCTAAAAAGCTGTCGTTGTTAGTGCAAAACGATTTGCAAAATCCTTTTATATTTAACGATCCTGTTCGGATCAGACAAATTTTAACTAACCTACTCTCCAATGCGATTAAGTTCACAGAGTCTGGTGAGATTTGGGTTGAGGTTAAGGAACTACCTACAAATCAAGTGGCAATTATTGTTCGGGATACAGGTATTGGTATAGCTTCCAGAGATTTTAAACGTATTTTTGAAGCATTTCGCCAAGTCGATCAAACTATCACTCGCAAATATCCAGGGACTGGTTTGGGTTTGGCAATTGTAGATTCATTGGTGCGAATGATGGGCGGCAAAATTTTTCTGGAGAGCAAATTGGGCATTGGTTCAATGTTTAAAATTGAATTGCCGCGTCAAATCACATTACAAAATGTGGTAGACGATCCTCCCCATTTACAATTAGAGAGCGACGGGGTTTTTGGCAGAGCAAAAAATCCCCATCAGCCATCTTCTCAAGCAAGACAAGCACCAATAGGATATCCTAAATTTAAACTATAATAAATTACTTCCCAAAAAACTGATAAAAATTTATAGATTATGTCTGTAGTTGAAAATAATAAAATTTATCGTATTCTCGCAGTTGATGACACTCGAGATAATCTGATTTTGGTTCAAGCGATTTTAGAAAGTGAGGGATATGAAATTGATTTGGTTTCAGATGGAATAAAGGCTTTAAGGCAAGTTGAAAAATCTCCACCCGATCTGATTTTGTTAGATGTAATGATGCCGGGGATGGATGGTTATGAAGTCACGCGTCGGATTCGGAATAACCCAGCAATTAGTTATATTCCAATTCTGCTAATTACTGCTTTTCATGAATCTAGCGTTGTCGAAGGTTTAGATGCTGGTGCTGACGATTTTATTCGTAAACCATTTGATACTGATGAACTACTGGCAAGAGTGCGATCGCTATTACGTCTCAAGCACAGTCTGGACGAACAACAAAAAATGACCCGCCAACGGGAAGACTTTGTTTCTCGTCTGACTCATGATTTGCGAACTCCTTTAGTAGCTGCCGATCGGATGTTGAATTTGTTTGAGATGGAAACATTCTGCAAAATCTCGCCAGAAATGAAACAGGCGATCGCAGTTATGATTCGCAGTAACCAAAATTTGATGGACATGGTAAACACCCTCCTAGAAGTCTATCGCTTCGAGGCAGGTAAAAAAACGTTGAATTGGGAAGTATGTGATTTACGTGAGATATCTGAAGAAGTGGTGAGCGAACTAAGCCCTCTCACGAATGAAAAAGGTTTGACCCTGACAATAGACACCAGTAAATTAAATCCACTGAGTAAAAATGCTGGGATTATTATGGGCGATCGCTTAGAACTACGGCGAGTGCTAAACAATTTGATCGCCAATGCCATCAAATTTACAGATACAGGAGGGATCTCAATCCGCATTTTTGAAACATCACCTTCTCCAGAAAATCAAGATTCGGTAACTATTGAGGTACAAGATACAGGATATGGAATTGCACCCGAAGATCAGGCAACAATTTTTGAGCGATTTCGCCAAGGCAAACATAAACGTTCAGGTAGTGGCTTAGGGCTACATTTATCCCACAGGATTGTAGAAGGGCACGCAGGAACTATCCAGGTTGCTTCTGAAGTAGGTAAAGGTACTTTGTTCACTGTCCAACTACCTAAGAACATTTAACTTCTTCACGGGGATATTTTTATGCTAGATTGCTAATCTTGACAAAGTTCAAAAGCTGAGTAAGGAGAGAATTTTCCTCCCAATACACGGCGAATTATAGCCTCTAAGTCCTCAATCATATAGGGTTTGCTGATATAATCATCAAATCCTGCCTTAAGGATACGCTCTCGATCCTCCGTGGTAGCTAAAGCTGTGACTGCGATCGCTGGAATTTTGGAAGTTAAGGGTTCTTGCTTTAGATGACGCACAACATCGATACCGCTAAGACCTGGTAACAAAATATCCAACAAAATTAAGTCAGGTTGATATTCTTTAGCCACCAGCACTGTTGCAGAGCAATCTGTTTGACAAATAAATCTACAACCCATTAACTCAAGAGCATAACTAATCAGCAAAAGACTATCATCATGGTCTTCCACTGCCAAAATCAAAGGCTGGTGAGAGTTTTGCTGCTTTTCATCACTCATGAATGAATGTGCCAAATACATCTCTTCTCCAGAAGATTTTATTATGATTCCTCGTCTGTCTCTATTAGGGAGATACAGACGAGGCTTCGCGCGAACCTATGGAATAGTACTCAGTTAGAATTAGCTAATGTGTTTTACTTTTGCCTATTTGATAATTCTTACCCACAGAAAAATTGCTGAGTTAAGAAAACCTCAAGCTTATAAGTTTAGCGGATACTTTTCGATTATACGCAAAATCACAGGATATTTTTTTTGATAAGTTTACCATAAATTTATGTAAAAAGATCGGATGATTATTTGTAACAGTATCGGCTTGAACCGTGTATGCTTTGAGATTTTAAAGATACTAAATAAATAAGTAATTCAAGCTGTTAACTGTTAAAATATGTACTGTAATTTACGTACTGTATATAATTTAGACACACTCTTGATTGATTGTACAGACGCGATTGAATAGGTTTTTACAAGTGAGCAAACCAAGAGATTATTTTTGAGATGTTCCTGAAAAGAAGCAGCTTTTCATCTTTTGTCCAAGGCTATCTACTACTTTACTATAGCGCGATGTCTACGACGGGCCACACCTATACAGAAATTTGTTTGTAGATTATTCTATTGAGATTATTGTGAGTATTCTATACTACAAAAACAACAGTAAAGAGAATATACAGCTTTATAGCATCTCATTCAATTCACACCCTTTCTTTTATGTTTTGAGCCAATGCATATAATTTACTAGAGCTATTTTTGAACTTTAATGCCAAAATGCTTGGTTTAAAGCTAAATAACTAAAACTGGCGTAGGTTGGGGAGCCACTGCGCCCTTGCAGTTTCCCGACTTGTAGCCCTACGGCGAAGCAAGCTATGCGTAACGTCTCCAAAGGAGAAGAACGCTTTCGGCGAAGCCGTTCCCGAAGGGTAGAGCGTAAAGGAAGAAGGAAAGAAGATAAATTGAAATTTGATTCAGCTATCAGAATTAATGTGATAAATCGCTACTATTGTTCTTAACTGAACCGTATTAAGTTTAATGCAACCAAAAACTTGAGAATAATTTTGTTTAAGCTTTGTTAAATTAGTCCCTTAATGCGATTAATTTTATCCGCAATCAATTTTATTTTTAATCACATCTATTGAAAAAATTATCTATCTAAAGGGGGTTGAACTAATTCTCATATTATCGATAGAGCTTGTTACCAGATTTTATAAAAATTGTATACATCCTAGAGGAAGATGACCAGAATTAAGAGTAGCTCTAAATTAATTTTGGTGTGTCGAATAACTGCTTTCAATGAAGGTTTAGCTGAGTGCTAAACCTTTTTTCATGTCTACCATTAGGATATGTCAACACTCTCTAGACGGATGAACTGAAATCAAAGTAATTATAAATTAGCAAGGTATGGTAAACACTTGGTATATATAGGGCATGGCTAAAAGCCATGCCTTTTTTGTGACTGACAGTAACCAACTGAAACATACAACATATTTCAAGTTAGTGAGTAAAAAATAGCCCATATATCCTATCGCACATCCTCTCTAAGGCATTGGTGACTATCTACAAGTTGTTCAACGGAGTACTTGCAGGATATCAACCCTAGATTTCATACTTGATGCATGAATATTAATCAAAAATCACGTTCAAAATTCCCCCTAATTTCCTATTAATAATATATCCATATCATACTAAACAATGATGAACACTATCCTAAAGAAATAGAAAAGCTCATCAAAACATGTATGTTGGTGTTATTAAATACTATATATCAATAGAACAAGCAACAAAAAACCATCAATACCATATATAGATCGATATTCGTATCATTCTATGGATAGTAGAAATAACTATTTTACAAAGTTATTATTCAGCCTGTTAATGCCTGAAAAACGTGTATGCACCCTGGATATTATTCCAGGGTCTTTTTTTAGAAAAACTATAAGTAAAAGATAGACTTTTGTCAGAGTAGAAGTAAATTGATGCACTATATTATACACTGGATTGACCAGAAAAAATAAAGAGGGGATATATCAGAATCGACCTTGGTTATTAGAGTCTTTAGCATAATCCAAAAATTTTTAAATAGGAATAACTTTAGATAGATTTTTTGTGTATTTTTTCAAAAAATTAGTTAAGATTTTTACCAAGTCATGAAATACCAAATTTCTGAATATTTATACACATCCTCTAGGATGATGAACTGTAATAGAGAGTAGAACTAAATTAATTTTGTACGTTGTTAAGCACAGCAATTATTGAGGTTTGGTTCACAGCCAAACCTTTTTTTAAAGAGTAACCAGGAAGTGTGATATCAGATTTCAGAATATTTAGATACATCCTATAGGAAGATGAACTAAAGTAAGAGTCAGTCTAAATTAATCTTGGTGTAGTAAATGCTTGGTATATATAGAGGCTTGGTTTAACCAAGCCTTTTATTATGTACAAGTCTTCAAGAAATTTGGATACAGTCTATAGGAAGATGAACTGCTAGAAAAGCCAGTCTAAATTAATCTGAAACGTCTACTTAAGCACTAAATATGTAGGTTTAGCACTGAGCTAAACCTATTTTCTGCTCGAGTGAAGAGAAAGAAGCAATGCCGATAGCGTACCCCTGCGAAGGCAGGCTACGCTAGGTAGTTTCATACGAAAAAAGAAAAATACATAAAGTACTGATTTCTTGTTTTGTGGCATGACTTTTTACCCCACTTCCATTCCTCTCCCCGAAACGGCTACGGTGTACATAGAAGTCGGGAATAGTAGTCTGTCAAGGAATAATTGACGAGTACATTCTCTTTCAGGACGGCGATTTATCGCGTTTCTCTAACGTATCAGTCTTTTAGACGCGATAAATCGCGTCTATATACGAGGGCTTTCTGGCTTATCCCAAGCGTATTGGGATAAAACTAGCATTGATGACACTGGGTAAATTCCATCTAACTGATTGCAAAATAATCATCAAGCTTATGCGTTAATTGCATTTATACGGATTTATCATAGCTTCACAGATGCGATTCTAATATTAGGGAATAAAGATGGATACCCCTGGTCAACACCAGGGGCTTTTTATTTAGGGGCTACGCTTTAAACGTTAATACTGGACTCAATCGCGCCACAACGTCCACCATTTCTGCTTCAACCTGCACATCAATTACAGACTGAATCGGTTTGTAGGCGGCTGGTGCTTCTTCAATGCGGCGTTCTTCACGCAAGGTAATGCAGTCTATCCCAGTTAATGCCAGTTCTGCCTCATTTTGAGATGCACTTCTGCGATTGAGGTCGAAGCGAGAACGAATTCTTCCCGCCCCGTGTGAGGCTGAATTACAAAAGGCTGGATTGCCTTTACCCACCATCAGATAGGAATAAGCACCCATTGAACCAGGGATAATCACTGGTTGTCCTACATGGGCGGGACAAGCGCCCTTGCGTGTTACCCATCCTTTACCTTCTGGCAAGGTGATGTTATGTGGCAAATCATAAATTAGAGGTGCTTCCACATCCTTATATACCAATACGGTTAAGTATATACCAATACGGTTAAGTATATACCAATACGGTTAAGTATATACTAATACGGTTAAGTATATACCAATACGGTTAAGTTAAAGCTGAAAGCGTTATTAATGATATGGAAATTAGGAGCCTCAACTCGCTGTCCAGTGCCTCTGTGGCTTGGTTTTTTGGAGCGAAACTTTGATACAGGTTTTTTCACAACCCTGGGGTTACACCGATGAAGCCGCTCAGGTAACAATGTATCCAGAATCTCTATGATCAACCACTCAAAAAAAGGGGCAAATCTTGAGAGTTAAGACGTTGAAACTTAGGTACAGCACGACGGATAACTCGTAAAGTTCCGGTAAAACTAAGACGTAATGGAGCAACTCCGGCACTGGTTGCAGCTTGAAACATTAATAATCGTACTGTCCAATGTCCTAATAACCAAGCATATACTTCTTGCACAACCTCTCGTGGTTTTTGGGAACGGACATGAGTTTTTCGCCCTAGAAGATGTATTTTCAACTCATCAATGGTATTTTCTACTTCCCATCGCTGATGGTATTCCCTCGCCAACAACTCGGCAGGAAATTTCTCAATGTTTAATAAACTAGTAATTAAGCGATATGTCAGTTGTTCGGTTGGATTGTCAGGATGCTCAATTGTATACTCAATGATGCGTACAAGTATTGGCTGACTAGCTTTTTTTCGTAGCTTTCCCGATGGGTAAATCCATGATAAATAAGAGCCGTCTTCTAAGGGTTTTTCGGCAATAAATTTGATATTGGCTGGTATTCTGCCTAAATAATCGCATCCCTTGGTTACTGTTGCTTGTACCATTGCGTAGGAATGTAATCCTCTATCCCACATCAACAACATTCCTGGTGTGACCGAACGTAATAATCTTAATGCTCGTACTCGCTCTCCGATGCGATACGGCCACATCAGTGCATCAAATATTATATGTGTTCCTGCTTCTACTAATATACTAGTCTAACTTTAGGGAACGCGGCTTTTGTCCCAGGACGGCTACCAGGACGACCAAAAACTCTCGCATTTTCATCGCTGTCTGGAACATCAAAACAGCTGCCATCAATGACTACAATTCTTAGTTCTTGGAGAAACGCTCCTAATGTCTCCTGTGTCGCCATTGGTTTTACTAGCTGATGAAATAATTTGCACATTACCCTTGCACCTAATCGCTGCCGGGCTTGTGTAATGGCTGACTTACAAGCTACTCGCCAGTATTTACCAACCTTAAGCCATGCCTCACTGAGTCCATCAATCAAATTCTTCAATACATCCCGCATCGAGTCTTTTGACCACAGACTCATTGCAATTACAAGGCTTACCACCAATTGTGCTGGTAATGATCGTTTGCGTTCTTCTTGAGTTTGGATATTAGCGGTAAGCGAAGCCATGCCGCAGGCTTATCGCCTGTTCAATTGCTGTTGCTGGAATAGCCATCTCGATTGCTTTGAGCAAATCAGCGTTTTGTATCTCAGGAGACACCAACGAAAAATCCCTCAGATGCACGATACTTAATTTCTATTCTTGGGAACAATGCCTAATTTACATCACTTTGAGCCTTAACTGAACCGTATTGCATTATATACTTCTCGCAAACGCAGACGTAGCAGTTCTGCTAATAGCAGGCGATTAATAAAAGCATAGTTAGCAGCAGTTGCCTCAGCTTGCAGGTAACTGGCGACTAATTCGGGGTGAGAATGGGTAGAGAGAGGAAAAATCTGAGAATCAGGGTACTTCAGACCTTTTTGCCAAGTCGCCTTAGCTTTATCTCGCCACATTCCCCCGATATACTTACCCACGTTTCTAGAACCAGAGTGAATCATAAAAGCTAGTTGTCCCTCGCGCACTCCCCAAGCGTGGGCAAGTGGGCGATTTTCGACTTTATCAACTCGCTGAACTTCTACAAAATGATTGCCGCCGCCAATAGTTGCCAGTCCACCATCGCGTACTATTCCAGCATCGGGAACCAATTCTTCAGGCGCGAGTTTCCAGTTACCATCCATTGAACCACCTAAGAAGATGCGTTCGCTCTCTTGGGTAAGTTGCTGCAAATCAGATTTGACTACACTCCCGGTAGGCCGATCTAGCATGGCATCCAGCCAACCAGGAATTCCGTATTGAAATAGCGATCGCATTGCCTCAGCAGTCATTGTCACATCACGCGTACCAAAGAAGTAATCCCCCTTCATTTTTTCGACGAATTGGTCGCGCTTTGCCATGAATTCATCGATTGTCAAATCAGCAACGTGCAGGCGCATTCCACAATTGATATCAGAACCGACAGTGCCAGGGATAACCTGACCCACAGTTTCTACAATTGAACCAATGGCAACACCCGCATCACCTGGGTGAAAGTCAGGGGTAGCACAGGCACGGCAAACGCATCCACCAGATGGGTGGCGGACGCTTGCCAAATTCGCTAACTGCTTCAGTGCTCTAGCTTCTACAGGTAAGCCTTCTGGCAGTAGCACTTCTGCTACAGGGGCATCAGGAGAATTAACTAAACGGACAGAATAAGTGCGATTATCGTAAGTTACATCCAAACCCTGCCGCTCTAAAGCACGCAGGAGACGTTTTAAATTTTTTGGCTGCATGAAAACTCCAAATTGAGCCTTAAAAAAGACTCTTGGTTATGAAGAGAGTAGGAGACTTGGGTTCAGCAGCCGCGTCTCAAGTGGTGCGGATGGTTATTTTCCCAGAATTTGGGGGAAAACAACAGGTTATATAGCTTTGATAACACAAACTTGCATTGGAAAACAAGTGTTTTGTAGTATTTTGTATTTTTAGCCAGTTATATACTACATCTGTAAAGAAAATTGAACTTTAGCTAAAAACTTTTAAAATTCTCTAGACTCTCCAGCCGGCTAGAGAGTCTAGTATGAATTCAAGGGGACTCTCAACCAGAAATTTCTGATTGTTGACGATTATCCCTCAGTCATCCAACTTGGTTTGGCTAGGTTGTTTATTTTTATCCCGTAAATCTATGACTCTCCAACTCACAGTTCCCAATATGTCTTGTTCTGTTTGTGCAAGCACCATCACCAAAACACTTCAAGCAGTCGATGCCAATGCAAGCGTTCAGGCTGATCCAACAACCAAGCTTGTCAGTGTAGAAACTCAAGCATCAGAAACAGAAATTAAGGAAGCGTTGGCTGCTGCTGGCTATCCAGTTGCTAACTAATTCGTAATTCGTAATTCGTAATTGTTGGCGGTATTTACCTGTTGGGGTCTAAATCCCCAAATAATTTAATTACGAATTACTTTCAGATCCTCCCACATCAATCACAGGGGTTTGGTTCATCTAGTTATGGATACTCTCACACTCAAACTTCGAGGTATGAGTTGCGCTGGTTGCGCCAACAACATCGAAAAGGCAATTCGCTCTGTTTCTGGGGTGATTGACTGTAACGTTAACTTTGGAGCAGAACAAGCGGCCATTCGGTACGATCGCTCTCTAGCAAGTTTAGAGAAAATTCAAACTGCGATCGCAGCTGCGGGATACTCTTCTGACTCACTCCAGTCAGAATTGCTCTCTGAAGAAGATGATACAGAGATTGCGAGTAGGCAAGCATTACAACGCGAACTTTTCCTCAAGGTAATTGTGGGAGGTGTAATCAGCATTTTCCTCTTTTTGGGGTCGTTGCCCATGATGACTGGGCTAAACTTCCCCTTAATTCCCAGCTTTTTGCAAAATCCTTGGGTACAGTTAGCGCTGACAACACCTGTCATTTTCTGGTGTGGTGGATCTTTTTACCGCAATGGCTGGAAATCCCTCAAGCGCCATACGGCGACGATGGACACGTTGATTGCTTTGGGTACTAGTGCAGCGTATATATATTCTTTGTTTGTAACTGTTTTCCCGAATTTTTTTATTGTTCAGGGCTTGATACCTCATGTTTATTATGAAGTTGCAGCCATTGTTATTACCTTAATTTTGCTGGGGCGGTTATTGGAAAATCGCGCTAGGGGACAAACTTCTGAAGCTATCCGCAAACTGATCGGATTGCAAGCCAGAGATGCCAGAGTTATTCGTGATGGTAGAGAAATTGATGTTCCCATTGCCGAAGTCAGAATCAACGATGTAATTTTGGTACGTCCTGGTGAAAAGATTCCAGTCGATGGCGAGGTGATTGCAGGCGATTCGACAGTAGATGAAGCGATGGTGACTGGTGAAAGTTTGCCAGTCAAAAAGCAGCCAGGAGATGAAGTGATTGGGGCGACGATTAACGGTGCGGGTGCATTTCAGTTTCGGGTGACACGAGTCGGAAATGATACGTTTTTGGCTCAAATCGTCAAATTAGTGCAACAAGCCCAAGGTTCTAAAGCACCAATTCAGCGCTTGGCAGATCGAGTTACAGGATGGTTTGTACCAGCTGTGATTGCCGTTGCGATCGCCACTTTCGTCATTTGGTTTAATTTCACGGGCAACCTCACCCTAGCAACAATGACAACGGTGGGTGTACTGATTATCGCTTGTCCTTGTGCTTTGGGTTTAGCCACTCCCACTTCTGTAATGGTGGGGACGGGCAAAGGTGCAGAAAATGGCATCTTGATTAAGGGTGCGGATAGCTTAGAACTAGCACACAAAATTCAAACCATCGTTCTAGATAAAACTGGCACTTTGACTCAGGGTAAACCCACGGTTACAGACTTTGTGACTGTCAACGGTACAGCTAATGGTAATGAAATCAAGCTTTTACAGTTAGCAGCAACGGTAGAACGAAATTCTGAGCATCCTTTAGCTGAAGCGGTGGTAAAATACGCCCAGTCTCAAGAAGTGAGTTTAATAGAGGTAAAGAATTTTCAGGCTAATGCAGGTAGTGGTGTCCAAGCAGTTGTTTCAAATCAGCTTGTGCAAATTGGTACACAACGCTGGTTAACAGAACTTGGAATTAACACCATGACTCTTCAGCAGTATAAAGATACCTGGGAAACTGCTGGTAAAACAGTCATTTTGATTGCTGTAGATGGCGAACTACAAGGAATAATGGGTATTGCCGATGCCCTGAAACCTTCATCAGCAGCAGTGGTGAAAGCATTACAGAAGTTAGGTTTAGAAGTAGTAATGCTTACTGGAGACAATCGTAAAACGGCTGATGCGATCGCAGCAGAAGTTGGCATTGAACGAATCTTTGCCGAAGTGCGTCCAGATCAAAAGGCGGCGATTATCCAATCTCTACAAGGGGAGATAAAAAAATCCCCCAATTCAAAATCTAAAATTGTGGCGATGGTAGGCGATGGGATAAATGATGCGCCAGCCCTAGCACAGGCTGATGTGGGAATTGCTATTGGTACGGGAACAGATGTTGCGATCGCAGCTAGCGATATCACCCTAATTTCTGGAGATTTGCAAGGAATTGTTACAGCAATTCAACTCAGCCATGCCACCATCAACAATATCAAGCAAAATCTCTTCTTTGCCTTTATTTACAACGTCATTGGTATTCCCATTGCGGCTGGAATTTTGTTCCCTATATTTGGTTGGTTACTCAATCCAATTATCGCCGGAGCTGCGATGGCTCTTTCTTCGCTCTCTGTTGTTAGCAATGCTCTCAGATTGCGTAAATTTCAACCAAAAGCTACTTCATAATTGCAGGTTAAATTAGGAAATGTTCAGTAAAAAAATGCTTTGGGGAAGCCTTGCAGCTTTAGCGCTTCTCACCGGGACACCAAGTATAACATTAGCAGAAATGCCAGCCCACTCGTCAGAGCAAAACAGTCAATTTAACCACATAGAGCAACCTTTGGGCTTGAAAGTTGGTGTTGCGATCGCTGGTTTAGCCTTGATTGGACTAGAGTTGTGGTGGTTCCTTCTCTATAAAAGTCCTGATTCTTGAAAGGATGTTTTAAAAATTCAGATAGCACTGCTATACATCGGTAAACTGATTGTAAATGTACTCCCTTCCCCTAACTTTGATTGCACACTGACACTACCCCCCATACCTTCTACAAGTGTCTTGACAATAGATAAACCCAAACCACAACCCCCAGTAGTATGAGAGCGGGATTCATCTACGCGGTAAAATCTTTCAAATATCCGTGCTTGCTGTTGCAAAGGAATTCCATAGCCTCGATCGCAAACTTCAACAATTGCCCGATCTTCAAGTTGATTTAATTTAAAAGCTATAGGTGTATCAATCTCAGAATATTTAATAGCATTATCAATCAAATTCAATAATACTTGTTTGAGACGGCTGTAGTCTGCTTTCACCTCAATTCGATCAACTTTTGACTCGATTTTAATTATGCGATCGCTATATTTTTTTGCCATCATCACCACTTCTTCAATCAAGTCATTCAGCACATAAGATTTCATTTGAAAATATAAGTAACCGCTATCGGCTCGCGCTAAATCAAGTAAATCTTGTAGCAGACGGATAGTTCGTTCAGCTTCCGATGCCGCAGTTTCTAAAGCTTCTTGTTGGGTTTGTGTTAAATTATTTTGCCTCCGCAACACGCTTTGCAAGTAACCATGTACTATTGTTAATGGCGTGCGTAATTCATGAGAAACATTACTCACAAATTCTCGTTCTTGCTTCCAAGATTGAGAGAGGCGCGATAACAGCATAGTTAAAGTTTGAGCTAATTCTTTAACTTCGCTGGGTGCATTTTTAACCGATAGCTGCGATTGTCCTAAATCTTCAGCCGAAATCACAGAAGCCATTTGATTTAGCTGGCGTAGAGGTTGCAGAGAACGCTGGATGTAAAATGCGATCGCAGCAGTTAAAATAATAATTGCCAAAACACTAATAATTGCTAAACTCTGCACCATTCCCAGAAACATTTTTTGCTCGCGGGTAATATCCTTGACTACAAATAGCTCACCGAGTAACTTACCTTGAACTTGTACAGAACTACCACATAAAACAAAATAGCTTTCGTTGACTTTGTAAACTTGTGGTTTTATCGGCATCTTAGTTAAAGACATTAACTCAGCTACTTTAGTATCAGATACCAAATCTAAAGTTGCAGATTTTACTAAAATTTTATTATCAGGACTTTTTAACCATAATAAAATGTTGGTATTTGCCAAGTTATTAATAGCCTTTTGCAACCCAGTTTCCGGTTGCATCATTTCACTATAAATTTGCACATCTTGCGGCAAACGCTTGGCGATTTGTTCTATATTATACTTATGACTATCAACTAATATTTGCTGCATTCTCCAGCTAAGCCATGTTGCAAGGCTACCTAATACCAAAGCTGAAAATGTAGCAGTGCCGATCGTGAGCCGTGACTGTAATGAAAATGGGTCTATATTTATCCAAATTTCTCTGATTTGCTTCACTTTTGTGGTTACATTTTAGGTGTTGAATAAAGCTATATCAATAAAAAAATCAGAATGCTATATGTAAAGTTACTATTAACCGCTAAATTTTTAATTATAGCTGATTTAAACTTAGCTCTATTGCATACCTACAGTGAAAAGTGCAGCCATCCCTGAAAGATTGCGAAAGATTTTTCTTTAATCACCGTCTCAACCCTGCAAATCCTTCTCTAATAATAGATTAATTTAGTTTCATAGTAACTAAATTAATTTTCGATGAGAATTACCTTAAAATTTATTATATTTCCTGCTTTACCATTATCCTTCCATACCGAAAATTCTTTCTTTAAATCTAGTATCTTCGCCATTACAAGGTGCGATCGCAAAAAAAAGCCATTGGTGATCAGAAATGCTAACAATAGAATCTTCACACCAAGACTAGATGCGAGAACGAACTTTAACTTGGGTGAAATAGTTCCATCACAAGGGGTGACATGAAGCTTATAAATCTGACTGTATAATCTCTATATCTCTCATATCTTATAAATAATTATCTATGCCTATATATAAGTGAATATCAGGTTTCTGTAAGATTTTATTTTATAAGAAATATTTCAAAAATTTGAGTAAAATACCATGATTTAGAGCATAATAGACCTCTTGCAGAATTACTTTTATGTTATGGTGGGGGTTTGGAATTTTGCTTCTGGTAAACTTAATTCGTAGTTGTAAATTGAGGCTAGTAAGTTACAACGCAGACCATAACGACGACGGCGATTACGATATCTATCGCCAAAAATCTTGAAAATTTTCAGACGGCAATTGATGTGTTCAATACCGATTCTCTCTTTTGCTAGAACCCGATTATAGTCTTTTTCTAAGATAGATAGGTTTCCTTTTTTAGGCTTTTTTTTGGGAGTGTAACTGTTACTATGATATTGATTAATTCCTTGATAACCGCTATCGTATAAACCTTGTGTTTCGGGATGAAAATTAATTCCACTAGCTTTGAATAAAGCAAAATCGTGACAGCGACCTTTCCCAAAGAAAGTGCAAATAATTTCGCCCGTTTCTTGATTAATAATCAATTGCCTTTTGAGAGTATGACGTTTTTTCTTACCTGAATAAAATTCCTGTTGTTTTCTTTTTGGACGCTCAATGGGTGTTTCAGTTACATCCATTACTACTACTTCCGGCTGACTTAAACCTTGCAGCAAAGCTTTTTTTCCAGGAAGACGAAACATTCCTGACTGCATCAGTTCTGATTCTATGCGATGAACAATGCGGCAAATAGTTGATTCCGAGACTCCCCAACTAGTTGCAATATGAAAGTAAGTTCTGTATTCTCTCCAATATTCTAAGGTAACTAAAACTTGTTTCTCAATATCAATTATAGGTTTGGCACCCGGATTAGAGTGTTTATTAATCTTTTGGAATGATTTTATAGTTTTAACCATGCTCTTAAAAGTTTTTCTTCTAACTCCAAAGCGACGTTTAAATGCTCTTGGATTTAACTTTTGGATGCACTGATATTTCATTTATTGATAACCTGATTTTATGGAAATAACAGAATTTAATTCTATCTTTTTTTGGCGATAGTTCCTACGAAATATTGTAGCCATCTCTTCTGAATGCTTTAGGTATTGCCTTTCTCAATTATCTCTTGCCACTAGCATTAAGACAAAACCCGATATCATAACACAAAATGAATTCTGCAAGAGGTCTAATTTGCTGACTGTTAGTGTATTGTAAAAAAAATGAATAGTATACTTATATTTATAGCTACTCAATTAATATATGGTAAAGGTAAAGCTGTCCCTTGAAGGTGAAGAAACTGATATTGCTGCTGAAAAACTGTTTGAAACCACTGGTCTACAGGGTAGTTGGGAGATAGCAGCAAATTCTGTGACTACCAAAGAAGGTACATTGGCTGTGATAGGCACTGTGGTCGGGATTGTAGGAGGTACAGTCGCAGTCGCAGAACAAATCCGTAAATGGTATCAGGAACATAAACGATCTAATAAGAAGTTTAATGTAGTACTTGTAACTGATGATATGCGAGTTGTCTTGGAGAATGCCACTATTGAAGACATCTGTGCAGTGTTAGAAGAGTTGGAGAGTTAATGTGCAGACGTTTTACATCAAATTAGTACCGCTTGAAAAGCACTTTGTAGAATTGCGTTATGCAGTAGGACATCAAGCAAGATATGAAACACAACAGCTTGATATATCATCAATTGAAAACTTAATTCAGAAGGCAAAAGGTAGCTACTACATGCTGATGCCTGATTTAAAAGGAATTGGGTATCAATTATTTTGTTGGTTGGATGGAACTGGCAGGTGGCTAAGTCGAGCAATTAATAATTGCACAGAGGAAGGGTTAATTTTAGCGCTAGATGTGCGTGAACGATTAGGGCATCTGCCTTGGGAAACGTTGCATAATGGAGAGCAATTTTTAATAGAACGTGTTAATCCAGTTGTCGTTCCAATACGTTGGGTTGATCGTTCTATTCAAGATTTAGAGGATACCCAGCAACGTCCTTTACGGATTTTATTCATGGCAACATCGCCAGACGATGTAGAACCGCCGCTCGATTTTGAGCAGGAAGAAGCTCAAATTTTGACAGAAACAAGAGATATTCCTCTTAATTTACGAGTAGAAGAAAGTGGTTGTATTGCAGAACTAAGCAAACTCTGGGGACGTTATCGTGAACCGTTCGATGTTTTTCACCTGACGGGACATGCATCTATTAAGGATGAACGGCCGTTTTTTCTTACAGAAACTGAAACTGGTGAACTTCACCCGGCATACGCATCAGAGATTGCTTCAGCTTTAAGGTTTCGTATACCGCAGCTAGTGTTTTTATCAGGTTGCCGAACAGGTGAAGCGGCGAGTGATGGTGCAGTATCTTCTTTAGCTGAATCATTAATTGAGCAAGGTTGTCGAGCCGTTTTAGGATGGGGACGACCGATAGCAGATGTAGTAGCTACACAAGCCGCAGCATATCTCTACAGCAAACTGGCTGCCGGGTATGAACTTTCGGAGGCACTTGCTAGTACTTATCAATATCTACGAGAGGCCAAGGTTGAGGATTGGCATCTACTTAGACTTTATATCCGAGGTCAGTGTCCAAAAGCATTGATTGAACCATTAGGCGATCAAGTATGGTTGCCAGAAGAACCGATTTATGAACAGTTTCTAGATTCGCAAGGAATTGTTCGGGTTGCCACACCACAGGAGTTTGTAGGAAGACGCAGAATACTGCAACGTACCTTGAGAGCATTACGGGCAGCAGATAAGTTAGGTGTAATTTTATATGGTTTAGGTGGAGTTGGTAAAAGTACTGTTGCAGCAAGGCTTTTAGAACGTTTACAAGGCTATGACGAAATTTTTATCTATCGGCAATTAGATGAGGATAAGCTGCTAAGGCAGCTTGCTGAACAATGTCTTTCAGCAACGGGACAGGAAATTTTACAAAGAAATCTACCACTCACGCAAAAGTTAACCAAATTCTTACGAGAAGGACTGAATGAGCAAGTGCAGAGACTAATCTTTGTTCTTGATGACTTTGAAGCAAACCTAGAATTGAGAACAGACGGTAGTGCAGTCTTAAAGCCTGAAGCTGTAGCAGTCTTGATATCTTTGTTGAAGGCAATAACTCAATCGCGTCTTCCACACCGGATTATTATTACATCCAGGTATGATTTTTTGCTTCCAGAGCTAAATCAGCGATTCCACCGAGAGCAGTTAGCTGCCTTATCAGGTACTGAACTACAGAAAAAATGTAACCGTTTAGTATCTTTTGCACCTGGTTCTGAAATCGATCGAGAGTTACAACTCAAAGCTTTGGCAACTTCGGCAGGTAATCCTCGTTTGTTAGAGTGGTTAGACAAAGTTTTACAAGTGCAACAAGTTGGTAAGACACAAATACTAGAACAGGTAGAGAAAACCACCCAAGACTTTCGTGAAAGTATTCTGGCAGAGGAATTACTCAATCGACAACCAATCAAATTGCAACGAATGCTTGGGTTTAGCTTGGTTTATAAGTTACCAGTGCCTCAGTCTGCAATAGAAGTTCTTTGTCCAAAAACTTTCGATGTAAATAGTTATATTTCTAGAGCGGTTGCATTAGGTTTACTTGAGTGTATACATTCTCAACAAGAAACTTTGTACTATGTTCCACGAATTATAGAGCCACTTCTTGATTTTCCTAAAGATTCCATAGATTTATATAAAGCTGCTGCGGAATATTTAGATAAAATATGGTTTTTTAAAGGTTTTAAAAAAAGTATAAAGGCAGAGGAAAAACTATCAGAAAACTTTCAGCCTTATGATCCTTTTGAGAAATCCATGCCCAGTGATAGGTTGTTTGAGTTATATCGACTTGCAACTGAAGCTTTCAATCCAGACTTATTAACTAGAGCAAATTGGTTTTTAGTCATGCGGCTCAACCGCCAAGGAAGGTACAGAGAAGTAGCTACGCTATGTAAATTTGTCCGTGATGGAGCTTATGCTCACTTAAAAATTCATATTATCTCTTTTAGGCTCCTCTACTACTTAGCAAAAGCGCAAGAACATATTGGGGAAGTGGAAGAGGCTTTGTATAACTATCAAGAGGCACTAAAACTTTGTTCGGATGAATATGAAACTGAAAAAGCTGCAATTTTACATGATTTAGCGGATTTATACGTTAAGCAGGGTAACTATCAGCAAGCCCTGACGATATGCCAGCAGGTTATGAAAATTGATGAGAAAGATAATAATAAGCTCGGTAAAGCTAAGTCCCTTAGTCAAATAGCAGATATTAAGAGAGAATTAGGTGAACCCGAAGAAGCACTTAAATTGTATATGGAAGTACTAGAACTTACTCAAGAAACAGGGGATAAAAATTTTCTATATACTGTACAAAATAACATTGCCACTCTTCAAGTTGATCTTGGTCAAACTGATGCTTGGGATAACCTATTACCAAGTTTAGTTTCACATAGAACGCAGTCCGAAAACCTTGAGGATAAAATTCCACTCCTCAGCAATACAGCATCGCTGAGGCTTAAACAAGGTGAAATAGAAGAGGCAAGAGAGATTTTAGAACAGTTGAACAAATTACTGCCTCAAATTGATAACTCTTGGCTCAAGGCAATGCTTTTACATAATCTAGCTACTTTCCGCTCAGAATGTGGTGATCGTGAGCTTGCTTTAGAGCTTTACAATCAAGCTCTTGAACTGCACAGAAAGAATGGCGATCAACCGCGTGAAGCAATGACACTTCAGGAGATAGGAATTCTCTATGAGCGTCAAAATAATGTCAGTGAAGCTTTAAAGTTTCTCGAAGATTCTTACCAGTTGTCATTGAAGATTGGAAATAAAGACACTCAAGCCCATGTTTTACCACGAATCGCATCGATACTGATTGATCAAGATAATTTAGATGAGGCCGAAGAGAAATTAAATACAGCTTTAGCAATACTAAATCAATTTAACAATCCAAAACATCATGCGCTCGCTCTTAGAGAAATGGGACGGCTTAAAATAAAACAAGAAAATTATAATACAGGAGCAGATTTTTTAGGGGAAGCTTTAGAGAAATGTAGTTCAGTTGTTGATGTTGTTCTTCGAGCTACTATTCTCAAGCTTTTAGGAGAGGTTTTATCCTTTCTTGGTGAAGTAGATGTTGCATTTGAGCATTTAACAGAATCCCTCAATATTTACCAAAAATTAAATTGGACTAATGATGTCGAAAAAGTTAGAGGGCTAATTAAGAATACTCAACTAATAAAGCCTATGCGGTTGTATCAATCAGCAGCAACCGAAGCAGAAAAAGGTAATGCAAGAGCGGCACTTGATTTACTTGAGCAAGCCCTACCTATGATTGAACAACTTGGCGACGAAGAAATGAAAGCAGGTATTTTGCTATCAATGGGAAACCTTTTGATACATGAAGGAGATTTTGCGGAGGGTGTTAAAAGAGCATCACAAGCGATTGAAATTGCCAAACAGCATAATCTTCCTGAGAGGGAAAAGATAGAAAATATTGCCCTTGCAGTACAGTACGAAAAACTCAGACACCTTTTTGATTCGGCTCAGGAAAAATGCGAAAGCCAAGAATTTGAAGAAGTGCTGAATTTAGCTCACCAATGTTTAGAACTTTCAGAAATATTAAAGGATGTTCGCTGGTGTTCAGAAGTTTTATCAATGCTTGGTCAAATCAAGGCACATCAGGGCGATTATCAAGGTGGAGTACAAGATTTGGAAAGGGCAGTTTCTTTGGCTCAAGAAAATCAACTTGATGGAATTGACGAATTACAGGAAATAATTTTCACAGTAAAGAACAATGAGGCAGTTTACTTATATGAACAAGCTAATTTTGCTGCTCAACAAGGAAATATAGAAGAGGCAATTGAACTTGCTCGAAAAGCGTATGAATTTCAGTGCAGTATCAATCATAAAAACAGCCAACCTGCTACTTTAGGCTTGCTGGGACAACTGTTGCTAGCACAAAATAAATCCGCCGAAGGATTAAAGCAGCTACAGCGAGCATTAGATATTGCCCAAGAGCTACAAGCACAAGAAATTATAGATCAGCTTCGAGAGATGATTTCCGTATTTTCCGGGCAGATTGAAGATCAAGATATTGGTGGTGAGCAATTATAGAATTTTATGCGATCGCAGCATAACCATTAAACAGCGTCTTAAGTTATTTCCCGCATCAACTCTCTGTTGCAAACCAAGCGCGTAAAACCTCTGCTACTGTCCACGCTTGGGCAATACATCCCCGTGCAGTCATTGGGGCATCACCATCAAAAATTTCGCTGAGACTACCAAGACCGTGTTTAGTAAGATGATTAGCCATTGGTTCTAAAAATTGACGAGCCTGCTCAGGATTTTTGTAGACGCGCAGGTGTGCTAAGACGAATGGCCCCAATAACCAACCCCAAACTGTCCCCTGGTGGTAAGCGCCATCACGTTGATACTGATTGCCACCGTATTTACCCTGATATTGGGGATGGTCAGGGGCTAGCGATCGCAATCCATGAGAAGTCAGCAGCCTTCGTCCACAAACTTCCACCACACTTCTTTGCTGGGCAGGTGTTAGCGGGCTTTCTGGCAATGAAACAGCAAATATTT
This sequence comes from Nostoc punctiforme PCC 73102, assembly GCF_000020025.1. Lineage (GTDB taxonomy): Bacteria > Cyanobacteriota > Cyanobacteriia > Cyanobacteriales > Nostocaceae > Nostoc > Nostoc punctiforme. The sequence goes on along the minus strand of NC_010628.1, from coordinate 1,758,016 downwards.
GGTTAGGTCGCAATGCCGCATCATCACCATTAGGACTGTCTAGAACGTCATAGCAATAACCTGTCTCGTCATTCCAGAAGCGAGAAAATCTATACTTAGCCCGGTCTGCCATTGCCTCATATTCTTGGTGTGGTTTACCAAGGTGACGGGCAAACTTGGCCATTGTCCGTAAAGCATTATACCAGAGGGCATTAACTTCAATTGGTTTGCCAATTCGGGGCGTAACTACCCAATCGTCAACTTTGGCATCCATCCAAGTCAGTTGTACACCTGTTACACCTGCATAAAGTAAGCCATCGGCTGCATCGAGATGGATATTGTAGCGTGTACCGCGACAGTGCCAATCAATGATGTCTGCAAGTATGGGAAAGAGTTCACCAAGCAAAGTATCATCATCCGTAGCGCTGTAGTAGGCGCGGACTGCTTCAAAGTACCAGAGAGTGGCATCGACTGTATTATATTCTGGTTGCTCGCCCGCATCAGGAAAGCGATTAGGCAACATTCCCTGGTCTACGTATCTGGCAAAGGTGCGAATAATTGAGCGTGCTACCTCTGGTCGACCAGTGGAAATTGTCAAACCAGGTAGACTAATCATCGTGTCGCGTCCCCAGTCGCTAAACCAGTGATAACCAGCGATGATAGTCTTACCGTAGGGGTCTTCTGGCATTGGACGGTCAACAATAAACTGGTCAGCAGCTAGTATTAGTTGCTTGATCCAGATAGGTGATTCCTTGGTCTTGAGGGGTTGATTAGTTTTCCAAATTCCAGTTAGCTTCTGCTCTTGAGCGCGACGTAACTTAAGTGCAGCCTCGGCGTTGAGATTTGCTTGCTTTTCTGTGCTGGCTACATAAGCGATCGCTTCCCCAGGATTCAGTGTAACCTCAAAAGTCGCAGCGTGGAGATGGTCTTCTCTATCTCTCAATCCCCGATAGCGCTCAACAGCCAATTCAAAGCCATAATACCAATTGTCGGCAATAGATGCGCTACCACCATCACTCAGTAAATACATTGGTACAGCACCCGGATAGGAAGTTACACAAATCCCCTGTTCGACTTGCTCAATAGACATCTTCCAGCCATTACTTTGGGTGTCACTGTGATAATCGCGGTAGTTGACCATTGCTTTGAGGGTCAACTTCAGAGGTTGCGTGGCACGACGCAGAGTATATTGGACATAAGTTGTGTTAACACCTTGTTGCATCCACACCCGTTTTTCTAACAAGGCATCGGCAACAGCAAAACGCCATAAGGGAATTGTACCTTCCAGAGAAAAACGTTCAATATTTTGATAACCGTGAGGGCTGACAGTCCCATCAGCCCAACGATTGGTGTCTAGAGAATAAGAGCGATTGTCATACAGGATAGTTTCATCTAGTTTTGCCAGTAGTAAGGTACGACCTAAAGGTGGTTTCAATGCTGCTACCAATAGTCCGTGATATCGGCGCGTCAATAAACCAGCCACAGTTCCAGAAGCATAACCACCAATACCGTTAGTAACTAACCATTCCCGTGACTCTGCCGTGTCAAGATTGCCGCAGATTTCCCGCCCAAATTCTATACACATAAGTCAACACTTTTCCTTGGGATCAATATTTGGATTATGGATTATGAATCCTCTAGTGTGCTGAGAATGGTATAAAGAGTTCTAAAATCTTAACTGCCGATCGCGGTTAAATAAAATACATTACCTTTAGTAATATTAAATATAGGTATCCTTGGTAAGACATTTCTATGAGTAGAAGCTAAAATACCTCTAAACGATTCTTTAACGTTATTGCGGAAGCACCCGCCTTCAAGGAAGTAGGGAGGGCAAACTATAATATTTTACACATTGCCAGCGAATTTTTTAATCAAAAGAGGAAGAATAGAGTGTTGAAAGATGTTGAACGTTATATTCCTTCAGAGGAAAAATATTTAGAGGCACTCCACTCAATTTATGAAGAATTAACTCCGGGACACAAAGCTATCTTGAATAAGTTGTATCAGCACTGTTACTTTATGAAAGACAATCGCAGATTACGCACTTGGGAGTTATCTGAAGCGGCAGGATATGATGGTGATTCTTCTGGACAAATTGGTCATTTAGGTGAACATTTCTGCCAATTATTTGGAGTAAAAGATGATGAATTTGGGCAACCGGCACTTGCAATAATTAGTTGGTTTGCAGATGAAAAAAATGGGCATTGGTACATTGAGCTAATTCCTGAAGCAGCTAGAGCATTTAAGCGTTTTCATATTGAAACTCTCCAATAGAAATGTTGATTAGCTTAGTTAGCGATCGCTCTTCTGAAACTTTCCAACACTGTTGTTTGGTGTCTAACTGCGATCGCTTGTAGTTATATTTAGCTTATACCTGCGAAGATGCAGCAGACGGCGGAATAATTTTAAGACCATACTTTGAAGCAGCTGCCAACGCTTTTTCGATATCTGCGGGACTAATGCTAGGTAATTGTATTTTCTCTGAGACTGGCACACCTACTTCCATGAAAAACTTCTCTAACCCTGCTGGTGTGAACCAGCAAAGTAATTTTGCTGGCTTTGTACCGATATTTGAAAATCTGTGAAGTTGACCTTTAGGAGAGTGGAGAAAGGTTCCAGGGGTTGCTAAAAGAATCTGCTCATCAAGCTGAAATTCCAATTCTCCCTCTTGAATATAGAAAGCTTCGTCTTCGTGACTATGAATGTGGGGAGGTGTGCCGTTTTGTGGTTGAACGGTAATCTCAATTAGAGCATAAGCTTGACTAGTTTCTTCACCTACTGCCTTAAAAGTATACAAATCTCCAAGCACCCAGTATGAAGAACCTTGCCCCGGTTGCTGTAATATTCCTTGTAGATTGACTGTCATAGTTATTCCCGTTTGAGATGTTTTCTATTATAAATTTCCCAGAAAAATCTAATTTTTCAGTCTTTAAGTACTTAGATATAAATAAACTTAACCATATCATCGTAAATGGAGTAGATTGAAGCCAAGCGATATCTATGATGGATTAGGCTACATAACACTCTGACATTGTTTGATTTTACTCACGATGACACCACTTATTTTTCAATATATCATTGTTGTATAATTTTACATTTATTCAACTAAAAATTAATCAGTTTGTTGTATGTAAATAGCATAATGTGTCTAGTAGAATCTTTCTCTCAAAATAGTACAGCTCGATCAAAATAACTATCCAGTCGATTTTTGAAATTATTTTCATAACCCATGCAATAAGTATCCATGAGCAAAACTAGTAATGACGAAATATTGTTGCACAACCAAACTTGGCAACGTGAGCGACAAATCATAATCCGTTTGTCTTCTTTAAACTATCGAACTGGTGAACTAGGTAGCTATTTGCATAATATTGCCTGTGGAGTCAGCGAACTTATTGGAGTTGATTGGACAGTTGTTACTTTTTGCCAAGAGGGGTTTGAAACTGTTCTAGCCAGTAGTCTCGAAATGGGTGATGGTGAACATGTTTATTCACTACATGGTTTACTGACTGGTACTGTTATTCAAATGGGTCATTCATTAGCCGTGAAAGATGCTCAAAAATACCCAGAATATGGACAAGCTCCAGAAGGTTATTGTGCATATTTAGGGATACCATTGCGAACTGCTGAAAACAAGGTAATTGGCACTATATGTTCTTTTAATCACCAACCGCGTGATTTTACAAAAGAAGATATCCAAATTGTGGAATTGTTTGCTGAACGAGCCGCAACAGCAATTGACAACTATCATCTTTATCAACAACAGTGCAAATTTAATCATATTTTAGAAGCTGAGGTAGAAAAACGCACCGCAGAATTACAAGCAACCCAAGCCAAGCTTTTAGAACAGGAGCGATTGGCAGCTATTGGTGAATTCGCTGCCATGATTGTGCATGAAATTCGTAATCCCTTAACTACAATGATTATGGGATTAAAGTATTTCCAAAAAACCATTTTAACAGAATCTGCTCAAGAGCGATTAGCGTTGGCATTGACTGAATCTAGTCGTTTGGAGCGTCTGCTAAGTGAAATTTTGCTATACGCCAAACCTCAAGTATTGCAGCTTTGTGAATTAGATGTGAATGAACTAATTCATGAGTTATTGGTATACATTCATGAAATGCCAGAAGCTCTGGAACGAAAAATTGAATTTTTTCCGGTGTTACCTACAGTAAAAGTTTTGGGGGATAAGGACAAACTTAAACAAGTATTTATTAACATTCTTCGTAATGCTTGCGAGGCAGTTGCACCAGGAGATATTGTTAAATGTAAAGTAGATTGTTCTCATATAAATAAAGTCTATATTAATGTCCACAATGGCGGTGAACCAATCCCATCAGAATTTATAAGCAAGCTTTCTCAGCCATTCTTCTCCACAAAACCTTGTGGCACTGGGCTAGGGCTTGCTATTACTAAACGCATCCTCAATGCTCATAATGGAGAACTGTCGATCTGCTCTGACCTCTTAACAGGTACTACTGTGAGTGTTCAATTACCTGTAGTTTCTTTTTAGAGTTTTTGATTGATATCAAGTACTTGTTATACTACGGTTATCCTATTTAAGATTGTGGCATACTACATAACATCACTTCATGAGAAGAATAGATAAATGGAAAAATATCAACTCAGCCCAAAAAGCTGGTCTCAAGAAATTTACATTAAAGCCTTAAAGAAAGCAGCATACGCACATCAAGGTCAGAAAATGGCAGGTTCAGAAATACCTTACCTTATGCACTTGAATCTTGTGAGTATGGAAGTAATTGCAGCCATAAGTGTGGAAACAGAGCATGATGGGAATCTTGCTATTCAATGTGCTATTTTGCATGACACAATCGAGGATACTAATACAACGTTTGAGGAAATCAGAACCGAATTTGGTGAATCAGTAGCTAATGGTGTACTTGCACTGACTAAAGATGAAAATTTAGCAAAACATCTCCGAATGGCAGATAGTTTACAAAGGATAAAGAAGCAACCACAAGAAATATGGATGGTGAAACTAGCAGATAGAATCACCAATCTCCAAGCACCACCACATTATTGGACTCAAGACAAAATTATTCGATATCGAGAAGAAGGTATTCAGATTTATGAAGCTTTGCGGGATGCAAGTCCATTTCTTGCTTCCCGCTTGGCAAAGTTAATTGAAGATTACAAAGCATTTATCAAGTAAATAATATTTTGTGAGTCAAATCACACTAGCAACCTAAGCACTGCAATAACATGATATTCATGCATAAATTCTTACATACAAAATGATGGAATTACTTGAACTAATGTTGGTGCTAGCTACAGTAGTTGGTGTTACAGACGGAAACACAATTTTAGTTAAAGATAATGCCGGACAAACAATTCCAGTCAAGCTAGCGTGTATTAATGCACCAAAGGCGGTTGGACAAGTGTATACTTTAGCAGCGACACAAAGGTTAAAACAGCTACTACCGCCTAAAACCCCTGTTGTGATTAGAAGTATAGAAAAACTCGAAAATGGTCGGACAGTTGGTGAAGTGTTTGTGGATAATCGGTCAGTAAATCTCCTTTTGGTAGAGTCAGGTAATGCTGTCGTTGACAGAGAATCTTTACAAAATTGCTATGAAAGCAAAACCCAATATTTAATTGCAGAAGCTAATGCTAAAAATAAGCATCTGGGATTGTGGCAGCAATCAAAGATGCAACTAAAGTTTCATAGCAAGTAATATCAAATCCGGTTGTTTGGTAGCAACCTCAGATGTAATTGATACTAGATATCCGAATTTTTAAATAAATCGGATATCTAGATAACACCAATTTTTACCAATCAGATAGCTATGATTGCTTTTTTAATATCATCAATCAGTTCATCAATCCTAGATTGTGTTGTGTTCCAAGAACACATAAAACGTACTCCTCCCACACCGATAAATGTATAAAACTGCCAGTTATTTGCTTTTAAGGTGTGAATGACTTGTTCAGGTAATTTCACAAATACGGCGTTGGCTTCTCTGGGAAACATCAAGTCAACGCCTTCTATATTTAAGAGTTGATTTTCTAAATATTCAGCACATTGATTAGCATGTCTAGCATTTTTTAGCCAAGCACCCGTTTCTAATAAACCCAACCAAGGAGCAGAAATAAACCGCATTTTTGACGCTAACTGACCTGCTTGCTTGCATCGATAATCAAAGTCTTCTGCTAACTCTTTGTTGAAGAAAAGAATTGCTTCACCTAATGCCATTCCATTCTTAGTACCACAAAAGCATAATACATCTACTCCAGTTTTCCAAGTAATTTCAGCAGGGCTTTTATTCATAGCGGCAACTGCATTTGCAAAACGAGCGCCATCCATGTGAATTTTTAAATTATACTTTTTCGCTACTCCTTTAATTTTTAGAAGTTCTTCAATAGAATATAAAGTTCCTAATTCAGTTGATTGGGTAATACTAATAACTTTAGGCTTGGGATAATGAATATCAGTGCGTCTAGTGACAATTGCCTCTATAGATTCTGGTGTTAACTTGCCATTTTTCCCTTGGGCAAGTAAAAGTTTAGAACCATTAGATGCAAATTCAGGTGCGCCACATTCATCTGTTTCTATGTGAGATGTTTCATGGCAAATTACGCTGTGATATGACTGGCAAAGGGCAGCTAAAGATAAAGAATTTGCGGCTGTACCATTAAAGGTGAAAAATACTTCACAATCAATTTCGAAGAGTTCCCGAAAATAATCTGTTGCTTTTTGAGTCCATTCATCATTCCCATAAGCTGGAACACTACCTTGATTTGCTCTAATCATATATTCCAGCGCTTCTGGGCAAATACCAGAAGAATTATCACTTGCAAACTGTTCTAAGTTGCTACTCATAATCTCTACTTTTATTTTTCTTAGTAATATTACAATATTAGTAAATAATTTTTGTAGTTGACAACTACAAGATTTAGGACAAATATTATTAACATCTAAAATAAGATAATAGCTCTGTTAATAGCAATAACTTTAGATGTTAATTAATTAAATATTTGTATAGCAATTGCAAATCATTTTAAAATAACTATAAACCTAGAGTTTAAGATAAGTCAGTAGTTCGCAAAACTTGAATTTCAAAAATAAAATTGCTATATATTACTTTAAACAGTTAATTATTTCTTGGCTTTTATTTGAGTAGTTATAGCCTCTAATGGGATGAATATATTATTAAACGGATTTGCTAATCTCCACAGAAAACTGGAGTCTTAGTTTCCCTTTACTGAGACATTAAGTTACTACGGTATCTTTGTGAACGTTGGGTTAAGGGGATTCTATGACATTAAAATTGTAAATAACTAAATATTATTATGCTAAAAAAATAAAGTTTGCTAATTAAAATGCTAATCATATACTTATAATGTAATATACAAATGCCTTATCAATAACTATGACATCACTGCGTAGCTTGCTTCCTGGTAAGGGTACAAATAGGGGAACCTGCCAAGGCATTGGCTCACCAATGACTAATGACTAATAACTAATGACTGAACCATTGATTGAACTAAAAGGTGTTTCTAAGTCCTTTGGTAGCCATAAAGTTCTAGATAATGTAGACTTAACCATCTACCGGGGAGAAGCACTAGGGATTATTGGGCCATCAGGGACTGGTAAATCAACAATTCTACGGGTGATGGCGGGGTTACTTGCTCCTGATGAAGGAGAAATTTATGTTCAAGGAGTACGGCGGGACGGTTTGATTGAGGATGCTGGACAGCCAGTTGGCATTGGCATGGTGTTTCAACAGGCGGCGCTATTTGATTCGCTGACGGTGGAGGAGAATGTGGGATTTTTACTTTATCAAAATTCAAAGTTGCCGCGATCGCGCATTCGAGATTTGGTAAAAGAAAAATTGGAGATGGTCGGTTTGCCATCAATAAGCGACCTTTACCCAGCCGAACTTTCCGGGGGAATGCGAAAACGGGTAAGTTTTGCCCGTGCAATCATGTCTAACCCCGATAATCCCTCAGAAGGACCAGAAGTTCTGTTATACGATGAACCAACAGCCGGACTCGATCCTATTGCCTCAACTGTAATCGAAGATTTAATCCGCTATTTGCAATGTTTGAATGGAGTTTGTAGTACATACGCTGTTGTTACTCACCAAGACAGCACTATTCGCCGTACAGCTGATAGACTTATATTTCTCTATGAAGGGAGAGTGCAGTGGCAGGGTACAGTTAGTGAGATATACAACACAGAAAATCCCTTGATCAAACAATTTATGAGTGGAAGCGTGCAAGGGCCGATTCAAGTCGTCGGTTAAAAAGTGAAAAGTGAGGAGTAAAAAATGAGGAATGAGAGTTAAATTCAATTCATAACTCCTAACTCATCACTCCAAACTCATAACTAATTATTGGGTAGAGGAAAAATATGCGAGGTCTTATGACAAGCCGCTTCGCGTCTGGGCGAACATTTAGAGAAGGCTCTGTGGGGTTGTTGCTCCTGCTAGGACTAGGAGTATTCGGGTTACTCTTATTGTGGTTAAATAGATTTACTGCTGCTGGCCGTTCATACAAAATGATTGTGGAATTTGCTAACGCTGGCGGAATGCAAAAGGGAGCAATAGTTCGCTATCGAGGTGTTAAAGTAGGAACTATTTCTCAGGTTCTACCAAAAGCGAATGCGATTGATATAGAAATTGAAATTGCCCAAACTGACTTAATTATCCCCCGTGATGTCGTGGTGGAAGCTAATCAAAGTGGATTAATTAGCGAAAGTGTTATCGACATTACACCAAAAACAACTTTACCTGCTGGGGTTGTAATTGCTAGACCCCTAGATAAAAGTTGCGATTCCAGTCTGATTGTCTGTAATGGCTCTCGCTTAAAAGGTCAGATTGGCATCAGTGTTGATGAATTAATTCGCAGTTCAACCGATCTAGCTTCATCATACAATGACCCCAAATTTTATAGAAATGTCAATAGGGTTCTAGAAACTACCACAGGTGCAGCATCCAGTTTTACTGAACTAAGTCAGGATTTACAAGGTTTGACTAAAAGCTTGCGACAACAATTAAATACATTTTCAGCCACTGCTAATTCAGTGCAACGAGCGACAAACCAACTTAATGCATCTGCAAATCAAACAGTAAATAAATTCGGTGCAACTGCAACTCAAGCAAATCGTTTGCTCAACAACCTGGATAACCTGTTGACAACAAATCGTTCTTCGCTGGTTGGCGCTTTAAATAATATCACCGAAACCAGCAACCAACTACGTGTTACAGTCAGTAGCCTATCACCATCTGTCAATCGATTGACTCAAGGAGAATTACTCAATAATTTAGAAGCTCTTTCAGCAAATGCAGCGCAAGCCTCAGCTAATTTACGCGATGCTTCTAAAACCTTAAACGATCCCAAGAATGTGGTGCTGCTGCAACAAACTTTAGATTCAGCAAGAGTAACCTTTGAAAATACTCAAAAAATTACATCTGATTTGGATGAATTGACAGGCGATCCTAATTTCCGAAAAAATTTGCGGCAATTGGTGAATGGTTTAAGTGGTTTAGTCTCTTCTACACAAGAGATGCAGCAACAAGTACAAGTTGCTACTACTCTAGATTCGGTAAAAGCTGCTGTGAACAAACCAAATAATCTAATTCCTACCCCAGTACCAACCCAACAAGCAATGTCTAATGATAAGTCGCTACCCATCTATGAAGTTAATCCTTCACCTGCTAATTTTGAAAGTAGTGACATCAACCTTCAACCAACCCCTAGTCCGTCTATCCCTAACTCATCCCAAGAAGTCTTGTTAAAACAGCTGCGGGAGTATGGTAAGCAACGAGAGCAACTGGAGACGGAAAAATAGGCAATAGACATCTCCAGAAATTAATGATGCTTGACTTGAAACTCTTGTAGAGATGTTGCATTGCAATGTCTCTACATTCTTTTTCACCAGATGTCTAATTTAGATGTCTTTCATCTGATTCTTACTGAGTACTCAGAACTACTGAACCACCACAAGACCAGCAAGTAACAAGCGCCATACTTGGGCAAAGTCCCTATCGATATCTGGATCGCTCCATTCAGATGCGTGTGCTGGATGGTGAAACCGGACTGTCGCTTGAAAGACTGCCTTGGCTGCTGCTTGCGGATCGGTTACTCTAAACTCGTTACTGGAAATACCGCTCTCGACGATCGCAGCAACTTGGTTTACCAGTTCAACAATGTGAGCTTGAACTACCCCTCGTGCCTCTTGAGCGATCGCAGAATAGGTTGCAAACAACTCTGGCTCATCCAAGACTTTTTGACGTTTCATAATCATGAGTTGCTCAAACCATCTATGCAACTGTTCAACGGCGGAACCCTGTTCTTCGGCGATCGCTGCTAGTGGTATAGAAACCCGATGTAGCCACCGTTCTGCGACTGCATCACGCAGGGCAGCTTTGCTGGGAAAATGCCGATAAATTGTGCCGTGGCTCACCTCTAAAAAGCGAGCCACATCGACCACTGTTGCCTTTGCCAGACCGTAACGACACAAAACTTCTTCTGCTGCGTCGAGAATCCGCTCTGGTGTCAAAGGTGAATCATTCATGCTATAACTTTTTTACCTCTTTTCACTATCCAGCATTGCCATTTGTCCTGGATCGTAGCGATCGCCAGCTACGGCATTTAGTGGCACTGCTGCCTCAATCCGGGCAAGATCGTCCTTGCTTAAGTGTAGCTCCAACGCACCCAGCGCTTCATTCAAGCGATCGCAACGCCGTGCGCCAATTAGCGGCACAATGTCGTTCCCTCGCGACAGCACCCAAGCAATTGCCACTTGAGCCACCGTCGCACTCCGTTCTTGGGCAATCAGGCGAAGGGCTTCGACTAGCAACAAATTGCGATCTAGATTCTCTCCAGAGAAGCGTGGTAGATGTCCTCGAAAGTCTTGCGCTTGCTCAGAGCGTTCTTTCGACCAGTGACCGCTCAACAATCCCCGTGAGAGAACTCCATAAGCGGTGACAGCAATGTCCAATTCACGCACAGTTGGGAGGATGTCATCTTCAATACTACGGCTCAGGAGTGAATATTCGATCTGAAGCCAAGAGATCGGATGAATGCCATGAGCCCGCCGAATTACATTTGCACCCACTTCAGATAAACCAATTTGGCGAACATATCCAGCTTTCACCATTTCGCTAATCGCCCCAATAGTCTCTTCAATGGGCACTTTCGGGTCGAGTCGGGCTGGCTGGTAGAGGTCAATGTAATCGGTTCCTAGTCGTTTCAATGTATAGGCAAGTGAAGTCTTCACGGCTTCAGGACGACCATCGAAGCCAATAAAGTTGCCATCAGGAGACCGCAGCGCCCCGAATTTAACCGCAATGAAGACATCTTCCCGCCGCCGTCCTGCTAGGGCTTCGTGTAGTAGCAGTTCATTGTGCCCCATACCATAAAAGTCGCCTGTATCCAGTAAGTTAATGCCTGCATCAAGGGCTGCATGAATCGTTGCAATACTTTCCTTGCGATCGGCTGGGCCATAATAATCAGACATACCCATACAGCCAAGCCCAAGCGCCGATATTGTTGAACCGTTTTTTCCAAGTTGACGTGACAACATAGCAACTTCTCCACTGTGGTGATAAAGCTATGATAATCAAAAAATGACAAAAATCAATATCTGTCATTCAATATTTGTTAAAAGCTATTGCACATTTAACTTGCATTGGGTGGCTTTACGCCGTGTTGTAGTAGCGATCGCTAAGGGATCTGCGGGTTAATAGTATCCCAACCAGACAGGTTTCGACACTTCGACTGCGCTCAGTGCATCGCTGCGCTCAACCCTCAGCCATCGAGAGTTGAGCGCAGTCGAAACTCGGTTTACTGGTACTTTATTTTCACGCAAGTCCCTAATTGGTTTTTTTTGGTTACATCAGGGAACTCTATTAATACAAAAAACCTGTCCCTCTCTGACTTGGAGAAGGACAGGTTTAAACTTTAGTATTGCGCTATCGGGTGCGTTATGTGCTTTGCCTAACGCACCTTTTTATCTTAGAAAAAGTAGACTTAAACAAACACGAAACGAGTATCTGTTGACAAATTGCGGTTTAATCCGCTTTCCACAACCGCAATTAATTCTAATTGCGTCCCATTATTGGCGAAAATACCCACAGATGAACTACTAAATCCAGATACTGATGCTGACCCCAAGAAGTAATTGTCAGCAGATCCTTTAAGCTGAATCCGATCGCTTGCTTTGAAGCTAACAATATCGGCGTAGTCACCATTGCCAGATTTGGCATAGAAAACTGAACTAGCATCACCCAAAATGTAAGTATCTGCACTTTGAGCGCCGTTGAGTTGGTCAATTTCGTTTGTACCACCTCCCCAACCAATCAGGTGGTCATTGCCACCACCTCCAACAAGGATGTCATTGCCAAGTCCACCTAGAAGGGTGTCATTATCTGCTCCACCATTGAGGTTGTCATTGCCTGCTCCACCATTGAGGCTATCATTGCCTCCTCCACCAAGAAGTGTGTCATTGTCAAGTTCACCTAAAAGAATGTCATCGGCTGCTCCACCTTCAAGAATGTCATTACCTGCCCCACCTAAAAGTGTGTCAATACCATCGTTCCCCAAGAGAGAGTCATTACCGCCCTTGGCATCAATGTAATCATTGCCTGCTCCACCACTGAGTGTCTCATTGGCATCAGTGCCGATAACGCGATCGTTGCCACCTAGAGCATTGAGTACGCTCACACCAACAAGTTGGTCGATAAAGATAATGTCGTTGCTAGATGTCGCCTTGTTATTGGCAACAGTCAGGTCAAAGGTATCGCTAACACTACCACCTTTGCCATCAGCAGCGGTAACAGTGACGGCAAAAATGCCAGCTTGGGAGATATTGCCGAATATCAGACCTGTGTTAGCGATATCAGATCCAGTGGGTAAGCCCGTAGCAGTGTAGGTAAGGGTGTCGCCTCGATCGATGTCGGTAAATTTGTCACCGACGTTGAAAGAAAAAAGCTTGCTTGTCGAGATGATTCTGTCTTCAAGGGGTTGCACTACCGTCGGAGCATCGTTGACACCAGTGACGCTGACGTTAACGATCGCAGTAGATTGTAAACCTTTACTGTCAGCGATCGCATAGCTAAAACTATCAGTTGCAGTCTGCCCTTGGGCTAGAGAGTTAAAACTTGAGGCTGCGTAAGTCAGGTTTTGTGTGGTTGGGTTAAAGGTGACTGTACCTTTTGTGCCTGTCGTGTTAACAGCAATGATGTTTTTAGTGTCTCCGGCATCAGGGTCAGTATCGTTACTTAGTAAGATACTACGGAGATTAAGTGTAGTTGCGTCTTCGGCAACGTTGATTGTATCAACTACGGCTGTAGGTGCTTCGTTGACATCGTTAATTTGGATGGTCAACACCTTGTCAAAGGAAAGTCCACCATTATCGGTGCTGCGTACCCGAATGCTGTAGGAGGATTTGGTTTCAAAGTTCGGAGAAGCTTTGATTTTTAAAGTGTTGTCTGCGATCGCAAAGGCGGTATTATCAGTATCACCAGTCCCAGCAACTAAGCTGTAAGTGAAAGTGTTACCTGTGTCTGGGTCAATAGTACTAAATGTACCAATTACAGTATTAGCGGCCACATTTTCATTCGTGCTGCTAGGACTTAAAGTCAAATTGGTGGGAGCATTGTTGGTGCTAACAAGATTTAGCCCTACCAGTACAGGGTCGTGGTCAGAGGCACGGAATTGGTCAGCATTATATAAACTGCTGATTTGACCTGCTGATTTGAAGTTAGTGTTATAATCCAGCACACTCGGTTCATCAGCATTGATGTGCCATTTTTCTGCACCACTTACCTGTGCAGCTAAACTGCTAGTGGCTAGGGCATGATCGAGGGAACCCACCTGTCCGTCAAAGACATAAGAGTAAGAAGTGTCAGGCAGTAGGTTATTGTACCCTGCACCTGCGAGGGTTGTCAGAGGATCTTCCTTCGCATAAGAGTTGAGATCGCCGACAACTAGGTAGTCAGTATCATTAGTTCCGGTAGGTTTTGTCGCCAGCCATGCTGCCAAATCTTGAGCTTGACGAGTCCGTGTTCCATTAGAGAAACCTTGACCGTCCCCAGCATCAGCATCACCAACACCCCCTGAACTTGAACCCTTGGATTTGAAGTGATTGACAACTACTGTAAATTGTTCGCCATTTGAATTTTGTCCGAAGGTCTGCGCGAGGGGTTGTCGTCCTACCAAGTTAAAAGCTGCACTGGTGGTTAGGGTAGCTGCTGCACCTACTGGGGTAACTTTGCCAGATTTGTAGATTAACCCAACTGTGATTTCATCAGTTGCCAAACTGGTTCCAGGATTGATAAAGCTGTAAGTCCCAGCACCAGCAACTGCATTCAATCCGTTGACTAAATCTTGAATGGCGCTAGTAGAACCATAACCGTCATTCTCTAGCTCCTCCAGTCCGACAACATCTACTCCTGATGTGACAATGGCTTGGATAATTTTGTTGCGCTGACGGTTTAGCTCGATAAGGTTCTCAGCCCCGCGTGATGTGGGGAAGCCGCCACCTGTGCCATTACCGTTAAAGAAGTTGAGAACGTTGAAACTGGCAACCTTTAGGGTACCACCGACATTTGGAGGGGTTACGGGACGGGGATTAGTGGGGGTAAAGTTAACTCCAGTTGTGGTTTGGATGCGATAGCCTTCAAAGCGATCGTCTAAAATACCAGTAATGCTGGCAACGGTATCACCACCTCGCAGGGTGTTAGACGCACTCAGAGGATTGCCGTCACGACCAAAGAGGATGGGGTCAGGGTTTTGAGTACCGCTACCGTCATCCAAGTAAATTCTCCGCTTGGCAATGTCAGCTAAATAAGCAGAGTTTCCACTGACGCTAGGAGCATTAAATTGAGTGTACTGGTCAAGTCTGGCATCTGTACCGGATTGGTTGCTGGAGCCTGTGGCTGAAAGGAGAACTTCTCCAAAACGACCTAATTGGAAATACTCAGTAACAGTGAGGTTGCCACTCCCAGCACTGAGATTAACTAACATCCCTTCGTAGCGTTCTAAGTCGCTAACGTTGGTGACGGGTAACTGGACGTTTGTAACTGTGGGTAAGGTGCTTGCGCCTAGATTGTTAACAGTTCCAGAAGTGATATCCAGTTCAGTCAGACTGCTGGTGTTTCCACCACTAGTAGTAGTGAATTCTTTAGCGGTTCCAGTGATACGGACTTTATCACCGACGTTGCCAGTAAATTTCCCTGATGGGTCGAAAACAAAGATTGCTTCTGAGGTTGCAGCATTGTTATCAGCATCGGCATCTTCTTCTTGAACGTAGAAACCGTTAAGTTTAGTAGAACCGAGGAATGCACGGGTAACAATACCTTCAATGGTTTGGGTTCCGGTCAAAGCTGCTGTTGAGCCACTGCCTTGAATGTCGTGAATCAGAGTAGGAGCGACATCGTTATCAGCGATCGCCACTGTTGCAGTCGCAGTACCTAAAGTATAGTTAGCGCTGCTACTCAGATTCAGAGTGACGGTTTCAGTACCTTCAACCAGGCTATCATCTACAGGGGTAATGGTGATATCTACAAAGGATTGTCCGGCAGCGATCAGTGCTGTGCCTGTTAGGGTTGGTGTATAATCTGCGCTTGTGGCTTGTCCAGCACCTGCGGCAATGGTGTAATTTACCGTTAAGGCATTGGTAGTACTCCCTGTGCGAGAGATGCGGAATGTGCCAGGGTCTTGTAATGCTTCGGCTGCGTTGGCATCAGTGGCTGCGATCGCGATCGTGGGTAGAGACGAAACAATAGTCCCTGGAGAGCCGATTTCCACGACGCTTAAATTATTTAAGGTATTTACAACTGAGAACGCGCCGTTGACTCCTACAGCGCTCAGTGTTGCGATCGTGGCATTGTTTGACAAAGCTGCATTGTCGAAAGTGGCAAATGGGGATGCAGTTGGAGATGCTCCGAAGATGACATTAGCCTGTAAAGCACCAGTGGCATTATAGATATTCACGGCATCACCACTCGTACTCAAGCCCACGCCTGAACCAGAGTAGTTGCCGATTTTCAAGCCGGCTGGTGGGTTTGCGCCGAACCAGTTGGATAGGAAAGTAGGATTGACGGTAGCTCCTTCAATGAAGATTACCGATTCACCTGCGCCAATACTGGTGATACCGCTCAAGGCAACGGATGTAGCAAAGCTATTTGAATTGTCGTCAATTTTCCAGCCCGTGATATCCACAGCGCTCGTACCAGTGTTGGTAAGCTCAAACCAGTCAGCAGCGACGGGCGAATTGCCACTGCTCCAAGGAGCTACTTCAGTGATGAAGATACCGCTGGTGGTGGGATTCTCATTTACATCGGTGACTGAGAAGGTAAATGCTGTAGTTGCGTCTGGGTTACTGCCAACGGTGGTGTCATTGACATTGACGCTGACGTTATAGCTGGTTTTCGTTTCAAAATCTAGGGTAGTTCCCGCTTTCAGGAATAAACCATTGCCTGTAATCTCAAAAGAGTTGGCATCTGCACCAGTCAAACTAAGGGTATTTGTTCCCAGAGCGTCATCACTGACAATAATGTTACCGACTTTAAAGGGAGTTGCAATACTGGTGCTTTCTGACAAGCTGGTGACGGTATTTGCAAGGCTGACAGCTACAGGGGCTTGATTGGTATATGTAAATGAGGACGGTGCATAGACCCAAAGTTGAGGGTGATCGATATCACCTCCGCCATTCTCGTTAGCGATATAAATCAATCCATTCTTGTCTACCGTGATTCCTTCATTCCCCTGATCCACAACGGATAAAGGATTACCTGCATCGGAGACGATGGTTAATGAGCTAGAGATATTCCCAGTGCGATCGATGTTGACGATCTTGCCCGATTCTTGGCTCAAAATTAGCAGGTGGCTGGAGTTGGGTTGCCCATTCAAGGCTGATAGATTCGACAATGCGAAAACATCCGCGAAGTCCGCAAGCCCAGCCAATGCTGGATCGAAAAGGTTGGTAGAGTTAACTGTGGTGGGCGAACCGTTGCTTGCAGTTCCCGCCGCAAAATCGATGTTTGTTTGAAAAATTCCTTCGGGTGTAATCTCCTTAACTGCGATGAAGCCACCAGTCTGTGGGTCATAGGAGATACCTTCAATCCCAATATTTCCGACCGTCGTACCGAGTTTTACGGTTTGTACGTTGCTTCTAGTAAGGGTGGTTCCCGGGGCATAGGTAAACAAATTAGCCTGTCTATCTCGCTCCTCAATCAAGACAAACTTGCCGTCACCAACATAGGTAAGCCCTTCTGTATCGTAAAATTCTGTTCCTTGGGGACTACTGCCAGAAGCTAGCGTCATTGAGTCGATTAATTGTCCCGTCTTCGATACTTGCACGATCGCTCTCCCGCCATCACCGACAACGAACAGCGTGTCGGTATCCTTGTTATAGGTCACTGCTGAGGCTTCTTGAGCCAACAAGCTGTTGAGTGGGGGATTGGTTCGCGTAGGTTCGGGCAGATCGTAACGTCCGATGCGGACATAGGTGGAGAGATCGATGGAAGTTACAGCCGTATCGTTGTCAGCGATCGCTACTGTTGCACTAGCAGTAGCACCAAAAGTATAGTTGGTGCTGCTATTGAGAGTCAGAGTAACGGTTTCAGTTCCTTCAACTGTCTGATCATCTACAGGTGTAATGGTGATATCAGCAAAGGATTCTCCGGCAGCGATGATTGCTGTGCCTGTTAGGGTTGGTGTGTAATCTGCGCTTGTGGCTTGTCCAGCACCCGTAGCAATGGTGTAATTTACCGTCAAGGCATCGGTGGTACTGCCTGTGCGAGAGATGCGGAAGGTGCCAGGATCAGTGCCAGTTTCGGCGGCGTTGGCATCTTGGGCTGCGATCGTGACAGTGGGGGTTGATGCGGCGATCGTAAAATTTGTGGTATTTGGAGCAGTTGTGGTATAATTACCATCAATTTGATCGACCGTCCAGTTGTTAACATTAAAGACCGAAGATTTATAGTTTGCAAAGCTAGATTGTCCAGTTCTAGAGCCACTATATTCACCATAGTCAGCACTAGTTCTTAATACTATTGCGTTAACTCCAACCGTTAATCCTGCATTTGTAATTGGATCACCAGGTGTTACAACATCTCCCGATGATACCGCAGTTAAAATAGTAGTTGGAGCAGCTGCACTAGAGCCAACAAAAGCATAGATAACGTCACCACTTGCAGAGAGACCGTAGTTACTGCTACCTGAGACTGTAGCACGAGAGAGAGTTCCAACTGATGCGGAAAGCGTAGCAACATCAACTGCACTAAAACGAATTACTGTACCAGCATTGATCGTACTAGATCCTGATGTCCATTGAAAATAAGACTCACCAGTGTTAAAAGCTGTCGTGCTAATAGCTTCATTATCAGTGAAATAAATCGTCGTATTCGGGTCTATATCTACAAATGTAACAATAGACCAGCCATCTTCATCAGCATTGAAGGATATAAAAGCAATATCCCCTTGTGTTAAAGCCATAGGAATTATTTAACCTCTTTAGTTTGTTTCAAATTCTCAAAAAATCAACCAAATTATCCGAAGCGATGTATTAAGTGCGATCGCCTTGGTGATGATCCAAAGTTAGTCGCACTTCCTAACAGTCCAAAAGCGATCGCCATCTCCACCAGAGCAATTAGACTCATTAGTGGGGCGATCGCTCCCATAACTACAAAAGGATAGATGCAAAAACTTACTTCAGTATTTGGGTGAACATGAGACAAGATGGCATGAAAGACCGAAGTAACTAGCAAAAAATAGCTACATACTTTATTAGTATTAATTCGTACTTATCAACTTCAACTTATCCCGGTAAGTTTAAGGAACAGCTAGCAAAAGGTTAAAAAAACAAATTTTTGGCATGGAATTGCGCTCAGATGATTGAAAAGTCAGCAGATGAGAAGCAATCCAATACTTATCGGATAAGTACTTTCTATCTCTGGTGTGGTCTGGGAATCCGTTGTGGGGAAAAGGGAAAGGAATGACTTTAAACCCTTCCACTTGAACAGAGAAGTTTTACGAGGTAGCGATCGCAATACTTTTCAGATAAACCCAATAATCTCTCTTTTGGTCTGGGGAAAGGTAAATTCAAACCTTTTCCCTTTCCCCTTTCCCCCTTAACCGAAAAATATTGGTAGCGATCGCCACTTGTTATTTTTTGGTCAAGTCGGGGAACTCTATTAATACGGTTCAGTAATTCGCGCAGCGTTGACTAGAGAAAGGCTTCCCGTAAGGTAAGCAACTGGTATTAATTGTTGTGGGTTTAGTTGAACTGTGTTGTAAGCATAACTTTGAGTTTTGAGGATCGGCTGATGGATAAATCAATTATTCAGTTGGTTGACGAATTACCAACTGACAATATCACTGTCAAAGTTTTAAAGGCTCTTGATTACGTAGCACCAGGTGAGTGGAGCAATTTGACGGGATTTGAAAATAGTATTCGCAGCATTACTGGAGAAACCGATGTTAAGGTAATTCAGAGAATCCGCGATCGCGCTGTCGTATTATACGAAGATCCTCAAAAAGGCTACCAGTTTGCAATCAAGCTTTATCAAACAATTGATAAGGCAGACACAGCTATGGCAGCAGCAGCTTTAGCGAATAAAGTTAGTGAGAAAATCGGCTTTCTGTCTTTTTTAGGCAACATTACTCCCAAAGCTGATGTAACTCAATCTATTGACTTGGCGCTAAAAATCGCTGTCGAAATCATCGCTTTTTGCAAACTAAATGGCATTCCTCAACCTAACCCCCAAGAGTTTGCTAATTCTCTTGCTAACAACTATCAAAATGCCTCCTTAATGCGGATGGTAGCTTTAGTTTGTATAGACGGGATTCTGCCATTAGGTCCCGACTTTCTCAGCAAAATTCACGGAGTAATTAGTGGCACTGATGCTGGTGCAATAACTCAAAATCCGGTTTTCTTAGCCATCAATAACTTTCTACCAGGTAGTAACCCCTCTGATAAAGTTGGTTTTATCGGTCAGAGTTTTAACTCCGTACAAGGTTGGATGAATAACTTAGTATCTAAGACAGGTATAACCCCACAATCAATTTCTAGTAATTTGGGTAGTTTTATTCAGATTGCTGATGATAATTTAGATTTTGTCGCGGTATTCCTAGATCAAACTACCAATTACTACGAGCATACGGGAACTCAAACCGTCGCTCGCGGCTTGATTTTGGAAGCTTATGCTTTAGTAAAAGAGGAAATTAAACAAGAGCAACAAAAGCCTATTCAAGATGTTTCGTCAGCTTCTGCTGTCAAGTCAGATAAGAATCAGTATGAAGTCAGCAAAACAGTAGAAGTCTGGGATGGTGAGGAGGAAGATTGGTATCAGGGAACAATTGAGAAAATCCAAGATGAACAATTCTTTATTCATTACCTTGGTTACGGTTCATCTTATGACGAGTGGGTAGGTGAAGATGACATTCGGACTCGCGATCTTCGCTCTGCGGATGACAATGGATATGCAGTTGGTCAAAAAGTAAAATGTTGGGATGAAGACCAAGAAGCTTGGTATTCCGCAACGATTCAGCAAATCCAAAATCAGCAATACTTTGTTCACTATGTTGGTTATGATTCATCTTATGATGAGTGGGTTGATAGCGACGAAATTTCTTAACTACTGAATTAGTAGCACAGGGCCGACAAGAGCAATATCTACGATGGGTTATGACGCTCTCTAAGAGACGCTGCGCGTAGCCTGCCTCCCCACAGGGGATGAATACTCGCTATCGGTGTCGCACCCTGTGCTAGCATTAGTACCTTTAAAAATTACGAATTACGAATTACGAATTACGAATTATTTTGACGCGCTACTATATCCCCTATTGCCTTCGTGCAATGTATGTGAGGAGTAGTGCAGGTTAAACAGATGACAGAAAAATTTAATAGGCAACGTGCAGAGAATTTGATTGCGATCGCTAACCAATTCGCCCAACTGGGAAAGGTTACAGCCGTTAAAGCCTTTGGAAGTGGTAATATCAATGACACTTTCTTAGTGACTCTAGATTCCTCAAAAGAACAACATTTTGTCCTGCAACGCATCAACACGCAGGTGTTTCGGCAGCCAAAACTGATTATGCAGAATATGCGTACCTTCACTGAGCATGTTCATAAACGGTTACAGCACACCCCCCTCAATCGTCGCTGGGAAGTACCGCGCGTACTATTAACTAAGGATGCTCAAGACCACTGTCAGGATTCAGACGGCTCCTTTTGGCGGGCGATTAGCTTTATTGAAGGTTCCCAGTCTTTTGATACTATGCGCGATCGCTCACAAGCGAAAGAAATTGGTTATGCCTTGGGGATGTTCCACAATTTAATCAGTGATTTGCCACCAGAAAAACTTGCTGACACCCTTCAAGGATTTCATATTACACCGCTTTACCTCCAGCATTACGAGGAAGTGTTGGCGAAAACTAGTGCTAGTCAATCTTCGGAAGTTAATTATTGCTTACAGTTTGTTAGCGATCGCCAAGCCTTTGCACATATCCTAGAAAATGCCAAAGCTGAGGGCAAACTACCTCTGCGTCTGATGCACGGCGATCCAAAAATTAATAACGTTATGTTCGACACTGTTACCCAGCAAGCCGTCAGCGTCATCGACCTCGACACCGTTAAACCCGGTCTAGTACATTATGATATTGGCGATTGTTTGCGATCGGGCTGCAATCAGGCTGGAGAGGAAACCGAAAATTGGGAAAGTGTTCATTTCGATCCTGGCCTGTGTCAGGGAATCTTGCAAGGCTATCTCTCTGTGGCAAAGGCGTTTCTTACCGAGAATGACTATGCATATATATATGATGCCATCCGTCTCATTGCCTTTGAATTAGGATTGAGATTTTTTGCCGATTATTTAGCCGGGAATGTCTACTTTAAAGTTAAGCACCCAGAACATAACTTGGCAAGAGCGATCGTGCAGTTTAAGCTTACCGAAAGTATTGAATCTCAAGAAACGCAGATTCGTAACATTATCAAAGACATGAAATGAACAACCAGACATTTTCCCTACAACCCTTCCCTTCTACTGAATCCATGCCTAATTTGAAAATTGCAGGCAATATCAGCCGAAATGGTAATCAATTTGCCATCCATTATCTGCTTGAAGGCGATTTAAAAGAAATTGCGATCGCTCTGCCATCAAACACACCGTCACGCAAGCATGAATTGTGGAAAGAAACCTGCTTCGAGTTCTTCCTTGGCATCAAAAATTCTCAACAGTATTGGGAATTCAATCTTTCTCCGAGCGGACACTGGAATGTCTATCGCCTTGATGGGTATCGTCAAGGAATGCAAAAGGAAACAGCTTTTGAAAATCTCCCAATTAATGTTCAAAATCAAGCTGATAGTTTAGCACTAGCCTTAAATGTTGATTTAGATAAAATCATTTCTGTGGAGCAAGCAATTGAAGTTGCCATTACTACCGTTATTAAAGATAGAGATGGTAAAGTGACTTACTGGGCGTTAACTCATCGAGGCACAGAGGCTGACTTTCATCTGCGAGACAGTTTTATCATTAAGTTGTAAATACTGCTATTCAAAAATTTATACAATACATTTTTACTTTGTTGCCGAGCCTCGATAAATTCGCTCCATTTGCTCTGGAGAAAGCACTGTCATTGGAAACCATTCATGTGTAGGAATAGGGAGTTCGCCGGACGATTGAAATGGTCGTTGTTGAGTTTTAGTAAAATGTATTTCCACATTGCTATTTAAAGGTGGGCTAAGTAATGTCTCATCTATCTCCGATGAGAGAAGCTGATTTTGGGGCAAGACATAGGCGTGTTTTTGTGGATCGTATGCCAAAATTTCTCCTGTCTCGATTTGATAAATCCAAGCATAAATACTGAGTTGCCCTTGGTGGAGCTTAGAGCGGATCACCGGATAAGTCCGCAAATTTTCTATTTGGGTGAGTACATTCTCAGCAATAATTATTTCTAAGAGTTCTTCCCCTTCGTAGTGGCTATAATTGTCTTTCACCAGCCGTCGGGTTGCCTCTGCATACTTGAGCCAGTCATGTACAAGCGGCATTTCTACCCGCAAACTGTCTAACTTCATTAACCCTTTCATAGCACCACAATGAGAGTGGCCACAGACAATAATTTGCTGAATATCTAATGCTTGAATAGCATATTCAATTGTTGCTCCTTCACCGCCATTAGTCGCACCAAATGGTGGAATAATGTTGCCTGCATTGCGGATAACGAACAATTCGCCTAACCCGGCTTGTGTAATCAGGTTTGGATCGATACGCGAATCAGAACAGGTAATAAATAATACTCTGGGCTTTTGACCATGAGAAAGTTGTTCAAACAGTTCTTCATTCGCGGAAAAATAACTACTTTTGAATTCGCGCAAACCTTTAATTAATTTTTTCATACGATTACATAAATTAACAAGTAATACTTGAAAGTTTTCATGAAAATTGAGTTCTCAAATTAAGGACAATTATTATATCTATAAATAGATTCACTTAATTGATAGGCTTTTGCCATTGCACTATCGGCTTAGTAAAAGGGTGAAATTCATTCTCGTATTGTTTAAGCAGTCTTGCAAAACTACTCTCTTTAGGGGCATTTTTAATCTAAAATCAATCTATAATTAGTCATAGATTTGGTATATCCTTCCACTCATCTAATTTCCCATCCCCTGTCTACACAAGCGATCGACCACTGCGGAAATTTCACTCTTCTATTTATTGATGGCTATCAGCAGAGTCGGATCGTCCAGTACTCAAGCAACAACTCAAAACAGAGGATTCTAGCCCGAAGTGAGGGCCACTTTCGCTTCTTCTCTACGAGATGTTCCACGAACACGCAAAATTCAGTTTTCAGCGATCGAGGAAGCAGATTGACTTGGTTCTACTTGGGCTTCAGGCTAAAAAGTTATAGAGTAATTATTCTCGGTAATGGGCGCGGCGGCATAAGCGCCTTCTTTAAGAGATCGGAGGCGAACAGAAACCCCATCACTCCCAATACTTTTCGGGTTTTGGGGAAAAAGGGAAAGGGAAAGGGTTTAAATTTCCCTTTCCCCATTGCCCTTTAACCCAATACAGTTCAGATAAGCCCAAAACCCTCATGTAGAGACGCGATTTCTCGCGTCTTGAAAAACCAATTATCTACACCAATAACCTTTAATTAAACCGTATTGAGATATAAGGCAATACGCTTGGGTTAAGCGCCACTTGTACAAAATCGTGGGTTTTGAGATGCGATAAATTGCCGTCTCTACAAGTGTTTTGGTCTTATCTGAACTGTATTGAGATATATTGAGATATAAGGTGGTTAAAAATAACGCGATCGCCTTCGTGCAGCGTCTTGTATAAAAGCTCTAACTTCCGATATGCCCTACCGTAGTGGGATAGATTCATAGAACTCTTATTTAATTTTTGAAAAAACTCCATACAACTCAAAGAGCCTGATTCAACCTTGCCTTACTTCGCCAACTCTTTCGCTCTCGCCTGAGAATCAAACTTTAATTTATTATCCCACTGCTGTGCTTTGTCAAACTTTTCAACAGCGCCATTAATATCATCATTTCGCGCTAACTTTTCACCTTGGATGACTAATGTTGTCGCACCTTGCGCTAAACGAGATGGAGTTTGGCATGATTGCAACTCTTCTAACACTTCTGGATGACCAATCAAGTAATTATTTAGCAAATTGCAACCACTGTGTAATAAATTATCGAAATCCAAATCCCATAAAATTATTGTTTTGTCAACACTAGCAGAAGCTAACTGTTGTCCATTAGGGTTGTAGGTGACGCGCATGACCCAATCGCTATGACCAGAGAGGGATTTGAGGAGTTTACCACTGCTAACATCCCAGATTTTGATGGTATTGTCAGCACTAGCAGAAGCTAACTGTTGTCCATTGGGGCTGTAGGCGATGCTATAGACCGCATTGCTATGACCAGAGAGGGATTTGAGGAGTTTACCACTGCTGACATCCCAGATTTTGATGGTGTTGTCATCACTAGCGGAAGCTAACTGTTGTCCATTGGGACTGTAGGCGACGCTACTGACCGCATCGCTATGACCAGTCAAAGTTTTGAGGAGTTTAGCACTACTGACATCCCAGATTTTAATGGTGTTGTCAAGACTAGCGGAAGCTAACTGTTGTCCATTGGGACTGTAGGCAACGCTACTGACCGCATTGCTATGACCAGTTAGGGTTTTGAGGAGTTTACCACTACTGACATCCCAGACTTTGATGGTGTTGTCAAAACTAGCGGAAGCTAACTGTTGTCCATTGGGACTGTAGGCGACGCTATTGACCACACTGCTATGACCAATTAGGGTCTTGAGGGGTTTACCACTATTGACATCCCAGACTTTGATGGTTTTGTCCCAACTAGCGGAAGCTAATTGTTGTCCATTGGGACTGTAGGCGACGCTATTGACCTCACTGCTATGACCAGTTAGGGTTTTGAGGAGTTTACCACTACTGACATTCCAGATTTTGATGGTCTTGTCATAACTAGGGGAAGCTAAGTGTTGTCCATTAGGGCTGTAGACGACGCTATTGACCCTATCGCTATGATCAGTCATGGATTCGAGGGGTTTACCATTGCTGATATCCCAGACTTTGATGGTTTTGTCATCACTAGCGGAAGCTAACTGTTGTCCATTGGGGCTGTAAGCGACGCTAAAGACTACATTGCTATGACCAGCCAGAGATTTGAGGGGTTTACCACTGCTGACATCCCAGATTTTGATTGTCTTATCAGCACTAGCAGAAGCTAAGTGTTGTCCATTGGGGCTGTAAGCGACGCTAAAGACTACATTGCTATGACCAGTAAGGGTTTTAAGGAGTTTACCACTACTGATATCCCAGATTTTGATGGTGTTGTCAAAACTAGCGGAAGCTAACTGTTGTCCATTGGGGCTGTAGGCGACGCTATTGACCTCACTGCTATGACCAGTCAGGGATTTGAGGAGTTTACCACTATTGATATCCCAGATTTTGATGGTCTTATCATTACTAGCAGAAGCTAACTGTTGTCCATTAGGGTTGTAGGCGACGCTATTGACTACACTGCTATGACCAGGCAGGGTTTTGAGGAGTTTACCACTACTGATATCCCAGATTTTGATGGTGTTGTCATCACTAGCAGAAGCTAACTGTTGTCCATTAGGGTTGTAGGCGACGCTACTGACCGCACTAGTATGACCAGTCAGGGTTTTGAGGAGTTTACCACTACTGACATCCCAGATTTTGATGGTCTTATCAGCACTAGCAGAAACTAACTGTTGTCCATTAGGGCTATAGGCGATGCTTCTGATCCTATCGCTATGACCAGTCAGGGTTTTGAGGAGTTGACCACTGCTAACATCCCAGATTTTGATGGTCTTATCAGCACTAGCAGAAGCTAACTGGTATCCATTGGGGCTATAAGCGACGCTACTGACCCAATCGCTATGACCTTCTAAAGTATTCACTTCTATGGCACGATTTTCTTTCTTCTCCTTTGGCTTTAAGTAAACCGCTTGCTGTAAAGTTACCACAGTTTGCATTAAGATATCGCTTCTGTGCTGTGCCCAAAGTGTATGCTTGAGTTTGCTACCTGCTTTTAAGGCTGCTATTAAAGCATCTGGATATTTTTCAGAGAGAGCAAAGGCTTCCGAAGAATTATTGATGGCGCTAATTTGATTAACATTTGCCTCTACTGCCCACTGGAATGTTGCTGCTGCTAACCCAGCAAATCCTAAACCTGCGGCCACGGTACTAAAAAGGGCGCGTTTGAGAAAGCTATTCAGTTTCGCCTCACTCAGTTTTCTTTCTTTTCGTTCCTTTTCCAGTTCCGCCATTACCTGCTTTAACTTCGGTTCCTGTTGCTGGCGGATAAAGGCAGCGATGTAGTCATGTACCAGTTGATAACGGTCGGCGGGGTTTTCTGGTAGCAAAACCACTAAGCCGGATTGGACAAAAATCTCTAAAATCAAATCTAATTTATTGATTTCAGAAGCTTGTTTCGCCCTAGCTTCCGATCCCCCCGCCTGCGGCGACCCCCTTAAAAAGGGGGTTGAAAGAATAAAGCCCCCCTTTTTAAGGGGGGTTGGGGGGATCTCCGAGAAGTAACCCTGCAAATCGCGTTCCAACTCAGCGCGAGTTTTTAAAGGGCGAGTTCCTTTTTCATCAGTCAGCAAATACAGTAATATGTCTGCTGCTTGCTGATTTTCTACGCCGCAATCATTAACAACTTCATCCAAATAACGCTTAACCAATTCGTCCTTAGTGCCACGCTGCCGATATTCTGCCAGAGTTGTAATGTTCTCCGTTTGCAGTTGCGCCCCCACAACTTGCAACTCAATGGGACGAACTTCGCCCAATTCTCCGGCTAAATCTAGCACCAGTTGTTCAACTAAGGCAGGTTCTAAATAAAAACTAGTATTTTCAGTTAAACGCTGAATAATTGACTTGGTATCTGTCGGTGAGAAATTCCCCAACTTGTAAAGCACATTATTACTGAGAATGTCATTGCCAATAATCTTGAGACTGGACAAATCATTGCACTCCAGCAAGTAATGGATGTAATCTACCCGCAGCGATAAGATAACTTTCACCGATAGAACATTCAGACACTCTCCCAAAAACTCAAAGAATTGCTTCCTTTGTGCAGGTTCGGTGTAAACAAAGAAAAATTCCTCAAATTGATCGAAAATTAACACCGTGCGGAGGTTGCGCTGTTCGTTTTCTTTGAGTCTGGATATCAAATATTGCGTAGTTCCGAGTTCTAAGGATGAAAGTTGACCTTCTGAGGGTGGAAGTTGACCTTCTGAGGGTGGAAGTTGACCTTCTGAGGATGAAACTTGACCTTCTGAGGATGAAAGTTGACCTTCTGAGGGTGGAAGTTGACCTTCTGAGGGTGAAAGTTGACCTTCTGAGGATGAAAGTTGACCTTCTGAGGATGAAAGTTGACCTTCTGAGGGTGGAAGTTGACCTTCTGAGGCTGAAACTTGACCTTCTGAGGCTGAAACTTGACCTTCTGAGGCTGAAACTTGACCTTCTGAGGCTGAATGTTGACCTTCTGAGGCTGAATGTTGACCTTCTGAGGCTGAATGTTGACCTTCTGAGGGTGGAAGTTGACCTTCTAACTCTCCCTCATCCCCCTTATCTCCCCATCCCTCGGTTGGTGAGCGAAGTCGAACCAAATCTCTCCCCAAAAGCCTCCCCAATTCTTCCGCCCAGTTAGTATAAACCCGCATTACCACCGGCAAATAATCTTGAACACCGATCGCTTTATCCTTTAAAGCCGGCACTAGTCCCGCATTCACCAGGGAACTTTTGCCTACACCCGATTGCCCATGAATTACTATCAACTTATAATCAGGGCGACCCATGCGTTCAATTAAACGTTCTATATCCAATAAGCGACCAGATGCAGCAATTTCTGGGGCAATGTTTCCTTGGGGAGAGTTTGAGCGTAATGTCTCTACAAATGCCTGTTTTGTAGCTTCTAACCTACCCGCACCAATAAAAGCCCGCAAGCCAAATTGCTGTTCAATGGAACGCTGTTGCTGTTTGATTTTGTATGCTTTGAGATATTCTTTCTGCTCAAAATAAAGCTGCTGCAAAAATCTGATAATATCCAAATAAAGTTTTAAATTACAATTTGGAACACTGATAGGTATTGAAGCTTCTAATATAGTAATTGCTTTGTGAGGTTGTCCTAAATGATATAAAGAACGCGCTTTTATAAACATATAGAGACTAAAATCATTTGGTATGAACAATAAATCGGCGAAGTCGAATAAGTCGTTTATCTCTGATAAATATCCTGGTATATTTTTGGATTTCAAGCTATGAATTACTGGCAAGAAAATTTCTAAAGCTTTCTCAATTAATTGATTTGCCTCAAGCCAATATTCTTGAGCCAGCGCCGCCTCAGCTAAAAAACCATAATCTTTTGCTAAATCTACTGGCTGATTGTTAGCTTTATGTATTTCTAAAGCTATTTCAGCTAGTTGTTTTAAACATTGCCACTCTTTTAAGTCCCGCAGTACATAACCAAATTTAAAGATTGAATCAGCGATTAAATCTGGACGTTGAGATTGTACAAGAAACTTGATATATTCTTGGGCATACTTACGATTAGCTTGCCAATCGTAATGATTAATATCTAGATTTCTAAAACATTTAATATTATAACAAAAAGCAGTATTATAAGATATTTTATTTTGTCTTTTTATATTATTAAGCTTTTGCCACATTGACTGGGCTTTTTGATAATTTTCCAGCGCGATATTTATATCGTTAATCTGGCTAACAAAACCTAATAAAGATACTAAATTAGCCTCAACCTCTAAATTAGCAACGTACTTATCACTCAGCAGATATCTTTGCGCGGTTTCTAATTCAGTTTTAAGTTTTAAATATTCATTATAGCTAAGTTTTAAGTTATTACTAAACCATTGATTAGCCGTTTCGGTGACAAAATCTACTAATTCTTGTGTTGATATCTCAAAATTTCTCATAGTTGCCCAACTTTCCAAATCTGGTGCAAGCTGTATTAGTTGCTTGTAGATTTCATCGTCAATCCACAACACTAAAGGAAAAGCAAAATTCTTGCGAAACTCTTCCCGCACCTGATTCGCAGAAGTTAACATCACAGACAAATTCTGCACTGATTCCAAACCCACAACCATCACACAGGCTGGTATCTCTTCGCCGAATTCTTCCTGAATCGCAGTATAAAGAGTTCTGTTAGATTGCTGCACCGCCAAGACACGAATTTCGACTTGACAAATTTCCTGCAATCTGGAGATTAAGCGATCGCGCAAGCTAGCATAATTACACCGTGCCAAAATCAGCTTAAACTGTCCCACAGAGGATTCAATCGCCCAAGCTAATTGTTTCAGAGAGCGTAGGTGTAGCCCGTCGTAGACATCACTGTTTACATGGCGATCTTCTAGTGGTTGCGAGTCTGTCATAAGTTAAAAGGGAGTTAGAAACCGCGTCTACACAGGCAAAACCCACCTCTGTGGGTTTCAAACATTTAATTTTTCTTTAGGAAGCCGCAAAGCGTCTATGTTTGTATAGCCGCGAATTCCATTCGCCCTGCCTCCTGCCTCCTCATTGCAACTCCTTCGCCTCAGCCAAAACCGGATTAACGTCAAACCAAGACTCGCCGCAATCGCGATATTCAAACACAAATCGACTGCGGATCAGTTTTTGATATCCGTGGTCATCACTCACCTTTTTCTTTTCTTTGACATGACGTAACAATTGCCACTC
The DNA here is from genome assembly GCF_000020025.1 of Nostoc punctiforme PCC 73102. GTDB lineage: Bacteria > Cyanobacteriota > Cyanobacteriia > Cyanobacteriales > Nostocaceae > Nostoc > Nostoc punctiforme. Next base: position 1,727,809 of record NC_010628.1, on the reverse strand, counting down.
ATCCTCAGAAATCGGCAACATTATCTCATTCTGCCGAGAACGAATAACTTGCTCTAAGGTGTCACGGGTTAGGGGAAGACTCATCTCTTCCATAATCCAGGTATTTAGCAGCCTCAGCACGTCCCGCACATGACCACCGCTCATTTGACATAACCGTTCTAGGCTAGCAGCACTATCAAAAATTTCGGTAACTTTATTTAAACGCTCCTCTGGTGTCATGTCAGGAAAAGCTCTTGCTAGTACCATCTGCTGCATGAGCGCCATTCCCTGTGCATGAAGACTGCCATCAGACCAATGTACAGGTACCATTGGTAAAACCTTGGGATCTTCTGGGAAACGCTGAGTCAGCATTCCGTAATCATTGGAAAACTTCAACGATAAAGGCATGGTGTAGATGAGATGACAATTCAGCTTAGTCAAAAACTCACCTTGATCGACAAATAGATATTCCTGCTGCGGACGACCCCAAGGTTTGGCACGATTATCTATGCGGTCAAGATTATCGACAATTACCACCAGACCATTTTTACCCTGCTGTTTGAGTTTAGCGATCGCAGGTTCCAATAATTCTTGATTAATCGCTTCCAGCAGTTTAGTTTTTTGCGGTGCTAAATACTGATTGAGTTTTTCTCGCAGGGTTGGGTCATTTTTCATCTTGGCGGTGATTTCACCAATGCCCACAGACAGAGACAACTTTTCTTTTTCCGAGGTGACACCAAAATCGCCGACATTGGGAACCTTCACTTTTACTCCCGTTACCTCGGAGTTTAAGACCTTCCAAGCACCTTGCAGCAACTCATTAAACTTGTTTGGTGACTCCAGTATAATTTTATCTAAACTTTGACTCACACGACGAGCGATCGCCAGCAGCACATCAGCAATATCGACATCGGTCATTTCCAGGTCGTCACTAGACTCAAAATAAACTACATGGAAGCCTAATTTTTCCAGTTCTGCCTGTAATCGTAATAGTTCTGTCGATTTACCACAACCAATATGCCCAGTAAATAAAGTGCAGGTGGGTTCATTGGGCTTAAAAAAGGTAATTTTCTGCTTCAGCTTGCCAAGAATATCACCACCTCGGACTGAGGAAAAATCTATGTAATACTTGCCATCAGAGCTATTGTTGACAAATAGAGTTCTGCTGGGATCGCTAGCCTGATAAAATTCCCGTAAATCTATGGGCATAACCTGGTAGTGCAATTATCTGGTATTGTCTTAACATATCCTTGTTGAAAAGGATAAAGTTATTTACATCTTTGCATCTCAAGATGTCATAAAACTCTATTTACCGCCGTGCGATCGCTGATCTTGGTTCACAATTTTGGCTAAATTATGGGTAAAAGCACATAATTTCCTATGTTTTAATCAAGAGGGATGTCAATCTTTTAATTGATATTGAACGTTTGATTCCTCTTGTACGTAATTATTATTTTGATAATCATCTTGCTTAGTAGAAGATGTGAGTTCTTCCAAAATTTGAATTGCACCACTAATCCGCAGTAAGGTATCGCGCAGATTTGCTTGTTTCGCCTCTAAATCTGCCATGACTTTTTGTCCTGATACCAATTCGGCTTTGAGCTCAGTAAGGCGTTTTTCTAATTGTTCTTTCATTATTTAATTAAGTTCCTTTGACTTTGCTATTCACAGAAATAAATGTGCCAGTACCGGAATATTGGGGGGTTGCATCGGGTATGGGACTAGGTACAGAAGGTTTTTGTGCGGGAACCAGGACTTGAAATTTGGCTTTAAATGAAGCACCTTTGAGCAGTACTGGTTTATCACCAGATTTTGTCTTTTTGGCTTTTTGGTTGCCAGCAAGGGATTCAATGGATAGTATCCCAACTCCAGGGATACTATATTGGGAAGTTATATAAGGACAACCAGGAACGATGACTTTTTTTTCGTCGCCATCTACACAGACTAGTTTCTGGTTAATTTTATCCTTGCCTGTGCCAACTAGATCGCCTGGACGGACGGTGACAATGGCTTGTCCAAAAGTAGGGTTAAATATGGCTTTATCGCCAGTGATGAGAATGAAGTCAGCCATAGAGTCATATTGAGTTGCAAATATATTTTATAAGCTTGGCGATCGCACTAACTAGGAGAACCAATACATCTTGCTTTGGCGACTATATCAGCACCTCCACCTCCCTGCTTTCCACCAAGATACCAATATCCGTCACTTCCTATATAAGTAAAAACTTGTTCGCCACTACCAGCAAATTTTCCTTGCATATATGTTAGAAATGCAACGCATTTACTACTGTGTCCCATCTTGACATCAGTTTGACCATTCTTCCATACATATTCGTCAGAATACCAAATCTTTCCCTGTATTTCTCCACTGGGAGTAATGGTTACTGCGTCTACAAGGGTTCTTTGTGTACTACCTTGTGTTTGCGTTCTAATTCTCAAACCAATATTTCGATTGGATGAGTCGTCTCGTGCTTGAAGAAAAGCAATATTCTGTTGTCCATATTCTTTGAGTTGGATATGGCCTGATAGGTCAATATTCGTTGTACTTCCAACAGATATACCCACCGATAAAGAACCAGTTACAGTTAAATTTCCAGCAAAAGAAGAACTTCCTGTTCCTTTGACTGTTAACCCACCATCTACAGCAGTGCTTAACAACATTCTTTCAATATTTTGACTATCTCGCCAAGAATGATTGCCGCTAGCTGTATAGAATAAAGTAGAACCATTAATACCGAGACCATATCCACTCCAAAGTTGTAATTTCAGCTGGTTTGTAGTTCCATTATCTGAAAAAACAATTTGTTGACTGCCATCAAGATTAACTCTACCTTCCTGAATAGTTAGACTACCTTTAAGCAACTGATTACCTTGCACATTTAATTTGTAGTCACCTGGATTATTGATGCCAATGGCAACATTACCATTATTATTGATATAAAAAGCTGTACTTTTAGAGCTACCACTTCCTACTCGGATATTTAATCCGTTAAAGACATTCCACTTGGCTCCATCCCACACTCCCTCATTATCTATGTTAGACAGGTTATTATACAGTACGTGGTTATAGTCTCCTATTGAAGCAAGAAATAATACACCACGCTTACTACCGTCTGCTGAAAGGGATAAGTTTTTACCTGTAATATTACCATTAACAGTTAAATCGCCAACAATTGTTCCAGAAGTGATTTTATTTGCTGATAAATTAGGGATTCTGTCAACATTTAATGTTCCAGAAGTGATTTTATCAGTCGATAAATTAGGGATTCTGTCAACATTTAATGTTCCAGAAGTGATTTTATCAGTCGATAAATTAGGAATTCTTTCAACATTTAATATTCCAGAAGTAATATTTTTTGTATCTATTGTTCCTGAGATTGTCCCAGCTACTGTTAAATCCCCATCAATTTTTAAGCTACCTGTCAAAACTGCTAAGTTTGGAGTGGCATTTCCTCCAGAGCGAAGAGTTAAAGCTTTACTATTAGAATTTGGTAAGGATAAACCAGAATATTCCCGAACGTTAGCATCAAGAGTAATGGTATTTTGAGCTATTGTTAGTTTTCCCAGGTTGACGCTATTTTCAGGAATTGTAGTTGCAAATCCCAAAATAGGTTTTTCAATCCAACGAGTATAGCTATCTGGTACATCTTTTTGCTGTTGAATTTGTTTATCTTGGGCATATTGGATGTAGAGTACGCCGTCAATGAGATTTTTGAAGTCGGAAAATGTAATATTTTCTTTTAAAATAATTAAATCGCCGCTAGTATTGATAGCCGATCCAGATTTAATTTGAACAGATTTTGTATCCTGAATAACTGCAACTTCTAACCCTTCAACAATACCTGAAATATGAAGACTTTGATTATGGTAGCGTTGGCGATCGCTAAAATATTTATGTTGAATTTCAAAATCATCTTCTAACAGATATTGCCCTGCAAAATAGTTAGGACGTTCATTACCAAAATTGGTGAAATCAGTAGTTTTAGCCATTTTTTATCCTGAGTTTAGTTCAATGATTGACTAGTTGTTCCTAGAATTGTGTTACCAGAAATAATTTTACCTTCCTCATTTTTACGGCAAATTTGTAAAATATTATAGGGAGAGACGGCTGTGAGGTTAAAGGTTTGCTCTAGTATTTTATAAGTAGATAAGCGCTGATTAATATTTAAGGAAGCTTGAACAGTTACTTTACCAGCAATATCAAGATTATTGAGGTTTTTGATTATCACTGTAAATTTATCTATATGTATAAACTCTTGGTAATAAAGAGTACGTTTAATTATAATTGTATTATTTTGTCTGACAGTTTCTGGTGTCAATAAATAAAATTCTGAAACATCATCTTGAAGGCGAACTGTGATTTGATTTAGTAAATCTGAGTTGATTGTATTTGGTTGGGTAATTTCTACAATTGCTGCAAATTTCACTTTTTCAATAATCGCAGTTATATCAGGTTGTAACTCCTGAATTTTTGGTGGTTCAAACAGTAGAAAGTTATAGGGTTTAGTCCATATAAACTCTGTCAGCTTCATTCCCGATTGTTGTGGCTGACTATTTTGTTTAAAAATTGTATTTCCTGCAATAATTTCTCTTTTCTCATTTTCACGACAAATTTTTAGGACTGGTGATAAATTTACAGGTTGTTCTAGGAGTGTATTGTTATATTCAATTTCATTAATTGAAAAATACAGCTTGATAGTTAAATTGCCCACAAACTGTTTATCGGTTCGATTTGACAATATAACATTGAAGCCTGCCAAGTTTTCTTGTAAATGCTGATAATTTAAATTTTGTTTAGTTGAAAATGATTGATTAGTTATAATTGTTTCTGGTGAGTAAGGGGTAATTAATTCCGAGTTTCCTTGGATCTGAATAGCTAACTGGTTCGCTAATTGATTAATTGGAATGCTATTAATGTTGTTGGGAGTGATCGTGGCTTCTATGGCAAAGGTTTGATTTTTTGGAGGTGCAAACAATTTGCAAGGATAAGCAACGTGCGATCGCTTAGTTAGCTGCATCGTTGGCACAAGAATTTTTAATGAATAAAATGTCTGTGCAGGCTTTTCTCTATCGATAATTGCTTTAGCAATTTTAGCCTGTCGCCAATACTTATCAGGATCGCGGTCTTTGAGAGTTAGTTGAACTTGAAAATAATTCGGAAAATTATCAAATTGATCGAATACTTCAACTTTTTCTCCAAATCCTGAATTTTTTAAATAAATACTCAAAATTTCGATTAATCCTGCTTTTGTTCCTCGCAAACCGTATAGGTGAACAATTTGTTGAATAAATGCTTTTTTGACTTCTACTTCCCAATCATCTCGTAAACTCAAGGCTACCCAACCCGCTAACCAAGGTAAAAATTCCTTTGGAGTATGTTGAGGATTAAAATAAACATGAATATTATCAATAATTTCTTCTAATCCTGGTATATTTTGAGTCTTGGCTGTAATAATTTGCTCTTGACTGGGAGTTTCACTTACTCCACTGAGAATTTTTTCAAATGACAGCAACAACTGAGCAATAAAAACATCTTTTTGGAGAATTGCTGGTAAATATTGATGATAGGTACTAACTGATTCAGATTTTTTTACGTTCATTACCAACTTCTACCAATATTGTAAATTTGCTATCTTTGAGATTGATTTTAACTAACTGATTATCTGCTAAATTGATTTCAGATTTAGAGTTATTATTCTTATCTTTAATTTGCAGGTTTTCAACATAATCTACACCTTCTAAGTCATCTAATAATTTATATAATTCTGATAGATAAACACTCCGGCCAAAAGGCCATCCTTTTCCCTGCCAATATTTTTGCGATCGCAGGGGTTCAAAAAACATCTTGACTTCCTTTTCTGCCTGTGTTTTAACTGCTTCTGCTTGTGCGCCATCCTGAAGCACTAATTCTGATTCTATAGCTATGGATACATACTCAGGTTCTAAGATATGCAGTCGGGTAGTTAAAAGTCTGCGATCGTCAAGAAATTTAAATAAAGGTTCATATTTATTTACTTGAGTTATTTCGTTATCTTCAGGAACAACTACTAAACTAATATGTCCTTTAGCAAAGTTATCAGATGTTGACTCTAAATTACATTGTGCTAAACATTTAACCCTAGCAATTTTTAAGTTATCAGCATATTGTGATTTATTCCAATCGAAAATTACCAATTTTTCAAAATCTTCTGGAGTAATGGCTCGATAAATTTTGCGTACTTCTAATAAAGTTTTTTGAATTTCTGATTGCAAAATATTTTGTCGTTCCTGGGTAGAAATATTAATGGGTAAATTCCATTCCTCTCCTTTAAGTAAACTCAAAAAGCTAGCATAATTCTCATCAGGAATTTGATTAACTCGGTAGAGAACCATTTCTGTTAACCATGCCAATAATTCAATCAGAATAATTCCCGTATCTGTAGGATTATGATCTGTCCATTCTGGGTATTCAAGCGGAATCTGAGAAATTGCATCTTCTAGTAAGTTGGCATAGCTGCGATCGTCAAGATTGGGTAAGGGTAAAGTCACCTTTTTTCCTCTGTAATCAAAATGATCAATTTAAAAGTGAACTAAGATTGACGGTGTGATGACCAGAATAAATTAAAGAATCAGCACTTAGTAATGACTTGCTTTTTGTTGTAGGTAATTCCACCTCTAGGGAATTAACATGATCTACTCCCGTAATAGATTGAATAATGGCGTAAAAATCGGATTTCTGCGGGTAGCGTCCAAATTGCCAGCCCTCCCCTGTTCCCCCAGTTAAGGGATGGAGAAAGGCTTCTAAGTGTTGTCTAACGATATTTCTCACCATGTCTGCATCTTCGAGCAACACAGGAGTGATAGTTGCAGTTACGGTGACTTCTCGCCATTTTGGGGCTGTAACCACTAAATCTACTGTCCCCGCACAACGGGAACGAATGTAGGTTTCGACTTGCTCTAGTAAAGCTAAACTAGGGGTTGGTTGGCGATCGCTACTGTAGGGCAGAATCATTAGCTTAACTTGCCCTGCACGACGGTTAATTTCCCGCATCATTTTTTCAAAGTTCTCTGCTTCGGTAGCATTAATTGTCTGCAACTTTTCCCGGAGACTATCTTCAAACAGCACATTTGGTTTAGTCGGATCGAGCCAAAGTTTTTCATTCAAAGGGCTAAAATCAGCCGTCAGCAAATCTGGTGTAACTACTTTGACTCTAGCCACATCTGTAGAAGCTTCGTAAGCTAAATCTGCTATGTCCTCAAGAGTAACAGCGCGATCGCGGTGACGTAGTTGCTTTGGTACTCGTTCTTTCAGACGATCTAAAGTTTCCTGTTGCGCCCCACCTGCTGCTGCTTCCAGGTTAATTACCCGATCGATGTAGGGAATGGTAGTTTTCAGTTGGCTAATGGTTTGGGCAGTGACGTTCCCCTGCTTACCTCCTCCAGTGCGATAAAAAGACAATCGAATATTATTACGTCCTCTGGGGGGAATCATCCCGGCTTGTCCGTTTCCAAAGCGGATTTCGCCTGTTTGTCGATCCAAAGTGTAATGGCGATCGCTCGCACTAGAACCGTAAAAATCTGCCACTTCCTGCCAAAGTACCCAAACTTCATCAATTTCTCCCAAATTATCTTTAATTACCTTGATGCGATGAGATTCTATGTTTAGGGGAATTTGTGCTTCTTGGATTTCTAACTGCTGTCCCATCAAAATGGGAATATTATTGGCAATAAAAACCTGATTTGGCTCGTAGTTACTTGAACCTAATACTTCTTCTTGGAGACTAATTGCCTGAACGGCCCAAATGGTATTAGTTAACAAGCGACGTAAACGAGGTTTAACCCGAAAATTCCCTGATACCCAACGAACTCGCAACCAATATAGTTTTTTCCCAAAGTTTTCTCTAGGGCTAAGGTCTGCGGGAGCAATAAATCTAATTAAACCTGGTTGGGAAAATGCTTGAGTTTCGTCCTCTACTCCTAATGGTTGCCAACCCAGAGGACTAGAATACTCCCAAACTAATTGGGGTTGCTGGGGGCGAATCACTGGGGTATTCTGAGGATAATTTTGTTGCAGAGGTTGATTGGTGGTAACTAAATTATTACTAATATTACTAATAATATAGTTATCGTATTGTTTGGTATTGAGTGGGTTCTGAATTTGTAGGCGATCGCCTGTTTGCCAACCAGTTAAATCAGCAATTTGTAGCGTTTTGTCTCCAGTATTTACTGTTGATGCAAGGACGGTTTTTTCTGTAATATCAGCAGATAATTCATTTGGTAATGGGGCTTCAAACTGTGTATAAAGAGTAACTGTTTTATTATTAAATGAATTATCAAACCCCAGATAAAGGGTTGGTTCTCGATCTATCGTAGGTGTAAAAGGTTGAAAAGATTGTGTACTCGACTTTTCTGGATGAGAATAGATAAAATCATTCTCAGCACAATAAATAGCTTTTTCTGTCAGAGTAAATTCGTAGGTTAATTTTAATGACTTAAGCAGAGGTGGATCGTAAGTTGGAGGAATCGTTTCCGTGATAATTAACTTACGCATGATTCGCGTCCCAACCCCTAAGGTGGTGTTCAAAACTCCAGTTTCTAGCTTCAGCCTATTAGTCTCTTTGATGATTTGTGTAATTTTATTTTCTTCTGAAAACCCTTCAGTATAAGGAAGGATACGAATTGCATCGCCAGTTTTAAATAAATCTAAAGTATCAACTTCAATTTCGTTGGCTCCTTGTTTGAATTCCTTTCGCAGAACTGCCAAGTCATCATAAACAGGATACAGGCGCTCATCTGCGGCTTTGCCATAATGACCTTGAGTAATCCGAGCGCGAATCCAATAACGAGTTTCTCCATTTACAGTGCTAGGAGAAGGTATGTTTTCTGCGCTGGGAAATTGTAACTTCGCCTGGATAGTATCTTTTTCAGTAAACTGAATTGCTGATGATTGTGCTATCCATTTAAGTTGATTATTTTTATCTGCTATTTCTTGCCACACTCCACCATTACCAATTTCCCAGACAATTTTTAAATTATTTATATTTACAGGTTTATAAGTTAAAATTATATCAATACTAATAGTTGCATTTGGCTTAATAAATGTATCGTTTAAAGCTATATAAAATGTATCATTAATTTCCGGTTGTTCGCCAAAGGGATAAAAATCTTTGGTAAGGTCTAAAGGAGTAGTATTAAATAAGCAAACTTCAGGAATTAAGTTAGATTGCTTAATATTAATAGTACCTTGAATATTGGTAAATTGAGGGAAATTACCAATTAGAGAAGATATATTATTTAAATTGGCTTGTAACCATCTTGCTGTTTTTCCTTGAAGCTCATAAGGAGCCGGAATAGGTAAATTGGCAAAAGTAAAAGTAATAGTAGATTGATTATTGTTCTGACTTTGGCTAGGAGCTTGAATGCTTTGCCATTGAGAACCATCCCAATAAGACCAATTAAGCGGTAAAGTTTGTAATTGATTGACACTTTCAACCGTATTATTGGTAGTAATAATTAGTTGTAGTTCCTTTAACTCTGGTAAAGCAAGAATTTCGGGACAAGTTATATAAAGAGAATGGGTAATAGAGCGATCGCCTTCCAAAGCTAAGAAAGCTCCGTCTTGTTGTCCTGTTCCTGACAAAGTGCGCTTCTCGTAAAGCATCTCAGAGAGATCGCTATACTTATCCTGATTGGGTTCGCGCAGGAATACTGCTTGTAATTGCGTTGTTGTGACAACTAATTCTCGATCTGTTTCAAACACTATTTCTTCATCAGCACCCTCTGCTGGTGGTGCCGAAACTTGAGTATGAGCAGGAACTAACGCATCTGTGGGGCTTCCTTGTGCCAAATAAAAGGTTAAAGGGACTTTAGCAGGTTGGGGAGGTTTGAGTTCTCCCCCAATTAAATCAAGGAAAGCCAGAAAATTTTTCTCTGGAACTTGGTTGATGCGATCGCTGACTAATTTTACCATCCGCCCAAAGATGCGAATTAATGCCCCACCAGCATCAGTCTTATTTCCAGGTGTAGCTTTCCAGTCGGTAGATTGCTCTACTAACTTCTCGGTTTGCTCAACAATTTCCTCATAGGTACGCTGGTCAATTTTGGGAGGTAAAGAAGCCATAAAAATTACTGTAAATAAAAAGGATAAACTAAATTAAAAATATTATTTGTTGTCCGAATTTGATAATTTATTTGAATTAAAATCACATTCGGTTGGTTAGGATCGGGAATGGTATCTACATCTAAAACATCAATGCGAGGCTCCCATTCTATTAAAGCATCTTGCACATCACTAACAATTTGTCCAACCGTTCCCAAACTATTAGGAGAAAAAACCTTTTCATGAATATCACAGCCAAAATCAGGACGCATTACTCGTTCTCCTTTGGCCGTACTGAGAATCATCCAAATTGATTGACGCACAACATCTTCATAGCGCGCCACCTCAATTTGAGCATTTTTATCAAGCTGGACAGGTAAAGCCCATCCCACACCTAAAAAATCAATCTCCATTACATCACTTCCAATGAACCATCATTTATTTTCACTCCGGCTGCACATTTGATCCCTAAGCCAGATTGCGCTTCCAGTTTATATTTAGATTTAGCTTTGATTGTACAATTTGCACCTACTTCTAATTGATAATTTTGTTGAGTTTTTATTTGCAAGTTTTTACAGTCAATCGAGATATCATCATCGCTACTTTTTAAGATAATTTTTCCTTTGGTTTCAATAGTTAAATCTTTTTCAACTTGAATATTCATCTTATTTTCTTTAGAATTAATTACAATTTTATTTTTACCAGTCTTGTCTTGAATAATAATTTGTTCGTTTTCCTCAGTATCATCTAAAACAATCATGTGACCGCTTCGAGATTTAATGACTCGTTGATTATTTTTACCATCTTCATTTGTTATTGGTGGTTTATCTTTCCCATTCCATAAAGCACCAAGAATGTAAGGAAAATTCATATCACCTTGTTCAAAAGCAACCAAAACTTCATCATCAACTTCAGGCAAAAAATAAATGCCCCGGTCATTTCCTGCCATGAGAGTTACCACTCTAGCCCAGTAACTTTCTTCTTCAGAAGATAGCCAAGGAAATTTTACTTTGACTCTTCCTAACTTCTTTGGGTCTTTGTTATTAGTGACTACACCAATAGTTACACCATAAAAATGATGATTTTGGTTGTTTGATAATAAAACATCTAGTCCGTTCATGTAGCATTTCTCCCTACCGTAAATGAAGTTTTATAACCCTGATTTGGGTAACAACTATGTTCCGCACTTTTAATATAATAAAGACCGCTAAATCTTTTACCAATTCCAAGAATTTCAATTACTTTCCCAGCGCGTAAATTGGGATTACCTTGACAAGTTCCTTCACCGGTAATGTAAGCGATCGCCATATCCTGAAACTGCCCCAATGCCATGCTATCGGCTTCTTCTTTACTTGACACAGGTTGATTTACTATCGTATGGCTTGATTCACCAAAGGCTTTTCTGACTGCTTTTACCCCAGAAGTTAAACCTCCCATTGTGCCACCTTCTTTTCCTACTTCTGCCTTACCTGAGACTTCTTTTTTATTTTTTTCTTGATAAATCCAACCTTTTACCTCTACCTGTTGTACCTGGTTCATAGTACTTAAGCGTGGCAAAAATTCTTGCAAATCTGCTCCATAAGTTAAAGTCAAAGCTTTACCTTTAGCATTCTGATGGGGACGAAAATAGAGAGTTGTTTGCTCCATTGCAACTTCATAACCAATACGTTTAGCTCTCTCTTTTAAAAAATCCCAATCTGTTTGATTATGCTGCAAAATATATTCTAACTTCACTTTACTATCAGTAACTTTTGCTGTAATTCCTCTAGTTCTAGCAATTTGACTGACAATTTCACTATCCTTAATTTTTAGAAAGGATTTTGTGTGACTGCCTCGCAACAAACGATGGCGTAAATCATGACCACGCACCACTAATATAGGTGCTACATCCTGCGTGTATTCTGGTTCTAATCCCGTAATTTCTCCCACCATAATGGTTTTTATTTCTTGTTCATATCCCATCTGAATTTCTACTTTATTGCCAATATCAAATAATTTGTCATCTACCCATGTCATTTCTTGTTTTAATAAGTCCCAAGTAATCAATCGCAGTTCGAACATACCAGGAGCTTCCAAATCCTCAGATACTAAAACTGAGACTAAATCAGCTTCTATTTCTGCGGCTAGGGGTTTATTTTGAACCAAAATTTTGACATTAGGATTTAATAATGAAGAATCATTTGGCATGATTTAACTCCTCTGAGTCAGGCTAGTAATTCGCAAAGGAGGAATTGTCAGCACAGTTCCAGGATTTAACATCCGAGGATTGTTTAAGCGATTTTCTGCTGCAATTACACGCCATAGAGCCGGATCGCCATATTCTTCAGTGGCAATACTACTTAAAGTTTCTCCTCGTTTAACAATTCTCACAGGATCATCAATGGGATTAGCAATCTTTGCCTTTTTTTTTGGTTCTTTCCACTCCTTAAATTTACAGTTTAAAGTTGCTCTGACAGGCGTACCATCTTCGAGAAAATGAGTAAGTTTTTTAGTGACACTTTCTAAAAAACCATCAGGTAATAACAAGCTATCTTTACCTGATATAGTTCCCCAAATCAGTTGACAACGAGGGGGACGTTTAGGATTTTTGCCAATGCGAGACTGAGTCAAACTAAAAATTTTGCGGGTATAGTTTTGGACATTTTCTGGGGGAAATCCCATCAGCGTGGTGTCAAAGAACAAATCAAGACTGAGTTGAGTTAATTCTTTAGATGCAACTGGGCCATAGTTTCCCATTGACCAGCCTGTTTTGACAATTTCCACTTGATTAGGGTTAAAAAGAACTTTAAATTTATCAGCAAAATCTCCTGGGTTATTTTTTTCGGCCTTGATAGTTAATTTCTCTAGTGCCATCGATTTTTCCCTCTGCGTTCACTTTCAATGACTAACCGTCGCATTAGTTTGCGTTCAACTTGACTCGCTATAGCATCAACGTCAATATTGGATTGAGTTGCTATTGGTGATACAGGACTGGCAAAAGTTATAGGAGGTGATGAAGAATCAATATTTGATATTAAATTGTGGTTTGATAGGTTTGATTGCTGGCTATTACTCCTTGATGATGGGGTAGTTTTAGCTCCGGCTAAAGGCAAAGATTGAGCTTTTAAGGATGGGTTACTTGTAGAAGTTACAGAGACAAGGGGAAGGGAAGATATATTTTGCTTGTGATTAGTTTGATTAATTTGTGAGGTAGAAACAGTAATAGGTTGTGTGTTGAGGAACTTTCCAGATTTATTTTGAGAAGTTAGCGAATTGATAGCAAATGATATTTCCTGCTGAGGCAAATTAGCTTGAGGACTTAGAGGTTGAGCCGTGACGATAGGAAGTTGTTTTGGTTCGTGCTTGATTAAGCTTAAATTGCCTGCGTAATTATCTACTTGCGTTTGTTGGTTAGCTAAATTATTTAAATTATTAACAATAGGAAGAGATGGCTGTGGTCTGGAATAATTCTGAAGTTTTGCTTGAATAATAGGTAGGGTTGTATCAGTAAAGCTGGGAAATTCTTGTGATGACTGTATTTCTCCTGTATCTGGCGATTGATCAGCGATGGGTTGTGGCGAAACTACGGGAATTTCTGATGAAAACATAAAACTGGCATCTACAATCGGTTGAGATGCATGATTGAGATTTGATTCAGCGCTATTAGGTAGAGATGTTTGCGAGCCTATCAAATCTGCTAACGCCATTTCTGCTGTTTTTGGGAATTCTTCAGCGATGGGTTGTGGCAAAACTACGGGAATTTCCGATGAAAAGATAGAAGTGGTATCTAGAATCGGTTGAGATGAATGATTGAGATTTGATTCAGCACTATTAGGCAAAGATGCTTGCGAGCCTGTGGAATCTCCTAACGTCACTTTTGCTGTTTTTGGTAATTGTTCAGCAATTGGTTTTGGCGAAACTACTGGAAGCTCAGATGAAGATATAGAGGTTTTATTAATTTGTGTTTCTAAAGTTAAAGATTTGGTTGTTTCATCCGCAACATCCGAGCTTGAGAATTCTGTTATATTTTGGACAGGGATAGTAGTATTAACTGTTTTAGTTGCTAAAGATTGAGAAGAATCTAATTTTCTTTGAATTATATTAGCCGAAGGATCAACTTGGGAGACAGTTGGTAAATTATATACTCTATTCTCTACTTCTTGTTCTTTTACTAATGAAACAGGCTGTGCATAAACAATGGGGATAGACTCAGATGATAGGCTATTAGTATTACCCCAACGTTGCATTTGTTGAGTCAAAAGAGGTAAACGATTTAAAAAGCGATCGCAACGATTAATAATGCGCTGACCCATCGCCATTTTCATCATTCCCGGTTGACGTAAGGGACGATGCAGGCGATTTACTAACGCCTCATCCAGTGAATCTTGCCAATTGGATAAATTTGCCATGATGCAACACAAAACTCCTATGCAATTTTTACAAAGCTGAGTACAACTATAAGAACCTCCTTACCTATCACCTATTGCCTATTTGCCTATTCCCTCTAAATTCCTATAACTTAGAAATTCCTTGATGCACTAGTTCAATTTTTTCTACAGCAATTGCGTCACTACTAGCATTAAAGGTTGGCCCTTCCCACTTGACGGGATATGCTTTTTTAAACGTCCACCACATTACCGGAATTTGCTGACTATTAAGTAAAAGAATCGTACCGTTTAACTGCTCAATCCACCCTTGGCTAGTTGCTTTATACCAAATATAAAACAAATCAATATTTACTAATCCTCGACTCAAAACCAAATTTGGATAAGTAGTATGTTTGGGAAATTTATGAACAAAATCGTTTAAGCCTCCTTCCTGATAAGATTCCAACTCAATTTCACTACTTAAACCGCTAGCTTCACTAAAACCACCAACAACAACTCCTCCAATTTCAACAGCAAAGTTATAAGCCATGTAGGGATCGTGTCCCAATAAACTGGCTGTTGAACCTGCGGCTAAAGCTGCATTTAGTGCGATAAGTTTGGGATTCATTTCTTTCTTGCTCAATCGCTAAGTCGCTGATTAATTTGTGCTACCTGCGTTACCCACTGTTGACGTTCTCGGTGTTCCATTGTCATAATCTGTTCGTAAGACCAATGAAAATTGTAGGCAAGGTAAGCTACCTCCTCCAGCAGTCGTTCTGTGGGGTAGCAAACTACTCCCCCACGGGAATAGTTTCCACTTCAAACTCTCCATCACAATGGGGACACGCTACCCGCAAACGACTATGACCGTTTTGGTTAATCCTTTGATAAAAATCCTGTAAATAGACTAAATCTCCTGAAAATAAACCCTCAATTATTTTGGTATTAATTTGGTCTAATGTTCCTAGTTGGACTATCGTCCTTGCTAAGAGAATAATCACCAAATAACCAGGATTTTTCTGCACTCTTGGATCTCGGATGGGGGCAATTTCATCATAGGCAGTTGAAAGGCGCATAATGCCTTCGCGGTGAGTGTTACCTTCCGAGTCGAGATATCCTTGAGGCAAGATAAAAGGAAATTCAGTTTGCTGCATGATTTTACTGAAAGGAAATATTAACCAATGGTAATACCTTCATGAACTAGTTCGAGAGTTTCTATCGCTACCTCGTCTGAGGTGGCATTAAAACCTGGAGCATTCCAAATAGTAGGCCAGCTATTTTCTAAATTCCAGCGAATTTTTTCTTCTCCTTGATCGTTAGCCAAAATAATGGAAAGATTACGTCTATCTGTCTCACCATTCTGTAATTTTTTATGCCATTCCCACAGTTCTTTGTTATCGGTAACTCCTCGTTTTAGGGTAATGTTACCATAAGTATTAAGACCGGGAATTTGACGTTGGCTTAATGCTTTATCTGTTCCTTCTCGATAAGTTCCTGCTTTGCGAGTCGCTGTCAAACCACTACATTCACGAAACCCAGCATGAACAATACCATCCCATTCCACCCAGAAATTATAACCACTGTATGGGTCATGGGGGTTAGAAATCGTAGGCATAAAAGAACCTCCTGTAATAAATTTGAATTAAGTAAGTGTAATTCCGCTACTACTTTGAACAACTAAAAGTTGAATAAATTCCCCTGGAATAGTGGGGGCTAAACCTATTTCTGCTATTACTTGTCCCATTTCTCGATTTTCAGGGGGATTCGTTTCAGCATCACATTTGACATAGAATGCCTCTTGTGGCAAAGCACCTTGGATAGCGCCTTGTCGCCATAAAGATTCACAATAAATGCTTAATTCCCTTTGCAGTCGCACCCATAAAGGAAAAGCATTTGGTTCAAACACTGTATCGGCTAAATTACGATTCACCCAGCGTCCAAAGGTGAGAAATAAGCGACGCACGTTGACATATTGCCATTCTGGGATGGGGCTGAGGGTACGTACTCCCCACACTCGCATACCTCGTCCTTGGAAGCTACGGATACAATTGACTCCCGCTTCGTTTTTTGGATTCAGCTGTTCTTGATCTGTGGGAGTTAGGGAAAAACTGAGATCCAGTACCCCTGCAAGTGGAATATTAGCAGGTGCGCCATGTACCCCGACTGTGCGATCGCAACTTGCATATATTCCTGCAATATGACCACAGGCAGGAATAGGATCGACGCGAAATTCTACTTTTAGCCAAGGTGCGTATAATGCTCCGTTTTGACTAGAAATTCGTTTGCGTTGCTCATTTAGTTTTCCTATATCATTCAAAGCATCAAGAATGGCAAAGCGATCGCCCATCTGCTCGCAATGTTTTAAAATAGCTTGCTGCATCTGAATAACTTCCCCATCTGAACCAAGCATGATGTCGGGAACACAAATCAAATCAATATTTTCTAAGACTTCGCTTGTCTCTAAACCTTGTTGCAGAGCTTCAAGAGTATTGTTAGATAAGGCTATAACATAACAAAGACGACCTCCGTTTTCAAAAAATCCTTTGATTGCATCTGCTAAATATCCCTTAGCTTGACCAAAATACTGCTGAAAATGCGTCGCCAAGGTTAGCTTTTTTGCTTCTTTCACTTCCTCTGTAACCAGACCAAAGAATACCGGAACACCTGTTAGTAACTCAGGTTCTGGAGTAGGAACGACATAGTTTAAAGAGATACCTGGTATTTTTGGCTCTAAAGTTGGCATTTGTCATTTGTCATTCGTAATTATTTTCAGTGGGGAGTAAGAAAATTTGCCTATTGCCTATTGCCTATTGCCTATTGCCTATTTGTCTATTCCCCATCCCCTACGTTCCCGTCCCAGTCCACTGACTCAGACGGAAAATCACGAATTCTGCCGGCTTCACAACTGCTATGCCAATCTCTGTGACAACTTGACCCAAATCCCGCACTTCTGGGGGGTTGGTTTCGGCATCACATTTCACATAAAAAGCTTCTTGGGGTGTTGTGCCAAATAATGCACCTTTGCGCCACTCTATCAATAAAAAAGCACTGATATTGCGGCGGATTTTTGCCCAGAGTTCGGGGGTATTGGGTTCAAAAACTGTCCATTGAGTCCCTTTATCAATGGAGTCTCGCAGGTAACTAAAGTGCCGACGAATATTGACGTATTTGAACTCAGTATTTGCATCTCCGCCCAAGGTACGCGCACCCCAAACGCGGATATTCCCGTTTAATTTGCGAATAACGTTAATTCCATCGGGATTAAGCCCATCTTGTTTGGCTTTGCTGAGATTATATTTTAAATCTAAAGCTCCCAAAATAGTTTCATTGGCAGGGGCTTTGTGTACTCCCCTTTGTCCATCAACCCGTGCATAAACTCCTGCAATATGACCGCTTGGTGGAATAAAAATATTGCTATTACTCGCAGGATCGAAAACTTGAATCCACGGGAAATACAAAGCTGCATAGG
Organism: Nostoc punctiforme PCC 73102; assembly: GCF_000020025.1. Classification (GTDB taxonomy): domain Bacteria; phylum Cyanobacteriota; class Cyanobacteriia; order Cyanobacteriales; family Nostocaceae; genus Nostoc; species Nostoc punctiforme. The sequence continues at coordinate 1,709,937 of NC_010628.1, read as the reverse complement.
CAGAGTTGAAGGGTTTAAGGGTATTCACAACTCCTGTGCTGCTAAGGTCGATGGTATCTAGACTATCGAGAATCGCAATGCGATCGCCAAGTTTTTCTGCATGGTCTTTGATATCATCTCTGAGGGCTAAATTTCCTGGTGCAGCGACTATAGTAATTTCATCAATAGCTTCAAACGCATCTAAAACACCAGCAAGTTTATTTTCTTCAGATATCCAGGTGACATAACAACGAGTTCCACCATTTCTGAAAAAGCCATAAACTGCATGAGCTAAGGTGTTTTGTCCTTGGGTATCGCCAGTAGGTGGTAAAAAGTCACCAAAGAATTTCTTAAATTCACTAAAGTTTGTGATTAATTTAATTTCCCCTTCTTGAGCGATGTTAGGATCGCTGGGAATTACTATTACAGGTAGTTGAACTTGGTAATATCCGGTAATTTTTTCCCCTGAAGGAATTGCATCTTGAAATTTTACGGTTGCAGATTTTTCTGCATCGCTATTAGTAATAGGGTTTGTATCATCTAAATTAACAGGACTCCCACCAACGAAGAAGCCATAAGTCCCCACTGTGGTTACTAGTGGATAATCTCCTGACAATAAGGGATAATTTTTTTGGTTTCCACCTTTACCCTCACCAATATCAACTGGGCTTGTAGGGCTACCCACAGACTTAATTGAGGTCTTGCTAATATTAGTTGATGACCAAGCATTGGCTTTAATCGTGCCAATAAAAGCAGCAATACTGGTTCCAACTCCGACAATTGGAGCAGAACCCGAAGCTATTTCTTCGACGTAAACACCTGGAGAAAGATAGGTTGGCATTTAATTAGCTCCTTGATATAAGTAAGAAGGTAAATAGGGAATAGGCAATAGGCATAAGAGTTTTAGCTTAGTTTATTTTTCCTCATATAGTTGATTATTGTGCCTATTTACTTATCCTAAAAAAAATGAGTATTTATTTGGGTTTTAGAGCAAAACTCTGCTCCGCAATTACTTGGCCGCGCTGAATATTGAGTTGCTGTAAAACTTGTTGATAACCTGTTGCAGAGACAATCACGGTGATGTTACGCTCACCAAATTTTGGAGATTCTAATCCGATTAAATGATAATTACCTTGTTGGTCACTAATGGTAGTATCTCCGCTATCTTGAATCTGTACTTTGGCATTTGTAATCAACTTTTTTGGATCGGTTACATCAGTAATTTTTCCTTTAATTCCCGTGGGCGAAAGCACAATATCCGCCATCGTTGTGGAAATTTTGCCATTGATAGGGGAAGATACTTGAACTTTTGTTCTGACTTCGTTGTATCGAGTTGGGCTGGTAGGTAACGATGCTTCTAGAAGATATTCCCCAGAGGGTAAATTGGTAAAGTAAAAATAACCATCATTGCTGGTAATTTTGCGGTCAGGCCGCTCAGACATTTTTTCCCATTGCGAACCGTATTGCAGTGCTTTTAGAGATAAAATGGCTCGAAATTTTTCTGGCATCTCAATAATTGCAACTATTGCACCAGAAATATTCTTTTGGGTTTCTCCTTGCAAAACTTTACCTGCGATCGCTATTTGTTGGTTAACTATAGATAGTTCGAGCATCGCTACTCCTGAAACTAAGAGTTTGGTTGATGAACTCCCACCAGTCTCGCTTCTTCTCCTGCTTCATCCACAGGAACGGAGATGGTAACAGTACAATGCAAGACAACCTTGGGTCTAGTTCCTTCCTTCCCCCCCATTGCTTGCCAAAATTCCCCAAAACTTTGTAAGTTACTGGGACGTAAACTAATTAGTCTTAAAGGAAGTTCTTGTCCTTCTAAGTTATCTGCAATCAAGGGTTCGGAGAGTTTTCGATGTCGCAGCAACACCTTCATCACTGCTCCTAAAAGTTGATGTTCTGTCTGGACATCCTCTTCATTTTGTGGCCAAGCAGTAATTAGATATGAACAATCTACCCTAGCTGGGGGACGTTTTCTAATTGCTCTGCCATTAGTTTGGCGTTCCACTGACCAAGCACTGCTGCGTAACTCCAGATTCTCCTGTACATCATAAAGAAATAAATTAATCGCTGGTTTTTGTTTAATTGCTCCTTGATAAGGGGTCTGAAAACTGATAAACACCTCTGTGTCTCCTGAAGGAACATCAGGTGGAAGTTCTCGCTTCAGTAGCAATTCTAAGGTAGTGTCTAGACCATCTAACATAATCTAAACAATGTTCGTTTTATGACACTGTTCATTTTGAAAGCTTATGAAAGAAAATAACTGATAGTTGAAAATAATACAGCCAGTTACTAGCCTTATGAATAAAATATACATTAGTTAATGTCAATATTCTTGTAACTATTAGTAATATTTGCAAAAATTGTAATTTAGGAAAAGTCTGCTAAAATCGATTGATTAAATTTAAAATAAGGAACTTAACGTTGCAGAATCTTGCTGCGACGTTCAAAACTGGGTTGGGCTTTGCTCCGTGTTTTAGAATAAAAATGTAATAATTTAGTCTACTACTACGATATAGAATAAACACCTAAAATTTATAACCAGCATAAACACTTAAGTATGTGTCATCACTATTTTTTATAGCAATCCCTAACCGAATGCCGGAGATGAACCATGTACCAAAAACAAATATTTCAAAAAGTTGTACCCTCACTGCCATCAACGCCAATAAGTAAAAAGATTGCCCCTAGTCGCAGTTATGGGTCATTGTCTTCAGTTGTGCAGAGAGTACAACAAGACCCAAATAGTGTGAGTGGGAATGAGAGACAGGAGTTAGAGAGTGCGATCGGTTCAAGGTCAACGCGAGAGATTTTGGCAGGGAAGCAAACGCCGTGGATACCTGAATTCCAAGGGATTTCCGCGCAACTTTGGGGTAATTCTGGGGAAGTTGGCGCACCTATTCAGGCGAAGCTGACAATAGGGGAAGCGGGGGATAAGTATGAGCAAGAAGCGGATCGAGTAGCCAAGGATGTGGTGCAGAAGATCAACACACCACAAACGAATGCACTGCCAAAGGAAGATTCAGCGCCAATACAAACTAATACTTTACAACGCCAGCAAACAGATGAAGAAGAATTGCAACTAAAGCAGTTACCAGAGATGGTGCAGCGCCGAGAAGCTATTCCTGGAGGTGAAGCATCAACGGATTTGGCAGACTCTATTAATAGTGCTAGAGGTGGTGGACAGTCTTTGGATGCCAATCTGCAACAGTCAATGGGGCAAGCGATGGGAACAGATTTTAGTGGGGTAAGGGTACATACAGATGCTCAGGCTCATCAGTTGAATCAATCAATTCAAGCGAAGGCGTTTACCACAGGGCAGGATGTGTTCTTCCGACAGGGTGAATATCAGCCAGGGAGTAGAGGGGGACAGGAGTTGATTGCCCATGAATTGACCCATGTGGTGCAGCAGAATGGCGGTGCGGTGCAGCCTGCTGTTACCCAAAAACATGACAATTGGGGAGAGGCAGATAAGTTTCTCCAAGCTAAAAATTATCTCATGTCAAAAGCACCCCAGGGTGTCATCCAACGCGGAGGAGCGGAAGATACCAGCAAGGATAATAGGACTGAAATAAAAGTGCTAAAAGAGGAGGGAGGAGTAAAAATTATCTACTCTCAAGACAAAAAATATCATTATGTTGAAGCACGAAAAGACGTAACTTTCAAAGGTTCGGTATGGCTTGGAGAGGTGAAAATAGAACCTCCTACAGATGGTTATACTGTCCTCCACACTGATGCAACACAGGATGCTCGTGGAGGATTGCTTACAGCTTTGATTCCTTTCGCTCTGAAAATTGTTGCACAAAACCATCTAGAGGAAGACGGCATAGTTGTATTGCCAATGGGGGGTGGTGCAGTCATCAAGAGTATGGTGAAGCTGCTGAGTGAAAAAATAGGGGACACAGATACACATAGTGAAGCTACCAAAATAGAAAAAAGGCGCAAAGCTAAGGAAAAACAATATGTAGAAAGTTTAGGGTTTTTTGACAAAAGAAGCTACGAGAGTGCCAAAAAAGCAAATGTTAGTGAATGGAACGAGACATTTGATCGAGAACACAAAAAGCATATGGAGGCAATATTAAACACTCGCAAAGGATCGTCTATTAACTTTATCTCATCAAAAGGGAGTGTGAAGCGAAATGCTGGAGTAGAAAACTTTGGGCTAGAAGTCGATATCCCAACGTATATAGAAACATTAAAAAAGGCAACTACAATGACAGTAGAGATACCTGCTGCTTTGGTAAAAGAAATAGCCGATCAAATATAAAAGAAAGTTATTGTAGTGCGATCGCCATTTTAGCGAAAGTAATAAAGGAGATTGAAAAAAATATTTAGGATAGTGCGATGCCTACAGTAGGCGTTGCTAACGTCCACAATCTCTGCTCCATTTCCATATACTGCTCACTCAAGGAATATCCAGTGTATTCAACAGCAGCAGAAGCGCAGATATTTACCAAACCTATCTCCCAAGCCGTAGAAATTAGTCCTGATTTAAATGGGTTGCAATCTATGTTGCAACGATTAGATTGGCTAATTAAACAAGCGATTTTCACTCTGCAAACCCAGGAAAAAGCAGAGGGAGAAATCGGAGTATCATGGTTGCAAAAGACCGAAATATCATCAGAGCCAACATCAATTACAATTCGGTCAGATTCGCTCTTAGCATGGTTGCAAAATACTTTTAGTTTATCTAGCTTTGACTTAGATATATTAGCGATCGCTCTTGCACCAGAATTAGATCGTCACTATGAACGGGTTTATGCTTATCTCCAAGATGATATGAGTAACAAAAAACCCACAGTAGATATGGTCTTAAACTTGCTCTGTTCTAGCGTTCCAGAAAAGCTATCACGACGTAAGCATTTTACTACTAACTCACCCCTAATTTACCACCGTCTTCTCCATCTCTGTCCAGAATCTCATCAGCAGCAATCTACACTTCTTTCTCATCATCTAATACTCGACTCCCAAGTGGTAAGGTTGCTATTGCATCAACCGGGGTTAGATTCCCGCCTCACTTCTTGTTGTCAACTATTAGAACCAACTATATATTTCGATACTTTATATCTCAAGGCAGATGTACAGACAGCACTAGAAGCATTGCTGATAGAAGACTGGCAAAAACAACAACCATTACTGCTATATTTTCAAGGGACTGATGCCTGCGGCGGGCTGCGCCTACGCACTGGTAAACGCCGCACTGCCCAAATTCTTGCTAAAACTTTGGAAGTTCCCTTATTAGTTGTCGATTTAGCAAAGTTGGTAGAGGATAAAGCCAACTTTGAGGAAAAACTGCAACTTTTATGGCGAGAAGCCTGGTTTTTTAATCGTTTGCTGTATCTCGATAACTTCGATATTCTCTACCTTCAAGAGCATCAAATTCTTTATCAATCCTTTCTCAGAGAATTAGAGAAAAATATAGGTATTACTATTCTCTCAGGAGTGAAAAATTGGATACCCACAGCGACGGGTGCAACCGGGTTAATTACAGTTCCCTTTACAGTTCCTGAGTCTAGTCAACGCCGAGAATGTTGGCAAACTCACCTCAAAGCAGCCCATATAACTCTTGAAGATAGAGAGTTAGATGTGTTGTGCGATCGCTTTCTTCTCACTCCAGACCAGATTGCGGATGCTGTCGCTACTGCCTATAATACTGCCCGTTGGCAACAAATTGACTCAACTCAAGAAAAACCACTACCGTCATTTTTAAACTTATGTAGTGCTGCTCGCGCTCAATCAGGTCACGATTTAGCTACCCTCGCCCGTAAAATAGAACCGAAATATACTTGGGATGATATTGTATTGCACCCCAACCAAATAACACAACTAAAAGATATTTGCAAAGAAGCAGAATACCGAAATTTAGTACATCAAAAATGGGGTTTTGCAGATAAATTATCTTTAGGTAAAGGTTTAAATGTTCTGTTTTCTGGTTCTTCCGGTACAGGTAAAACTATGGCAGCAGAGGTGATTGCCCATCAACTGCAATTAGACCTTTACAAAATTGATTTATCTCAAATAGTTAGTAAATACATCGGCGAGACAGAGAAAAATCTCAATCGCATTTTTACTGCTGCAACCAATTCTAATGCCATCCTTTTTTTCGATGAAGCCGATGCCTTATTTGGTAAACGTTCTGAAGTGCAAGATGCCCGCGATCGCTACGCCAATATCGAAGTAGGTTATCTGTTGCAAAAAATGGAAGAGTATGAAGGTATTGCAATTTTAACTACAAATCTCCGTAACAATATAGACGAAGCTTTTGAGCGGCGACTCCGATTTATTATCGAATTTACCTTACCAGATACAAAGAATCGTCATTCAATTTGGCAAAGAATTTTTCCCAAAAATGCCCCCTGTAGTCCCAATCTTGATTTAGAATTATTGGCACAAAATTTTGAGATTACAGGGGCTAATATTCGCTATATTGCGCTAACAGCAGCTTTTTTAGCGGCAGATGATGGGGGAGTAATTGAGATGGTACATTTAATTCGAGCGCTACGTCGGGAGTATCAGAAAATGGGACAAGTTCTCAGGGATAAAGATTTAGGTCAATATGTAGATTTGCGTTGATTCTACTATCACACAAAGCAAACGCATCTAAATTTCAGTCACGATTCCTCAAATAAGCGAGCGCCCTGATGTAAACGTTCCACAATTTGATAAGTTTGTCCTTGAGATCGCATTGTCGGAGAATGAGCGGCTAAATACCGAGATGCAGCCACTAGTATATGAATTCCAGCCGAAGTTTGACCGAGGAAAGAATACTGACGAAAAGCAGCTTCTATTTCTTGAATCACATGAAAATCACGGTTTTCTCGCAGCATCAATTTACCCAGTTTTGCCATCAGTCTTTCAGCACTACCACCACTGTATAAATAATTAGCAACTAATTGCCCTGTCTGGTTTACTTGCTGCTGACGGTTTAATAAATCTGGTAGCTGCTGGAGTAATTGTTCGGGATTTTCCACAGTGTCTTTAGGTTCTGGCAAGCGTGCTGGTGGGACATTCAAAAAACGATTTAAATACACACTCATCGCTGCATCAAACACACCTCTTAGTACTTCGACTGTTGGTACTCTTCGTAAAGCTTGATGTACGGCATTTGCAAATGTGAACGGATGGTGGGCTGAATTCCAATCTCCAAAATCATTATTGGTGTGGAAACGAGCTACTCGTAATGCTGCTGCATAAGTAACGACACCAGCTAATTGTTCTTCAGTACAACCTGCCTCCAGTGCATTTAACAGCGAGTCTGCGATCGCTTGTGGGTCTTCACCCAGTAAAATTGGTACTAGTTCATCTCCTTGTGACCAACTTCCTTGTCGAGATTTTCCCACACTTAATACAGTTGGTAATTGCTCAAATGCCGACTCTAATATTGCCACCAAATCTACAGGGTAGCGCCAAGAATTGGATTCTTCCATTCGAGAGGCAGTGGCTAAACCCGAAACTAGGCTAGCCAGAATTGATTCTGCTGCTTGCCAAGCTATAGCATCAAGCGCTTCTAATGCTTTATTGATAAAATCAAGCGTATGCCCAACATCAAGATAGCGACGATCCGTAGCAGCAGAGAACAGCATATCTGCTATTTGCTTTGAATCAGCTCCTGAACGAATAGCAGATACTAAACATCTTTGTGCCGCTTCAGCATCCCGTACCTGAATAAATTGGCGGAACCAGTTTTTGAGAGTCGCAAAATCTACTTTCGAGTTGGGTAGTGGATGAACAACAAACTCTGGTGGCGCACCCGCACTATCATTAGCCACTGCTGATAGTCCGTGGAATAAAGCACGGGGTTTGTCTTCTACATCAAGATAAGGTAGTAGATTCATCATGCAGGTATGGATAGTCAAACCTGTACTCCAACCTGCTTTGTTATAACGAGTGCCAAATTCTAGCCCCATGAGAAATGGTTCTACCGGATTCACCCCTATATCTAAGAGTGCAAGCGTTGATTTCGCAATCACTAAAGAAATATTCTGCTCTAAACCGTCTTGCAGACGTTGGGAATGGTGGCTATGAGGGTTAACTAGTGGCGCTAAATTTACCCAAACTTCACCATCACGGATTTCTACTGGGAAACAAGGAACATCATCTGCCCAGGAGTCAAATGTTCCACCACTAGCAAGGTCAAAACGGGCATAATGCCAAGGACAGGTAACAATACCATCTTTGCAAGTGCTCCCTTGTAAGGGAAAGCCCATGTGAGGACAACGGTTATCAATTGCGTAAACTGTATTGTTTGAGTAAAACAAAGCAATGGTATGCTTTTGCTTGTGGACTAATAAACTGCCTGCTGCCTGAACTTCTGCAAGTTGAGCAACACGGATATAATCGTCTGTTTTCGTTGCACCTTCAAATATTTGAGTCATTTAATTGCACATAGGTAAATGTCAAAACCCTTATTTCTACTCTGACAAAGTTTTTCAGATTTGAGCATTTGTGCATTCTAATTTTTGTTAACTTTAGAATCAGTAGTAAGACCTACAGGAACCCCTTCGCTTAACCCACTTCAACTGTTGGCATATTTCAACACTCGCCCCCACTCTCAATACCACGCCATTTCTACCAGTATTTATTTGTGGTTAGTGACTTGTCCATTATCATCAAACACATCAGCAACTAGCCAATGATATACATAATTAAGACTCATATTTGATTCTTGAAAAAAGTTAGTATAGCTCAAAGAGGCCTATTGCCTATTTCCTATTTCCTATTGTCCTCCTACACAAATTATGAATATCTAAGGCTGCTTTCTACTCTATTTTACTTATGGGTTTTTTGAAGTTGTTAATAGAGTTTGCATCTCCAGCCGAGTTTGTAAATCTACAATCAAATTCTCTCCATGTCGTCGCGCCTCCCATAAGCCAGAGTAGCGAGAGCCAATGCTCCACTTTCCTTGCATATAATCTTCGTCTTCTGAGACTGTGCCTGTGTATGTAACTGGTGAAGGTGAAGTTATTAAATAAAGCTTTGTAAAGCTGATATTACGCCCAATTATCTCACCGCTAACAGTCGCTTCTCCTAAATAGTTATCATCCAAAATAGAACCATTGAAAACATTCCCACTCTGCACAAAAGTTGCTTCAAATAGACTTGGCATTTCATCTTGCCAGTAAGTTCCTAACCAATTACCATTTATGTCCGCCATAGGAATTTACAATAATTTATGTTTTTTAATCTATATTACTATTTTGTATAGCGTTAACGTGCCATAAAAGATTGACTCAATTAATATCTAATTTTCCCAAATATAATGATATAATATTTGCCATTCAATGTAAGAAATATCCAAACCATTTCACTTTTTAACCAATTCAGCATTGAACAAGCAATTTGATACATGGAGCCGTAAGGTTTCCATATCTATCCTAAATCTTCTACAGTTTTTTATTAGGTAGTTCTGCTATACCATAGATACGCTTTAGTAAATGCGATCGCTACCCTCGAAATTGTCGCCTATCTTTTGGCAGAAATAAGGGAACATCTGCTAGAAACGCTATTTTTGCTACGTTTCTAGCGAAAATGGCAATTGAGTTTAGGTCTTGAGGAATGCCAGCAAATCGGTGTTAAATTGCTCTCGATGCGTGCTGGACAATCCGTGGTCTGCGCCCGGATAGACCTTTAGAATCGCTCCCTTGACAATCTGCGAGGAGAGCTGAGTTAGCGATCGGCACAATTTGGTCGTCGTCACCGTGAACGATCAGCGTTGGCACGCCGAACTTCTTGAGGTTGTCCGCGTAGGTATCCATATCATTGCCGTTCCAAGGTTGGCTTGACCGCCCATGTCCACAACGGTCATGAGCGATCGCCGTTATCTGCTACTAAAACTAGTTGCTCATCCCAAGCATCAGCATTGAGCGGCCAACCATGACTGAAAACTACGGGTTGTCTTGTGCCCAGTCTTTGTAATATATCTGCGTGCCATCTTTCGTTGCGATCGTATTCATATTTGTGTCACCTTTAGGCTTGTCCTAAAACTTCAAAACCAGAGTGTTCAAAACTTTGACTTTACATGAACTTTACAACAGTAAGGGGAGACTACAAAAAAGATATTACCTAGCCGTGTTTCGAGTTTATTGTTGTGTAGCGTGAATCTGGGCTATGAGTGATGGTATCTTTTTTGGCTTGTGCCTAAGCAATTATAAAACTTTTTGGTTTAGTAAGTAACAAAGCGTATTTAAGCAGAAAATCTCTCTATGTGATGAAGATTGAATATCAACAGTGAATTAATGTTCTTGAATACACATAAAAAGAGAGGGTTTTTGCTATGGTTGCCGATGTATTCGAGTTACCAGCACCGTCGGTAAACTCTATCGTTGGACATTTATTTGAACTCGGACAAGACCCATTAGGATTTCTTACCCGTTGTCGTGACTATGGTGATATTGTTCCCTTACAGTTAGGGTTAACACCTAGTTGTTTAATAATTAATCCTGAATATATAGAAGAAGTTCTCAAAAATCGCAACGATTTTATTAAAAGCCGAGGCTTACGTGCCTTAAAAAGTTTACTAGGAGAAGGGTTATTAAGCGCAGAAGGAGAATCCTGGTTTTGGCAACGTCGTCTTGCCCAACCAGTATTTCACCAAAAACGGATTAATGGATATAGCCAAACAATGGTTGAGTACACCAACCGAATGGTTCAAACTTGGCACGATGGTGAAACTCATGACATTCATGAAGATATGATGCGCTTAACACTACAAATAGTTATGAAGTGCATATTTAGCGATGATATAGATGCAGGGGAAGCAAAAGTTGTTGCCGATGCGCTAGATGTGGCAATGCAGTGGTTTGAAAGTAAGCGACGGCAGAATTTTCTGGTATGGGAGTGGTTCCCAAGACCTGAAAACATTCGTTATCGTGATGCTATTGCCCAAATGGATGAAGCTATTTATAAACTCATTCAAGAGCGTCGCAACGGTGGGGAAAAAACTAATGATTTGTTGACAATGCTAATGGAAGCGAAAGACGAACAAACTCTTCAACAGATGGATGATAAATTGCTACGGGATGAAGTCGCCACCTTAATGTTGGCAGGGCATGAAACAACTGCAAATACTTTATCCTGGACATGGATGCTCTTGGCACAAAACCCCGGAGTGCGTGAAAAATTAGAATCAGAGTTAAATCAAGTTCTGCAAGGGAAGTTACCAACTCTCGAAGACCTTGGGCAGTTGGTTTATACACAACAAATTATCAAAGAATCAATGCGGTTATATCCTCCAGTACCTCTCATGGGGCGAGAAGCAGCAGTAGATACTCAGATTGGTGATTACGAAATTCCTCAAGGCATGGCAATCATGATTAGCCAATGGGTAATGCACCGTCATCCAAAGTATTTTGAGAATCCTGAAGCTTTTCAACCAGAAAGGTGGACACAGGAGTTTGAAAAGCAGCTACCTAAAGGAGTATATATACCCTTTGGGGATGGGCCAAGAATTTGTATTGGTAAAGGTTTTGCTCAGATGGAAGCGGCTTTGTTATTGGCAACTATCGCTCAACGCTTCCAAATAGATTTAGTCCCAGGATATCCAATCGTGCCACAGCCTTCAATAACCTTACGCCCAGAAAACGGTCTGAAGGTGCAACTTAAGCAAATTGCATTAGACACTTCTAAATAAATTCTATTTAATGACATTGAGGATCTAAGAAATGCCAGGCAATGTTGGGATGAACATTGCCTCTAAAATATATTTGTTAAAGACCTCGAATAGCGAAAAATTAACTTGAAATTTTAACTAACATTCAGGTTTATAGTCCAATACGCTTGGGTTAAGGGCTAATAGCAAAATTTTGGGTTTTTGAGATGCAATAAATCGCCGTCTCTCCAATTGTAGAAATCAGTTGTTTACTTGACCACTTTTGAAATGATTATGTACTCTTCATTACTTTGGTTGCTAGAGGTGAACTGTCATAGTGGGTTAACAAATCAGATGGGTCATCGTAAATAGCGATCGCATCCTTTAATTGACTATCATCAAAACCACCACAACGAAATGCAATCACGCCAACACCAGCCTTATTTGCAGACTCAACATCGTAGGGTGTATCGCCCAGCATTACAACAGAGGCTGGTTCTATATTCAACTTGCTCAAAGCAGCTTCGACAATATCTGGATCTGGTTTAGAAGCTTCGGCATCACTAGATGTTGTCGCCTCATCCTGACTCAGCAGGTCATCAACTTGTGCAGCTTTCAACAATACCGACAGTTCTTGACTCGTTGCTGAACTGGCAATGATTAGACGTAACCCAACAGACAACATCTTCAATATTAGTTGCCGCGCACCAGTGGCGGGACTCAGATTTGTTGCAAACTTGTTGATAATCAGTTCTTTACGTTTCTCGGCGATTTCCTTACCTTTTCCTTGTCGATCGGAAAGTCCTGGCGCGAACTTAGGAATAATCTGGTCGCCTCCCATACCAATCAATGGTCGGACTTGTTCGAACTTCACCTCATAGCCAAAGGCAGAAAATGCTTCTACCCAAGCTTGAGCATGGGCATCATTACTGAGAACAAGTGTCCCATCTACATCCAAAATTACGCCTTGATATGCCATTGAAAAATTTCTCGATTACTTTAGTGCCTCTACACTACTGAAAAATCGTTGCCATAACCTCTACCTTGGTTGTTACTTCCAATGACAGAATCACGTAAAATCGTGACCTAGGTTTTTTTCCAGAACATTGACAATTCGCTAACAATAAGCATTACACAGACTTTCATTACATCTAAATATATTTACGGTCTTGGGCTAGATGCCAACTTTTTCAGCCATACACATGCTTCTTTGTACAACTTGAACCTGCTTTCATATACACGAAACTCTTTTGTGTGAACCATTCTTCTGCCCTGAACCCACTTTATGCCGTGGTACTTGTGCAGCAATTCGTGATATAAAACGAATTCAGCAACAAACTCCGGTATATTGGCATCGTCAAGAGTCAAACTTATCACCACACGATCTCTAGCTGTCTCATAATGTCCGAACTTACGGTAAGTGTTAATTTGGCTCCATGTAAGGCGTGGTTTGACAAGATTTGCCGCAAAATATTCGTAGTTCAGTTTGTCAAATAAATGATGTAGGTTATAAAATTTACCTTGTGCATTCTCTGCAATTACTTCAGCAATTAAATCAAGTTCTAGTAGTACATCACTGTATTCTGATGAACTGGCAAACGACCTAATAAGTCGTGTACTAGCTTGGCTATTGCCCAAAAGGGCAGATTTGACTACCGCCTGTAAAACCTCTTCTGACGCATTAATAAAACCTTCATTAATCACAATTTTAGCAATGTTACTAGACTTTTTACCCTTGTATAAGAGTACAAGATTAGTGAATGCAATCATTACTTCGACTGACTCCTGATCCTGTTTACTGAGAATTTCTTTAGCGATTTGCCGCACATAATAAGTGCTTCTCAGATGAAGTTGCAGGTTGCATTCATCTGTCAAGAACTTCATCCAGGAGTATATTTGACGGGATGAACTAGTCAGGTTGGCAGGTGTTACTTGCTGCTGGAAGCATATTTTTTCAATTGCTGTCACTATTTTTACTAAACTCTCGGTTATTTGTTGTATGTGAGCAGCGTTTGGGGTTGGAGTTGAAGCTAGATCGGAAATGTTTTGTAAGATAATATTTTGTTGTATTTTGATGTTTTTTATGCTAATACTCTCAATGTTCATCTTATTTGTATAAATCGAATTAGTTAGCAGTTTATCTAATTTAATACATTAAAAAATGAGCCTTCCAGATGGATTGAGTGTACCAAAATTTTGACTCTCCACGAGATGTAGAAAGTCAGATTGACTTGCTCGATATCTGGCTTTTACCCTTGAGTCTTCAAAGGCTAGAAGACAATATTATGGCAACTGGTTGAGCAACTTTTGTAAACTATCTTTGCACCAAGTCAAAGCTATGAAGAGTATTGTGCCTACAATCATTTACAATAATTGCAGACCATAAAATTTCAAACGTGTGTATCGCTTTCCTTACGCATCAAAAGCGACACGAACAACAACTAAATTTTATTGGCAACGCAATAGTCTGTATTCTTATTGCTAATATGTTTAATCCGCGAGGACAAGCCCAAAGGCTTGATTTAACTTTCTGCGAGCGCAGTTTTAGCATTTGGTTTTTAAATCATACAGTTGCCGAAATTTCAGGGTTTATGTACCCTTAAAACCAAGAGATCGCTCCTGAGTATAAATACTCGTCTTGATCGACGAATCACAGAGCAAACTTATGGTTACAGTCACAAAAAGATAACAGTTAACATCCTATGCAGCAGTCCACAAGAGGCAATTACCGGGATTTTTGGCGACAGCTTGTTACGTTGGCTGCAATCTTTGGTGCTTTCGTTATCAACGTACTATCGAACGTTTTTCCGCTCAATGGACTCAGTATAGGGGAAATTTCCAATACTTTTTTTAAAAATGTCCTGATTATCCCTGCCAATTACGCCTTTGCTATCTGGGGGCTAATTTACCTTGGGTTGTTTGCTTTTGGGATATACCAAGCTTTACCTAACCAACGAGATGAGCCTGATTTACGTAAAACAGGTTATCTGTTGGTGATTGCCTGTGTTGCTCAAAGTATCTGGGTATATCTGTTTTTGTCTAGGCTTTTTGCTCTTTCTGTAATTGCAATGCTTTTGATTCTGTTGCCCCTGATTGGTGTTTATGTACAGTTAGAAATTGGCAAATCGCGTGTACCTAGGCTGAAAAAATGGTGTCTTCACTTTCCGATCAGCATTTATCTAGGCTGGATTAGCGTGGCAACCATCGTCAATGTAGCGTGTGCCTTGTATTTTCACGGGTGGAACGGTTGGGGAATTTCTGCTATAACATGGACTCTCATCATGGTATTGATAGCAACAGCAGTTGCAGCAGTTATAGTTATCCAGCGTCGAGACATCGCTTATGCAGGAGTAATACTTTGGGCACTAGTAGCGATCGCACTCAAACACTCTGATAACTCAATACTCAGAAATACCGTGTTTGTTTTGGCAATTGTCCTAGTTTTGACCGCTACGATTAACAGCTTACGCCCCCAACAAGAAAATATTTAACTGCGATGGCGTACCTGCCCACCGTAGGCTCATGCCCCAGGCATATCTTCACATTTCCTCGCTTGTTTTCTGGCAAGCGCTTTCGTCTTTAACAAGTATTTATACGCATAAGGCAAACATTGGCTTGTCTTTGACATTAAGTGAATGTCAATGTATTTTAGTGTAGCGATCGCACCCAGATTGAAATTGTTAAGCTTTCAGTCTTGTTTGGATAATTTTCGATACATTACCGCAAATGCGCTGATACTTTATTTTCCCCTCTTCATAAATTCCGCAAAAACACCGTTACGCTATTTGTACTTGTGATCAAAACTAAGAACATCCAGTTTATTAGGGCGTGTTTATGACCAACCCTGTAACGACGGTTATCCAAGTTAATCTGGAGATGGCTCTAGAGGTAGCTCAAGAATTGGAGCAAGCTCCATACACTCAACTCGGTGCTTATTGTTTGGAGATTTTACGGGAAATAGGATGTCCTGGTACCGAACTCCCAGTTAACTTACAAACTCGCGATCAGCAGTTAAACTTTATCACAGGCTTTGCATCTTATGCTTTTGGGGAGGTACAAAGTGTACAGAGCATTAATTGAAGACATTTTCTACGAACCCGAAGAGACAGAAGAGACAGAAGAGACTACTTTTCCCGCCACAGATAAAGATTTGTTGATTTTAACAGAAAGATTTTTAGCGTTTGAAATTCCTTCAAAGGTTTTCTTACAAGCTATAGCCATTGCTGATTATGACGGTGCTGCTGCTTTCCGCTACGTTGATAGTTATTTGAATACTCTCAAGAATAAGAATAAGCGCAAGCATAAAAAATTACTTGTTTTAGGTGCTTCTACTAAGTTTGATAATAATTGACGTGCTTCTTTACAAGCTAACTAACAACCAATACGATCTAGATCGCATAATTTGTCCGACCGATGCAGAGACGTTGCATTGCAATGTCTCTGCATACATTTGTTACAGACCGATAAGAAAAAACAATTAGAATTTATCTAGAGGCAGATGGGCTTTCCCTAGACAAACTTGTTCATAGCTTTTACCAGCGATATCCCAAGTAAAATCTGTTTCTACCAGATGTCTACCGTTATGAGACAATTCTGCACGCAGATGTGGCCGATCGAAGAGTTGACTAATAGCGGTGATGTACTCCGTTGGCGTATTTGCTCGTAATGCCCGTAATGGATGACTAGTGCCATCTACGGCTAATCCTTCTAAGCCGCGATCGCTAGCTACTATAGGTACACCAGCTGCCATTGCTTCTAAAGTTTTATTTTTAATGCCAAACCCAGTTCGCATGGGTACTACACAGATGGTACATTTATGCAAGTATTCTACCATTGAAGGCACACGCCCAATTACATTAATTCCTGGTTTTTGATCGAGTGCTAAAACTTCTGGCACTGGATGAGAACCGACGATATCGAAAATTGTATCAGGATAAAGTTTTTGGATTGCTGGCAAGACTTCGTTGCTGAAGAAGCAGACAGCATCAATGTTTGCCAAATTATCCATTGCACCGATAAAAATTAAGCGATGTCCTCCTGGATCGGTGCTACGGTTGGGGAAAGAAAGTAAATCTACGCCATTGGGAATAACTGTAATTTCACTATTGGGGTTAAATTCTTGTAGTTGAATTTTATCTTCTTCTGTTGTCGCTACAATTGCCGAAAACTTACCACAGTAGCTTTGCTCATAACGCCGCAGAAGCGGTAGATTAATTTTGTCTCTCAGGGAATTTTCTGAAATGCCTGTTGTTAGTTGGTTGCGACAGGTAGCGTAAACAGAACTATGAACATTCACTATGGTTTTTAGCTGTTTCTGAAAATGCGTTGGCGTAGCCCGTCGTAGACATCGCACATAAATTTCATTGACGCTATGTTCGCAGGTAATTACATCACATTTCCCTGCTTCTACCCAGTTATCAACCCATGTTTGCATCTCAGCTGAGTAGCGGTTAAGTACGCTTGGTGGTGTCCCTTGTTGCAAAAATTGACCAAATCGCTGTATTTTCTTCAATATTCCTGTGGTTCCAGAATCTGAAGGGCGTTCAAAAATGGCTAGATGATCGACACAATTGCGTAATTCTGCTACTTCAGCGTCGGTAACATCGCCCTCGCGTTGAGTAGCGAGGGTAACAGTATGGCGTTGACTCAGGTATTTAAGTAAATGAAATGTCCTGACTTGGGTTCCCCCGCGCGTTGGTGGGTAGGGAAAGGTAGATGATAGCATTAAGATGTTCATATAAGTCATGAATCAAATGTGATATGTACACCATGACCTCATTAGAGGCTGTATGTCATCATTTGATTTACAGTAGCTTTCAAATCAATAGACAATGCGTACACCTCTCTTTAAATCAAGAACTACGCCGGAAACAGTGAAAATTTTAGTTTAAATCAGATGGATGGACAGGTGAACCGAAAAGTTCTACAATCTGACTGATTGTGGTAAAGTTGCCTATTGCCCAATCCACATAAGCATAGTAAAGATTTTCTAGCGATCCGGTTTGATTGCGGAAGCACTAAATTAATATAAGAAAGTCTTGAGTAAGGGGCAGCAAACGAATGGATGTAAAGCTGATTCTAGCTGGATTAACAGTTATCTTCACGCTTTCGTGCTTATTCTTTGGTACGAAAAACGGATTCTATGATTCAGATAACTATCACGGCAATGGTTCCGCACATTGAAATAAATCTGTAGAGGCTTGGGCGACTTTCCGTAGGGTGAGTTTGCTAACAGCGCTCAGAAGTTGCAAAGGTAAAACACACAAGAGGCAAACTCCTTTAGCTCCTAGTTTGATGGCTTTTCGTTAGCCCACCTTTCCGAACCAGTGCGGGTTCGGCTGAGGCGTCCTCCCCAATCAAAAATCTGTATTCTCAGGGTGTAGGGGCGCACGCGAAAACTTACCCCTAAGTCACAAAACCAAAACTTGTGTAACGTAACTTTTGGCTTTTGGGATATGTCCATGATGATGAGGTTGGAGGGGAGGACATTATGAGGGATAATCTGTCGGCATCTTCTGGCGTAGATGCTGCGGAAGTAGGTACTGAATTAGAATGTTTGCCCTATAGTGTCCAGCATCACGATGAGGGCGTGTGTTTATTGGTAAAGATGGGGCCACACCGCATTCTGTTAGACTGTGGTATGGAAGATATTTCATCGCTGGCTAAGGGGCTTACTAAGTCGGAACGTGGATCTAGTTCGCCCCTACCAGCAGATTTAGTTTTGATTAGTCACGCCCACCCAGATCATTCCAGAGGCTTGCTGGCACTACATAAAGCTTATCCCAAGTTACCTATCTATGGTAGCGAAGTAACCAGCAAGTTACTGCCACTGAATTGGCTAGATCAAGATGCTGAGGAAATTTCCAAATTTTGTCATGCTTTGCCGTTGCGATCGCCTGTGGAATTTCAAGATGGTTTAGTAGCAGAATTATTTCCAGCCGGGCATCTACCAGGGGCAGTGGCCATTCTTCTTACCTACACCACCAAGCAGCGTACTTACAAATTACTATATACAGGGGATTTTTTCTTATCAAATTCCCGGTTGGTAGAAGGTTTGCGTTTAGAAGAATTGCGGGGCTTAGACTTGGATGTGCTGATCATTGAAGGCAGTTATGGCACATCCCGTCATCCTCACCGCCGCAACCAGGAAAATCAACTAGCAGAGCGAATTAATCGGGCGATCGCTGACCATTGTTCTGTAATCCTTCCCACTCCTGCTTTAGGATTGGGTCAAGAGATGCTAATGCTGTTACGCTCTCATCACCACTTCACCGGAAGAGATTTAGATATCTGGGTGGATGGTGCTGTCGCTACTGGCTGCGATGCTTACCTAGAACTGTTACCCCACCTCCCCCCATCTGTGCAAAACTTCGCCCGCCATCAACCCTTATTTTGGGATGAACGGGTACGTCCCCGCGTGCGTCGTTTACAAGCAGAACATCGTCCCACAGTGGGCAAGTCGCCTTGTATAGTCCTCACCGACTCTACATCTGATTTAGGCAAACACTGCCAACTAGACACCGGTCCTTGGCTGATCCTTCTTCCAGAAAAAATTGATATAAAAGTTAATAAAGAATATTTGGCACCCACCACTGTTGAAAGCTATCTCTTAGCGCAACATAGTGATGGCCCTGGTACTACGCAGCTAATTCATAATTTGCGACCCCAGCACGTCATTTTTGTCCACGGTTCTCCTGCTTACTTAGCAGACCTGACTAGCTTGGAAGAGTTGCAAAACCGCTACCATGTACATTCTCCGGCGGCTAACACCTTAGTAGAATTGCCTATCGGCGACACATTCTTACAACCAGCAGCACCAGAGACTAACTACGAAGGCGAACTGACAGAGTTGGGAACAGTAATCACAATTACCCTACCCAATATGATTACTGCCGATCCGCGTTGGCGGCAATTTGCCGATACTGGTTTAATCGAAGCTCGTTGGCAAGGGGAAGAACTAGTCTTAAGGGGATTGTCTCAACGAGAACTTCTTAGCCAAAATAGCGATCGCTATACATGGACGGATGTTGACTGTTGTGGTACTTGCCGACATCAAAGAGGACAGAGGTGTTGGAACCCAGCTTCGCCGTTGTATAACTTTAAGGTAACTCTTGAAGGTTACTGTCCTGCTTTTGAAGGTTTATCTAGTGCTGAGTCCTGAGTTAGGATTTATGACTTAGAACTCGGCACTAGGCAAAGCCAGTGGCTTTTCCCTTGACGCTAGGCTCTCCCTTTGGGGTAAGTGGAGAGCCTAGCGAATCAGCTGGCAGAATCAGAAACCAGTTACCTCCAACGAGAAACCTGTTTTTAGTACTGGCTCCTCAACACTGATTATTCTGGATTCGAGTCAGTGTAACGGTTGTGGATGCGTTCGGCTTCGGGACAGTCTTCAGTCATCAGAGGTTCCACATTTCCACGTGGCACTGAAGCCAGTTTTTGCGTTACAGCACCAATGCTCTCAAGGCGAACCATTTCTTCCCAAGAACAAACTTCGTCCTCTTCTTCTGTTTCATAGCGTAGGGTCACTAAATCTCCCTCTATGTCGATGATGCGGGCGCGTTCAATCCAGCGTTGCTGGTCCCGCAAGAAAACACATACCTCGCGCCCATCGCAACAGAGTTGATAAATCTTGCGGTGTAGCATGTACTGTTTCTGCCTTTTTAAACAACGTAGTTAAACCTGTCAAAATCTGGGTTCTACCCCATTACATTACACCTTTGGGAGGTTAATTTCACCGTTGAGAACAAGTACGCTTTATCACTCAATGCCAAAATTTGCCTGTAGTTGTCAAAATATTGGGAAATATTGGGCAATAAATCATGAGTTCCTTTGGTAATGAATTCAATCTCCTTTCAGCTTATTCTAAGGAACGTCTGCTTCATAGAAGTCAAACAATTCGGAATCTGTCCTAATCAGGTTCATATTTCTTGGTGAGTCATTCTTACCATTATGTAATAAATAATACTCCAAAACAATCGTTGATTGCGGTTGTTTAATCTGCCTACTTTTATTCATTGGCATTGCTGGGAAGTCCGGGGACTCGGCTTTACTTTTACCCACTTGTATCTGATCTTAACTCATTCTCTTGCTGACCTTGATGGTTTTCAGCAACAACACCCAAAGAGTTTTGAATTTTTAAGGTTTTTTGCCTGATGATGGGTAAGAGAAGGGCAAGAGAATGGAATAACGAGTGAGCATAAATACTTGCAACAAGCTTTTCTCGGGTCCTCTGGTTCTTTTAGAGGATCAGGAAGATTTATGTGGTAGGGGAAATTCTATAAGCAAGTTCGATGAGGATGCTTCCCGTTTAATTTTACCTGCATGAACTGCGTCATATAGGGCTGCAAGGTCTGGCAAATCCTCTGACTGATAGCATTTAGTAGCTAGCACTTGCTTGAGTAAACCCTCAGATTCAACACTAAGATATCCAGTTTGGAAAGCAGATTCAACGATTGTGCGAATCATCTTGGTTAGGACAGAGTAAACAATTTGTTATATCAAGTGTGGAACATTTTCTTCTGCGACTAGTTGATATGGAACATTAACATCATGTGATTATAGTTACACGCAATTAGTGATCTGTATCACAAAAATAGTATTAAATATAAGATTTAGATGGGACTAGTCCGGATATACGGTGAAATTTTAATACAAATATATTCGGCATTAATCTTGGTAGGCTAAATAGTTTGACAATATCAAAAATATAGCGAAACATAAGCAATCAAGCAAAAAACTGGCGGAAATCTTCATCCTTTTGGCTTAATTGCACCCAGTCTAAGTTTAGGGACTGGAATTTTTGCACCAAGCGATCGCAAGCTGGACGTTCGGTAGCATAATGTCCCGCATCTATTAAAATAAGATTGCGTTGGCGCAGCCCGCCGTAGGCATCTCGGCTTTCTTGAAACTGATGAAACTTACAGTCAGAAGTCAGATAAGCCTGGGCACCAGTTTTGGCGACGGCTGAAATGTAACCAGCCCCCGAACCACCCAAAACAGCAACTCGTGAAATTATTTGCTGTAAGTCAGTAGTTGGGGAAAAAATCAAATTAGGGGGAGCAAGTCGGGTTTGAATAGCTGCGAGTAATTCCTGTAGTGTCAAAAATGGCTCTAACAAACCAACACGACCATATCCCAATCCTGCTTGTGTTGGTACTATGGGAGTAACTTCCTTGAGTTCTAAAATTTGAGCTAATACATCAGCTGTACCATCCTGCACTTGGTCGAAATTGGTGTGAGCGCTGTAAATACCAATATTGTGGGTAAAAGCTAACCGTACCATTTCTGCGATCGCTTCACCAGTGCGTAAAGATTTGAGAGGATTAAAAATCAAGGGATGATGGGCGAATATCAGATTAGCATTTTCTGCGATCGCTTCTTCCATTACTGCCAAAGTCGGTGTCAAACATACCAAAACCCGTGCTTTTTCCTGCAAAACTCCTGGTTCAATCTGCCAACCGCAATTATCCCAGCTTTCACACCAAGCGGGATTTGCCCACGCTTCAAACCAAGTAATTAAATCAACAATTTTCATAATTATTTTCTTCAGCAATTTTTAATTGCTAATCAATGTTTCTGTGGTTGAATATTTAATTTTAATGCTAATTGCTGGCGCATTTCTTGGAAAGGTTTGTTCCATACTGGGCTTGCATTCCAGTTCCACACTGCTACTGGGATAAGTTGCTCCTCAGCTAGATAAGTGAGTAGACGATATTCGTCTTCTGGTTCACGAGAAAAAGTGAAGGGATTCCGGTAGCCTGTATCACATAGTTTATAAGATACGACCTGACCATGATTAATCCTTTGTACAAGTTCCTTACCTTTGGCGAGTAAGTAATCCAAAAAAACTAGACTAAAAGGCTCTATGTATGCGCGTTTTTGTGGTTCTTTTTGTACCCACCTCGCCCACTCAAACCCATACATAAAATCGTGAACATAACGAAAGCGAATTTCTGTTTTAGTTCCGAACATTTCTACCAGAGAAACCATCTTTTCACCAAAAATTTTGAGAAAAGGAATAGCGCCCTCATTTGCTGCTAAAGCCTGCCTAAGCATACTACTAACTAGAAAATCAAAATCCCAAAATATATTTTCTGGGAAGTTTTGTAACTGGGTACAGACTATGACTTCGAGAGTTTCCTGAAGATTTGTAAGAAGTTCAATATCGGTGTTTTGCTCAGTAATTAAGTTTTCCAACTCAGCAAAGCTGGTAATTAATTTCTTTTGGGGATTAAGTGATAATAAATTAATAGACTGTTGGGCAAGGATTTCATCAATATATTGGAAAGTATGAGTTGGTGTCAGTTCTTGCTTCATAGTAATTGAAATAACCCAAACAGCTTATACTAACTATTAGTGTATATCGAAATTAAGTAAATTATTAAATAAGTCAAAATAAACTTAACTTTTGAGTTTACAAAATGACAATAATTGTTTAATATGATATGTCTAATTAATTTCGTATCAATAATTTTCATTGCAAAGTTATAGGATTATTATTTAATTTTTGAAAAACTAGGTATGTAGGGGGTGTATTAGAGCAGAGTTCATAACCCACCATTATCGAGGGTTGGGTGCGTTACTACGTATTTTTTCAGAAATCAAACTGGATTCCTGTATCACGGCGAAATTTGTTTAATGTATATTACCACGAGTTTATGAAATTATATCCAAAGGGTAGGCAGACTAACCAGAGTATTTAAACTTTACAAAACTCAAGCTGGAATCAAACTGGAAAATCAGCTATCCAGAAATGTGGATAACCAATTCTCTTAAATGACTGTGCTGGCGATGTTCCCAAATATAAATTCCCTGCCAAGTTCCCAGTACTAAATGACCTCGATTAATAGGGATATTTTCAGAAGTGTGGGTAAGTGCAGTACGAATGTGTGCTGGCATATCATCGGGGCCTTCTGCATCGTGGATATATTTGCCTGATTCTGGGACAAGTTTTGCCATAAAATTCGCTAAATCCACAAGAACATCAGGATCGGCATTTTCTTGAATAACTAAACTAGCTGAAGTGTGGCGCAAAAATAAAGTACAAAGACCAGTTTCAATCCCCGATTCTGTGACTGCGGCTTCAATTTTAGCGGTGATGTTGTAAAAAGATTTGGCAGTAGTGGAAATTTTGAGTAACTTTTGGTAGTGAGTCATCTGTAATTTGATTGATTATTTACTAATAACCTTTGATTTTTTAGTTTGGATGATTTACCTCACCATATAGCTAAAAATTTATAGCGGTTATTGTTTAGATGCAATACGCATTGGACGCACACATCTGTTCTTTGTGTCAACTTAAACTCCGATGAAGGTCATTTGCACGCCAGTTGCACATAGGCGATAACCCCTTATCTACAAGAATACCGCACTTACTTGGCTATACAACTGCGTTGACAACTTGTCCAAGAACATTCTGACCAGATTTTTCTAAAATTTCACAAGCAACAGCAGCCTGAACAGAATCAACTACCCCAGGACGAACTACCAACAAAACGCCATCAGTCATTTGACCTAAAGTAGCTGCATCAGCTGCGACATTTAATGAAGGAGCGTCAATAATTACGAAATCATAGTTGATAGCAAAATTTTGAATCAAAGAATCCATACATTTTGAATCAAGCAGAGATGCTGGAGAAGGTCGTACTAGTCCAGCAGTTAGGACATCCAAATTATTCATCACTGTTTTGATAACAGTACTGATTTTGGCTTCTTCAAGAATCAGATTACTAAGACCTTGATTATTATTTAATTCCCAAATTTGATGTTGAACTGGACGATGCAAATTCCCATCTATCAGTAAGACTTGATGGTCCATCTGTGCCATTACTATTGCTAAATTAGCTGCTACTGTTGATTTACCTTCTCTGGGCACAGAACTAGTGACAACAATAACTTTTAACTGTTTATCACCACCTTTTAACTTCAAATTTGTCCGCAACATCCG